>NZ_AKJX01000104.1 GCF_000276605.1 Acidovorax sp. CF316 | reverse complement strand
TGGCCGGCCGCCGCCGACATCCGCCCCGGCAAGGACAGCTCCATGGCGCGCTACCCGACGGCGGAGAGCTTTGTGGCCATGCTGCGCAACGGCAAGCGGCCCGATGGCACGTCCATCCAGGTCATGCCCTTCGAGTCCCTGGGCCAGCTCAGCGATGTGGATGCGCGCGCCCTGTACGCCTACCTGCAGGCCCTGCCCGCCGACGGCAGCATGCCCCCCGCCCCTGCGGCCGAGGTGGCACTGAACCACCGCTGAAGCGGCCCGCTCCCGGCGCCCGTCAGTGCGTGTGCTGGTGGGCCGGCTGTGCCTGGCTGTAAGAGCCCATGGGGCCGCCAGGTGCGGTGGAAGGCGGCGGTGCCCGGCGCACGCGCGGCACCACGCTCAGTTGCACCGTGTCGAGCACCGGCGTGGCCAGCACCTGCACGGCCTTGCGCGGCAGGTCCACCAGCTGCTCGGCATGCCACACGCGCACCTGGGCTGCGCCCTCGGGCACGCTGGCGAAGCGGGCGATGCCGTTGTCGTCGGTCTTGAGTGTCCAGGCCGAATCGGTCACGAACACGTGGCCGCGCATGGAGCCGTGCAGGTGGCAACCGAGCAGCACCACGCCGGCGGTGTCGAGCTTCACGTCGGCGAAATTCGAGGGCTTGCCATCGGCCTTGCCGGCCAGCCGCAATTCAAAGCCACCGGTGCCGGGCGCCGCGCTGGCCGCGGGCGCGGCGGCGTTGCCGCGCACATGGTGGTCCCAGCGGTCCTGGTTGGTGAAACGCACCGTGGTGCCCGGCACCACCACCGTCACGGCAGGCACGAAACGCATCTTCTCCTGCTCGATCACGGGGCTGGGTGCCACCAGCGTGGGCGCGGCACCGCTGCCGGCGGGCGGGTAGACCACCACCACGGCGTCGGGCACGGGCTTGCCCTCCTTGTCGAGTACCTGGATCTGTACGTTGCCGGCGTGCGCCCCCAGGGCAAGGAGGCTGGCGGCGATGGCGATGAGCGTGTGTTGCATGGGCAAGGTTCCCTCTCTCTGAGTCAGTGAACGGTGATCACGTCGCGGTGCATGGGGGCCAGCAGGGCCAGCAGGCGGTTCTGCTGGGCGAAAGGAATGCCCTGCGCGTCCATGGCGCTTTGCAGCACCTCGACGAGCGCATGGAAGTGGCCCTTGTTGATCTGCATGTCGGCATGGGCCGATTTCATATCGGCGCCTTCGTATTTGCAAGGCCCGCCGCTGAGCTGGCAGAACTGGTCGGCCAGGCTCTCCTTGAGCGCTGCGGGCTTGGTGTCCTTGAAGTGGGCGCCGATGCGTGGGTCCTTCACGGCGCGGTTGACGAAGTCGTCCACCAGGCGGTCGATGCCGGGCTTTTCGCCCAGCGCCTGGTACAGGCCCGCAGGCGCTGCGGATTGGGCCAGGGCGGGCAGCGCCAGCAGGCAGGCACCGGCGAGGCCCAAGGCCATCAGGGTCTTTTTCATGATCGGTCTCCAGAAGTGCCGGGGGTCAGAACGCGGCTTGTGCAGAGAGGTAGTAGCCAGTCTGGCGCCGGCCCTGGGTCACCCCGGGCACGATGCGGCCCAGGTCCACGTAGGCCAACGTGAGCGACAGGTGCTTGCTCGGTGCCCAAGCGATGAACAGGTCCTTCCAGTCGTCCTCGCGCAGCCCTGCGCCCAGGCCGGCCGCAGCGCCCAGCGCCTGCAGGTGGTTGGGCTTGAAGCGGTATTCGGCGCCCACGGCGACGTTCTTGCTCACCAGGTAGGCCACCGAAAATTCGGGCTGCAGGCTGCGGCTGTTCTTGCCCGGGGCCGCCGAGCCAAAGCCCAGCAGGCCGTTCTGGTTGGCGTTGGTGGAACGCAGCGTGGCGTTGACCAGCAGGCTCTGCGCCAGGAAGAGCTTGGTGGCGCTTACATAGAGGTCGGTGCCGCTGTCCTTCACGCCCAGGAAGTTGTAGACCGACTGGATGGAGCCAGGGTGGGCGCGCTTGTGCTCGATGCCCACCGCGATCTGCGGCATGAAGCTGTCGGCATCGAGCACCGCATCGCCGGCGACCCGGAACTTGAGGCCCACCACGTCCATCCTGATGTGCTGGCCGGGGGTCACGCCAAAGGCCGCGATGCCGTTGAGCGCCAGCGCTGGCGAGGCATCAAAGTCCTGCCGTGCCAGCGACAGCTCGGCCCGGTCGAACAGCCCCACGGCCACGCCGTAGCCAGTGAGGCCGTAGTCGCGCGTGCCGGCGCGCGTGGCGTAGCCGCTGAAGCCGACCTCGCCCTCGGTGGCATTGCTGCCGATCACGGCCCAGGGCGTGAGCCCCCCGCCAGCCGATCCCGCAATGGTGCTCACGCCGCCGGTGAGCAGCAGCTTGCCGGTGTCCGCCTGCGCCAGCCCGGCCACCATGGCCAGGACCGCAAACACGGTGAAAGGATGCCTGTGGTTCATCGAGGGCTCCATTACGAAAGCGATGTAAGAGGATGTTGCACCCTACTTACGCAATCTGGTGCGCCACGGATTCAAAAACCACAGATATTTTTCTTCCACCCAAACCCCGAGGGCTGCACCCTGCGGCCTTGCGGCGTCCTGCACCGCCCACCACCCGTCCAACTTGGCGCGGAACCATGCCAGTGCCGCCGTGCAAGGGCCGCGTCCCCCTGGGGGGAAGGCGCGCAGCGCCTCAGGGGGGCTTCATGCTTTTACAACATGCGCTGGATCAGCTCGCCCTTGAACAGCACGGGGCCCGTGGGCCCGCCTGCGCTGGGCACACCGCCCCTGGGCTCCAGGCTGATGGCCAGAACGGGCACCTGGCGCACATCGGCCTCGCCGGCCGTCAGATTGAGCAGCTTCTCCTGCCCCAGCACGCCGAGCGAACGCGGCCCGCCCGCAGGCGGCAGCGCCCACAGCTGCAGCGATTGGTCCGCCCCCTCCTGGAAGCCGCCCACGCGCTGCAGTTCCAGCCGGTTGTTCTTCGGATCGAAGGTCACCAGCATGGAAGCCGCGGCCTTGTCGTCGGCCAGCACGGCCACGTACTGGATCTGCGGCGCGGCCTGCAGCTGCTGGCGCAGCTCGGCGATCTGGGCGCCGCTGCTGGCGCGCAAGCCGCCATTGACCTGCAGCCCGACCACCACCGCCACCAGGGTGGCCAGGGCGCCGGCCACGGCCGCACCACGCCACAGCAGCAGGCTGCGCAGCCAGCCACCGGGGCCCGCGGACACCGGCAAGGCCGGCTCGCCGTCACCGGCCAGGCGAGCTGCCTGCATGGCCTGGGCCTGGCGTTCGGCTTGCACCAGGTTGTGGATGCGCGTCCACACGGCGGCATCGGGCTGCGCGAGTTCCTGCAGCTCGGCCAGACCCGACCAGTGGGTCTGCCACACCAGGGCGGCCGCCCGCACGGCCGCATGCTCGCGGGCCAGGGTCTCGAAGCGGCGGCGTGCGCCGCCGCGCAGGGTACCGAGCGCATAGCTGGCAGCCAGGCGGTCGAGCAGTTCGGGGTGTTGGGTGATGTTCATGGTGCGCCTCGGCTCAGATGTAGCGGGCCATGCACTGGCGCAACTGCTCCAGGCCCCGCCGGATCCAGCTCTTCACGGTGCCCAGCGGCAGTTGCAGCTGCTCGGCCAGCTCGCTGTGGCTCTGGTCGCGCAGGTAGGCCAGGCTCACCACCTCGCGCTGCTTGTTGTCCAGTTTGCCCAGGCATTGGTGCAGTGCAAAGGCCTGTTCGCTGGCCTGGGTCACGTCCATGGGGTTGGGCGAATCGCCTTCCAGGGTCTGGGCCATCTCGTCGTCGAACTCGTTGGTGAGGTCGCTGCGCTCGGAACTGCGCTTGCGCAGCGCGTCCAGCGCACGGCTGCGCACGATCAGCCCCATCCAGGCCATGGGCGGGCTCAGCGATGCGCGGTAGTTGCCCGCCCCACGCCAGATGCTCAGGAACGCCTCCTGCAGCACGTCCTCCGCCACGTCACGGTGGCGCACGATGCGCAACGCCAGGCCGAACAGCTTGGACGAGGTGCTCTCGTACAAGGCTTTCAGCGCGGAGTCGTCCTGCGCGGCAATGCGGTCAAGGAGGTACATCAGTTCACTGTCTGGGGTGAGGGTGCTCATGCGCCGATTGTGTGGGATGGGCCCGAAGTCACGGTGGAAGTTGCAAGGGGTCTGCTGTGGATACGCCACAAACCGGCATCTGGATGCAAGGGCCTCCCCACAAAACCGCCCCCACGCGGCTGCATCCAATGGCTGGCCGGCCGCGTATAGGTGGCACAAGGCACGGGCGGCGCCCCGCAGCCACTGCCCCGTGCTCCCCCATCCGACCCAGCCTGGCCCCATGAACGACCCCACCGGACTTTGCAGCCCCCTTCCCACCCGGCATCCCCAGCCAGGCCTCCCAGGATGAGGCCCGATGTGAAACGAAGCACGGTGGCGTTCGCCGCCTGCCTGCTCTGGCTGGCGGGCAGCGGTGCATCCGCTCAATCGGTGGAACGCGGGCGCGCCGTGTACCAGGAGCATTGCGCAGGCTGCCACAGCGTGGAGGCGCACCGCGAGGGCCCCGCCCACCGCGGCGTGGTCGGCCGCCGTGCAGGCGCCCTCAAGGACTACCCATATTCACCGGCCCTGCAGGCCAGCAAGCTGCTGTGGACCCGCGCCACGCTCAAGGCCTGGCTGACCGACCCCGAGGCGCTGATCCCCGGCCACGCCATGGACTACAGCCTGGAGGACGCGCAGGAGCGCGAAGACGTGGTGGCCTACCTGGCCACGCTGCGGCGGCTGGCGGCCCTTCCCGCCCCCGCCCCCTGACACGGTGCCCCGCTACCACTGGGCGCAGATGCCCACCAGCCCCGCCAGCACCAGGGCCAGGCCGATGCCCTCGGTGCGTGACAGGCTCTCGCGGAACATGCGCCGCGACACCAGGTAGCTGAACAGCACCTCGACCAGCCCCAGCGTGCGCACGTCGGACGCCGGGCGCATGGCATAGGCCGTGAACCAGGCGATGGAGGCCAGCGCGCCCATGGAGCCCGCCACCACCGACAGCCGCCAGGCGCGCGCAATCGCGCCGGCCACGCCAGGCTGGCGCGCCAGCAGCCAGCCGCCCAGCACCAGGGTCTGCAGCAGCTGCGCCCAGAACACGCCCCAGGCGCCGGCCACCCAGGGTCCCACGCCCTCGCCCAGCGCCAGCGAGGCCCCGCGAAAACCCACGCTGGCGAGCGCAAAGCACGCCCCCGAGGCCAGGCCGTAGACCACCAGCTTGCTGCTGCCGCCCTCCCCTGCGCGCAGCGCGCGCCAGCCGCCGGCCGGCAGCGAGAGCAGCACCACACCCACGGTGGCCACGGCCATGGCGCCAAAGGCCAGCGGGCCGGGCAGTTCCTGCAGCAGCACGGCCGAGAACAGCGCGACCTGCAGCACCTCGGTCTTGGAATAGGCCACGGCGAGCACGAAGTTGCGCTCCTTCATCGCCAGCAGCAAAAAGGCCGTGGCCCCCACCTGCGTGAGCGCACCCATGGCCAGCCAGGCGGCATAGGGCAGCGAGAAATGCGGAACGCCGTAGCCGGTGCCGACGAAGGTCAGGCCCGCCACCCAGGCCGAGGCCAGCGGCAGCCCGTAGAGAAAGCGCACCAGCGTGGCCGCCAGCGTGCCCAGTTCGGCCGTGACGGAGCGCTGTGCGGCGTTGCGCGCCGTCTGCGCGAGCGCGGCCCAGAGGGTGAGGGGAATCCAGGCCCAGGCCATCCATGAAAGAGTCATCGATGGGTTATAACGCCCTGCCGTGGCGCCCAGCCCACTCCAAAGGGCACGGCCGCCATACAGGCTGGAGAAGGCCCGCGCTACCTGGCTGGATGCCTACACCGGGTAGGTGCCGGGCAGCAGGATCGAGCGGTCCACGTTGTTGATGTTGGTATGGCCGCAGAAGGCCATGGTGATGTCCAGTTCCTTCTGGATGATCTGCAGCGCGCGGGTCACGCCGGCCTCGCCGAAGGCACCCAGGCCGTAGAGGAAACTGCGCCCGATCAGCGTGCCCTGCGCGCCCAGCGCGCGGGCCTTGAGCACGTCCTGCCCGCTGCGGATGCCGCCGTCCATCCAGACCTCGATGTCCTTGCCCACGGCCTGGGCGATGCCCGGCAGCGCGGCGATGGACGAGGGCGCACCGTCGAGCTGGCGCCCGCCGTGGTTGCTCACGATGAGCGCATCGGCCCCGCTGTCCACAGCCAGGCGCGCGTCCTCGGCGTCCATGATGCCCTTGAGCACCAGCTTGCCGCCCCAGCGCTTCTTGATCCACTCCACGTCGCCCCAGTTGAGCTGGGGATCAAACTGCTCGGCCGTCCACGACGAGAGCGACGACAGGTCGCCCACGCCCTTGGCATGGCCGACGATGTTGCCAAAGCTGCGGCGCTTCGTACCCAGCATGCCCAGGCACCACTGCGGCTTGGTGGCCAGGTTGATCAGATTTCGGATGGTGGGCTTGGGCGGGGTGGACAGGCCGTTCTTGATGTCCTTGTGGCGCTGGCCCAGGATCTGCAGGTCCAGCGTGAGCTGCAGCGCCGAGCAGTTGGCGGCCTTGGCGCGGTCGATCAGGCGCTCGATGAAGTCGCGGTCGCGCATCACGTAGACCTGGAACCAGAAGGGGTGGCGGCCGGTGTTCTCGGCGATGTCCTCGAGCGAGCAGATGCTCATGGTCGACAGCGTGAACGGAATGCCGAAGGCCTTGGCCGCGCGTGCGCCCAGGATCTCGCCGTCGGCATGCTGCATGCCCGTGAGGCCGGTGGGCGCAATCGCCACGGGCATGGCCACGTCCTGGCCAAGCATGGTGGTGCGGGTGCTGCGGCCCTCCATGTTGACGGCCACGCGCTGGCGCAGCTTGATGGACTGGAACTCGGCTGTGTTGGCGCGGTAGGTGCCCTCGGTGTACGAGCCCGAATCGGCGTAGTCATAAAACATGCGCGGCACGCGGCGCTGAGCGACCACGCGCAGGTCTTCGATGCAGGTGATTTTCGACAGGTCAGGCACGGGGTCCCCTTGTTATGGATGCAGCGCATCGTAGCCCCGCCGCGGCGCGGGCGGCATGAAGGCTTTGGTGCGGCCGTTGAAATTTTTGCATGGGCGATCAGCGGCGCGCCAGCGCCACCCCGGCGATGGCCACCACGAACCCGACGAGCTGGATGGGAGAGAGCGTCTCGCCGAAGATGAACCAGGCCTGCAGCGCCGACAGCGGCGGCACGGCCAGCAGCAGGGCTGTGGTGCGCGTGGCCTCTCCCTGGCGCATGAGCCAGATGAGCAGCGTGGCGCCGCCGATGGACAGCACCAGCACCGAGAATGCCAGGTAGCCCCAGAGTGCGGCCGAGTTGTCCCAGTGCGGCTGGCCCACCGCGCCCGCCATGGCCAGCAGCACTGCCACGGCGCCGATGTTCTGCACGGCGCTGGCGCTGCGCAGGTCGTCGCCCGCGGCCAGGGGCGACTTCTGCACCATGGAGCCCACGGTGAGCGAGAAGATGCTGCCCGCTGCGACCAGCACCACGGGCAGCGACAGCGCGCTGGAATCGGCCGCCTGCAGGCGCGGCAGCAGCACCAGGCCCACGCCGCCAAAGCCCAGCGCCAGACCGGCCCAGGTAGTTCCGGACAGGCGCTTGCCCAGTACCGCCACGGCCAGCAGCGCCGTGAACAGCGGCTGCAGCGCGCCGATGAGCGACATGATGCCGGCCGCCAGCCCCTGCGACATGGCCCACCAGCTCGGGCCCAGGTACAGCCCGCTCATGAGCGCGCCGGCCAAGAGGTGCATGGCGATGCGCCGGCCCCCCTTGGGCCAGGCGGCCCGCACCCAGAGCGCCGCGCCGATGAAGGCGGCGGCCACGCAGGCAAAGCGCAAGGCCAGGAACCAGAACGGGTCGGCATGGCTGGCCACGCCACGCCCCGCGAGAAAGCCCGTGGACCAGATCAGGACGAACAACACCGGGGCGAGCGCATGCATGGAAGGCGAGGAAAAAGCGGACAGAACCGCCGAGCATAGACGCATGCCGCCCGCCGCGCTGGGCAGGGCTGGCACGCCTGGCGCGTGCTAACCCGGCCCGGACTGCGGCGGCGTGATCACCCGCGGTTCGGCCCCGGGGCCCGCGTAGAGCATGAACTGCAGGCGCCCGCCGCGCTTGGCGGCGTACATGGCGGCATCGGCGTGCTGCGTGAGCTCTTCGAAGGTGGCGCCATGCTCGGGGAACATGGCGATGCCACCGCTCAGGCCGATGCGCAGCGCCTCGCCACCCAGCTCGAAGGGGCTGGCCGCGCCAGCCAGCATCTTGCGGGCCACGCTGCAGGCGCCCTCTGCGTCCTCCAGGCCCGGCAGCAGCACCACGAACTCGTCGCCGCCCTGGCGGCACACGGTGTCCGATCCACGCACGGCGGACTTCAGGCGCTGCGCGAACTGCACCAGCAGCCGGTCGCCCATGTCGTGCCCGAGCCGGTCGTTGACGGCCTTGAAGCCGTCCAGGTCCAGGTACATCACGGCCAGGCAACGGCGATCGCGCCGTGCGTGGGCGATGGCCAGCTGGGCGCGGTCCTGCAGCAGCAGGCGGTTGGGCAGGTCGGTCAGCGCGTCGTACTGGGCCAGGTGGGCCATGCGCGCTTGCATGGCCACGGCCTCGGTGACGTCGCGCAGCACGGCCACGGCACCGGTCACCGTGCCATGCCGGTCGGTGATGGTGCTGGCGGTTTCCTCGACATCGAAGCGCTGCCCCGATGTACGGTGCTGCACCACGCCACGCACCGGTACCTCGGGCGGATGGCCGTTGATGGCGCCATGCAGTGCGCTGGGCAGGATCCTGTCCGTGTCCGGCTCCTGCAGCCGGACCACGGCCTCGACCCGGCTGCCGGCGGCGTCGAAGGCCTGCCAGCCCGTCAGGCGCTCGGCCACCGGGTTGAGGTAGGTGATGTGGCCCTGCGCATCGGCACAGATCACGGCATCGCCGATCGCCTGCAGGGTCAGGCGGATGCGCTCCTTCTCCTCGAACAGCTGTTCCTCCATACGCTTGCGGTCGGTGATGTCGATGGTCTGCGAAAAAACGCCCCGCACTTGGTCGCCGTCCATGTCGGGCACGTAGGAGACGATGGCATGGTGCAGCTGCCCGGCCCTGTCGATCAGGGTGCATTCGAAGAGTTGGCGCTCGCCGCGCAGTGCACCGCGCAGGAAAGGCTCGCACATCGCGTACTGGTCGGGCCCGAGCAGCTCGCCAAAACGCATGCCGCGCAACTGCTCGGGTGCCACGCCGAACCAGGCGTCGTAGGCACTGTTGGCAAAACGGTTGGTGAGGTCCGCGTCCCAGTAGCTCACCAGCGACGGCAGGTTGTCGAGGATGGTCTGCCGGTCGCGCTCGGCCGCGCGCAATTCGGCGCTCACGGCCTGGCGGCGCAGCAGTTCGCGCACGAACAGCATGGCCAATCCCACACAACCGGCCATGAGCAGTGCAGAAAAGATGCTCAGCACCCAGGCGCTGCGGCGCCATTTGGCCAACACGGTGTCGCTGGACTGCGCGACATTCACGATCAGCGGGTAGGAGCCCACGTGCTCCCAGGCCTGCAGTTGGTGCGAGCCGTCGGCAGCCGCCGCATCGACCGCGTCGATGCCCACCGCCGTGGCTTGCAGCCGTGCCAGGGCGGCCGTGCCAGCGATGGTCGTATTCACATCGCCCTGGGCCAGCGGAAAGCGCGAGACAAGAAGCCCGTCCGTGCGGTACAGGTCCACCCGGCTGCCCACCCCCAGGTCGAGCGAACCGAACAGCCTGTCGAAGTAATTCAGGCGGATGGCACCGACCACGACCCCCGCGAAGCGGCCGTTCTGGTGGTAGTAGGCCCTGGTCAACGGAAGAATGTACAGCCCGGTGATGCGCGACGGTACGGGGCGACCCACGTGCAGGCCTTGTTGCCCGCCCTGGGAGAAGGCGAGAAAGTAGTCCCGATCGGCAAAGTTGGCCTGGCGCGGCTTCAGGGCGGACGAGTCCAGCACCACATCGCCCCGCTCATCGACCACCAGCACCGAGCCGGAGCCTGGCACCTGCAGGGAGTTGTCGAACAAAACGCCGTTGCGTATCTCGGGCGGCAAAGCCATCACCTCGGGGCGCTCCAGCCCCGCCACCACGCCCTTGAGCGATTCATCGAGCGAGCGAAGCGTGCCGCCAAGGCTTCGCTCCAGCGTGCTGGCCAGGTTGGCATTGGTGCGGCTGGCGTAGTCCCAGCTGTCCTCCCGCATGGTCCAGATGGTGCGGGCAAACAGCAAACCAATGCCCAGGGAGACCAGCAGGGCCAGCCAGATCAGCCTGTGGGAGAAAAACTGGCGGGAAAAGTGCATGGACAAGCGTGCGTTGCGGGGCAAGCGTCATGCAGACCCGGTTATCTGCAACACAGTGTAACGTCGCCCATAGCCCCGGCATAACGCGAAAAGGCAGGGCTTTTGCGGCACTTATCGGCGCGCTGGCGGGCTGGCGCCGGCCGCCCGCACACCCGCCCCGCGCACTTCGAACTGCAGCGTGTCATGCACCTTGCCGCGCGCGTCCACCAGTTCCAGCTGGTGGCGCCCGGGCCAGGGCGGCCAGGCCGAGCGGGCACCCCGCCCCTGCTCGCGCCCGTCGATGCGCCAGCGCAGGTCGCGCCCGCCACTGGCCACGAACTGCAGGCGCTGGCGCTCGGGCGGAATGTCGGGATCGAGCGCGATGATGGTGCCCGGCACCGGCGCCAGGATGCGCGCCGAGGGCGCTTCGTCGGCAGTTTCCGCCGTGGCGGGAGCGGCCCGCAAGGGACTGGTACCGCGCTTCGCGGCCACGGCGTCGTCGGCCGGCCCGGCGTCGATGGCAAAGCGCGCCTGCTGGGTGCCGGGAACAAACCATTCCTCGCGCGCCGCCTCCAGCGGCAGCGGTGCCGCTCCTTCCGGCGCCGCCTGCAGGGGGCCGAACTGCACGGCCTGGCGCACCAGGCCCTTGGGCGCTGTGGGGACGCGGCTGGGCTCGCGTGCATGCAGGAAGCCCATCACCGCGGCCCAGATGGGCGCGGCGCCGCTGCTGCCGCTCACGTCGTGCATGGCTGCACCGCTGGCGTTGCCGACCCACACGCCGACCGTGTAGCGCTGCGACCAGCCCACGGCCCAGTTGTCGCGCATGTCCTTGCTGGTGCCGGTCTTCACGGCCGACCAGAAGCGCGTGGCGAGCACGCTGTCGGTGCCGAAGGTGCGCGAGCGCGCATTGCCGTCGGACAGGATGTCGCCCACGATGAAGGCCGCGCCGGCATCGATGGCCCGCACCGGCGCCGCGCCCGGCTGGCCCGGCCACGCCCGCACCGGCCCGCGGTTGCCGCCATTGGCCAGGGTGCGAAAGGCGTTCGTCAGGTGCAGGAGCGGCACCTCGGGGCTGCCCAGCGCCAGGCTGTAGCCGAAGTAGTCGCCGCTCTCGCGCAGCGGCAGGCCCAGGGCGCCGAGCTGGCGGTGGAAGGCATCGGGCGTGACCATGACCAGCGTGCGCACCGCCGGCACGTTGAGCGAGGCCGCCAGCGCCGTGCGCGCCGAGACCCAGCCCTTGAACTGGCGGTCGTAGTTCTGCGGGATGTAGAGACCGCCGGCCGTGGCGATGTGGGCCGGCGAATCGTCCACCAGCGAGGCCGCCGTGAGCCGCCGCTCGGCAATCGCCTGGGCATAGAGAAAGGGCTTGAGCGTGGAGCCCGGCTGGCGCAGGGCCTGCACGCCGTCGACCTCGCCGGCCTGGCTGAGCTGGCCCGAAGAGCCGACCCAGGCGAGCACGGCGCCCGTGGCGTTGTCGAGCACCAGCACCGCGCCGTCCTCGACGTTGCGGCCCTGTAGCTCGCGCAGGTGCTGGGCCAGCGTCTGCACGGCAAAGCGCTGCAGGGGTGCGCGCAGGGTGCTGGCCACCTGTTCGGGCACGGGGGCTGCGCCCGGCACGGCCTGCTGCTGGCGCAGCAGGTAGCGCGCGAAGTGCGGGGCCATGCCCTCGCTGGCACCGAAGGCCCTGCGCTGCAGCGCCGCGGTGACGAACAGGTCCAGCGCATCGCAGTCCACGCGGGCCGCCGCCTGGCCCGGGCGCTGCTGCAGATCGCGCAGCACGCCGCAGGCGCGCTGCGACACCAGCGCCGGCCGGGCATTGGGCGCGCGCACCAGTGCGGCGGCCACGGCCGCCTCGCGGTCGTCGAGGCCGTGGGCGGCCTTGTCGAACAGGGTGCGGCTCAGCGCGTCGATGCCCACCAGCTCGCTGCGGAACGGCACCAGGTTGAGGTAGGCCTCCAGCACCTGGTCCTTGCGCCAGCGGCGGTCCAGCACCTGGGCGGCCACGGTCTGGCCGAGCTTTTGCACCACGCTGCGCCCGCCCGGGCCCTGGCGCCAGTCGCCGTCGAGCAGGCCGGCCAACTGCATGGTGATGGTGCTGGCACCGCGCGTGCGCTGGTTCCAGAGGTTGCCCCAGGCGGCCGCCGAGGCCGCGCGCCAGTCCACACCGCTGTGTTCGTAGAAGCGCTTGTCCTCGCTGAGCACCAGGGCCGCACGCAGCGCCGGCGAGATGTCGGCCAGCGGCACCCACTGGCCGCGGCGCACCGTGGCATCGGTGCGCAGGCGCTGGACGACCTCGCCCTCCTGCGAGAGGACCAGGGTATCGGAGGGCCTGAAATCCTGGCGCACCTCGGTGAAGCTGGGGATCGCATGGGCGGGCAGCGCCGCCGCGGCCGCCAGGGTCAGCGCCAGGCGGCGCCACCAGAGGGCCGGATCAGCCACCGGGATGCTCCCGCTCGAAGCGCTTCTCGGCCTCGGTGAGGTGGTGCAGCAGCACATGCGAGATGAGGTTGACGCCGATGCCACCGAAGACGGCCGGCAGCACGTAGAGCGCGATCGATACCTCGGACGCGAACACCGCGTCGTCGGCCGCCGAGAGCGTCTGGCGGGCCAGTGCCGCCATGCTTTGCAGCAGGTAGACGTCGACGCCCGCGATGAGCACCAGCGCAATGCCGAAGCCCAGCACGGCCGGGCGCGAGATGGCGCGGGTGCGCAGCAGCGCCGCATAGATGCCCGCAGGCAGCACCAGCGAGAACACCACCAGCACCCAGAACCGCAGCTCCACGAAGACGCTGGCGTTCATGGCCGGTGCCTCCCTGGCCAGGCCGCGGCGCCGGCTGTCACTTGGCGGCCTCCACCTTCACGCGGGCGTTGGGGAACTCGCCGAACATCTCGGGCGCGTACATGGCCTCCACGCGGCTCGGGGGCAGCGCGAAGTCGCCCACGTTGTTCAGGCGCACGGTGTACTCCATCTTCACCGTGCCCTTGGGCAGGTAGTGGTAGTAGCTGCGGAAGGACTCGAAGCTGCGCTCCTCGAACGCCGGCCAGCCGCTGCCGCTGCGCTTTTCGCCCTGGGTAGCGATCTCGGAGTCGCGGCCCAGGCCGCTGCCCAGGATGGTGGCGCCGCCGGGCACCGGGTCGGTGATGGCGACCCAGGTCATGTCGGCACTGGCATTGACCTCCAGCGTCACGCGCAGCACGTCGCCGCGCGTGTACTGGCCGGCGGGCAACGACTTGTTGGCCTGCTCCACCGGGGTGATGGTCTTCTTGATGGCGTAGCCCGCAGCGAACGGTGCCTTGAGTTGGATGGCGGCCACCGACTGCAGCGTGAGCCAGGGCTTGCCCGTGCCCTGGTGGGCGACGGACAGGCTTTCCTTGCCGCCCGCGGCCGCCCAGGGCAGGAACATGCCGTTGTTGCGCAGGTTGCCCGGTGCGGCGGGTGCGCCGAACCAGGTGGTCTGGTGCGCGGCGCCGCTGGCATCCGAGGTCTTGATGCGCTCGACCTTGCTCCAGTCCACGCTGGCAGTATTCGTGCCCATGCTGGCCTTGGTGCTGCCCGCGACCGGCGTGGCCTCGAACTTGGCCGAGAACTTTTCCAGCGCCAGGCCACCCCAGAGGTTGGCCGTGGTGGTGTGCCAGGCACCGCCCTGCTGGCGGCTGATGAAGCCATTGGCCAGGCGGCCCATGTCGTCCTTCCAGCCCGGGTCGTCCATCACGGCCAGTATCAGGCGCGCGGTGTTGACGTCGCCGTTCTGCATCAGCCACCACCAGTAGTCGTCCTGCTCGGTGCTGAAGATGGCCTTGGTGCCCTGGAAGGACAGGCGGCTGCGCAGGATCTGCATGGCTTCGGCCAGGCGCTTGTCACGCTCGGGCACGTCGGCCACGCGGCGCAGCACGTTCACCCAGTCGATCACCGAGTGCGTGGGCCACTGGTTGGGCGCCACGGTGATGCTGCTGACCATGCGGCCCTGGGCCTTGCCATAGCGCGACAGGGCCTCGATGGCGGCCAGCTTGCGCATGTCCAGGTCTTTGCGCGGGCTCCAGAACTCGCGCTGGATGCGGCCTTCGATGAAGGCGATCAGGCCACGCTCCATGGGCGCGCGCGCATCGTCGGGCAACGCGAATGCCGGGTCGATGCTGGAAGCCTCGTGGGTCGCCGCCAGCAGGTAGGCCGTGAGCGTATCGCTGCCGCGGTTGGCGTCGCCGTCGCGCGGCGGGAAGTAGTTGGCCAGGCCGTCGCTGTCGAGGTAGGTGGGCAACTGGGCCACCACGGTCTGCCAGAGCTTGCCGTCGCGCATGCCCACGGCCTTGCTGGTCTTCTGCTCCAGGCAGGCAAACGGGTAGTTGGCCCACCAGTCGCGCACGCCGGGCAGGCCTTCGGCCAGCTTGGGCTGCAGCGACATCTTCAGGCCGCCGCGGCCGGGCAATGCATCGGCCGGCGGGTTCACGTCCAGGGTGAAGCTGCCGTCCACCTGCACCAGCGTGGCCTGCTGCACCGTGAGCGGGATCGCCGGGATGATGCGCTGGCGCGCCTTGAGCGCATCGCGCGCGCCGCTCACGGTGTCCTTGGCATCGATCTCCCAGAGGATGGCTTCGGCGCGGGTCTGCGCCAGCTGGGCCGGCGCGGTCACGTTCCAGGCCACCTCGCGCGACTCGCCCGCGGGGATGTCGATGGTCTGGGGCTTCACATCCAGCAGCGTGGCGCGCGGCGACACCTCGACCTTCATGGCCGCCTTGGTGGTGTTGCGCAGCGTGAGCTGGGCGCGGAACTGGTCGTCCTCGCGCACCAGCGGCGGCAGGCCGCTGATGATCTGCAGGTCCTGCGTGGCGCGGATGCTGGTGCTGCCGGTGCCGAAAAGGCCCACCGAGGCATCGGCCACAGCCACGATCTTGAAGGTGGTGAGTGCGTCGTTCAGGGGCACCGTCACCTTGGCCTGGCCATTGGCATCGAGCTTGAGAGCGGGCTCCCAGAGCAGCAGCGTCTCGAGCAGCTCGCGCGTCTGCGCGCGGCCGCCGCCGCCGCCCGCGGGCACGGCCTTCTTGCCGTAGTGGCGCCGGCCGATGATCTCCATCTGCGCAGTGGAGGTCTGCACGCCCCAGCTGCGCCGCTGCAGCATGGATTCGAGCAGGTTCCAGCTGGTGTTGGGCATCAGCTCCAGGAGCGCCTGGTCCACGGCGGCCAGCGCCACCTCGGCATTGGCGGCAGGCTTGCCATTGGGCAGGGTGGCGGTGATGGTGACCTGCGCCTTGCCGCGCACGGCATAGCTTTCCTTGTCGGCCACGACCTTCACGTCGATCTGGTGCGCCTTGCTGCCCACGCGGATCTCGGCCAGGCCCAGGCGGAAGGCGGGCTTGGACAGGTCCACCATGGCCGTGGGGGCCTGGTATTCCTTGCCTTCGTACCAGAACGAGCTCCACCACTCGCGTGGCGACTTGAAGCCCCAGGTGAAGAAGCTGTACCAGGGCACGTCGCGCAGGCGTCCGCGCAGGGCCAGCACGCTCACATAGACGTTGGGGCCCCAACCGTCCTCGATCTTGAGCTCGATGGTCGGGTCCTGGCCGTTGAGCTGCACCACGCGCGTGTCGATGATGCCTTCGCGCTCCACCGCCACCAGGGCCGTGGCAAAGCGAAAGGGCATGCGCACCTGGAACTTGGCGGTCTCGCCGGGCTGGTAGCTCTTCTTCTCGGGCAGCAGGTCGATGCGGTCGTGGTCCTCGCCGCCGAACCACAGCTCGCCCTGGCGCGTGACCCAGACGGACGATGCCGCCTCGCTGGTGTTGCCGTCGCGGTCGCTGGCAATGGCCACCAGCTCCACCTCGCCGGCCTCGTCGAGCTTGGACTCGCACAGCAGCAGGCCGCGGCTGTCGCTCTTGCCGCTGCAGATGGTGCCCAGGTCCTTGGTCTCGGTCTGGTTGTCGTAGCTGTAGAAGCCGCCCACCATGCGCTTGCGCGTGGTGGTGGTGATGCGTGCCACGGCCTTGACCTGCAAGGGCACGTCGGCCGCGGCGGAGCCGTTGTGCTGCAGCGCCAGCGCCTGGAAGCGGATCTTCTGCTTGGCTGACACCCAGCCTTCGGTCTTGATGCCGGCCACCACGCCCGCGGGCCACACGGTCTGCGTGCTGCGCAGGGTCTGCACCTCGCCATTGGGGTCGGCGTAGGTGGCCTCCATCACCAGGTCCTGGGGCTGGCGCCCCTGGGGCACGTTCTCGATGGTGAGCTTGCCGGCACCGTTGCGGTCCAGCGTCACGGCCAGCTTGTCGGCGATCACGCGGCTGTCCTGGCTCGCGGCGGCCTCCTCGTCGTCGCTGTTGCCGCTGCCCGACTGGCCACGCTTGCGCGGCGGGTTGAAGCTGAAGGCGTCGTAGTCGTTGTACTGCAGGGACTTGCTGCGCACCATGGCCGAAACGCGCACCGGCAGGTTGGCGGCCCCGCCGCCGGCCACATAGTTGATCTGCACGTCGGTGGGAACGGAGCGCACGCGCACCAGGGCCTTCTTGTCGGTCGGGGCGATGCGGCCTTCGAGCACCGGCAGGCGGAACTCTTCCACCCGGAACTGGCCCGAGCTGAAGCTGCGCTCGCTGCCACCGGCATTGCGCAGCTCCACCGAGTACATGCCGAGCTTGGCCGCGGGCGGCACGGCAAAGCTGCTCTGCGCGCTGAAGCCGCCCGTGGCCGTGCTGCGCCAGGCCAGGGGCTGGGTGTACTGCTGGCCGCTGCCCAGGTGGGTGATCACCAGCGTGGTGGGCCGGCTCTCGGGGATGTCGAAGCCCTTGCGCGTGTCGGTGCGCAGCAGGTGCTTCATCGACACCGTCTCGCCCGCCCGGAACAGGGTGCGGTCGAAGATGGTGTGGGCACGCTCGTCGGGATTGGGTTCGTTGCTGGTGGGCACGTTGAAGCGCCAGGGCTCGATGCCACGCTGCCAGTCGCTCCAGGTGAAGGCCATGTCCTCCACGCCGTCGGCGCCCTTGCTGCGCGCGCTGACGAAGTAGGCACGTTCGCCCTCTTCACCGCACTGCTCGGGCTCCGGCGACAGGCCTTCGAGGCTGGCCACGCCCTGGGCATTGGTGGTGCCGGTGGCCAGCTCGCGGCCGCTGCAGTCGGACACGCGCACCGTGGCGCCGGCCACGGGCTGGCCCTTGTCCAGGCTGGTGACCCAGGCCAGCGCGTTCTCGCGGCCGAGCTTGAAATGCACGCCCAGGTTGGTCACCAGCGCCGAGGTGCGCACGTACATGGTGCGCGCATCGCCATGGCGTTCGTCGAGCAGCGAGTTGCCGAGCAGTTGCGAGGCGATTTCCACCACGTGGAAGCCGGGCGCCAGCGGAATGCCCACCACCTCGAAGGGGCGCGGGTCGTTGTTCGCGGGCTTGGGCAGGTCCAGCGTCTTCACGCCGTTCTGCCCGCCGAGCAGGGAGACCATGCGCGACTGCACGTAGTCGCGGTCGTTGTCGAGCACCTTGGGCAGCGGGCCCTTGGTGTCGCGGCGCGCTTCCTTGCGGTCGACGTTGTAGTTGTCATAGCGCTTGACCTTGCGGAACCAGGCGATGATGTCCGAGTCGCTGGTGGGCCGCAGGGTGCTCACCTTGCCGGCGGGTGCCGCGGGCGTGCCGCTGCCCGCCTGCAGGCCCTGCACCTTGAGGGCCGCTTCCACATTGCGCAAGGTGACGGGCAGCAGCGCCGGGCCCTCGGGGCCTTCGGCAAAGCGCTCGACGATGCCGAAGGGCGCGGCCGCAAACTTGGCCAGCGGCGGCCTGCCGCCCGTGGCCACCTTGAGAGGGAAGCTGTCGGCATTGCGCAGCGTGCGGCCCGAGGCGTCCTTGAAATCCTTGGGCAGTTCGATGGTGAACTGGGTGTTCTCGGCCAGCGGAGCCGTGAACTGCAGGCTGGTGACCACGGAATCGGGGTTCTTGTCCTCGTCCGCACCGCCTTCGAGCTGCGGCTTGATGGTTTCCTTGCCCGACTTCAGGCGGATGCCGGCCGCCAGCTTGCGCGACAGCGGGGCATTGAAAGACAGGCCCATCGGGCGGATCGGCAGGCAGGCGGCCTGCGCGTTCTCGCGCTCGCAGCTGAACTCGGCCGAGAAGGGTTCGCGCACCTTGTAGGCAAAGCGCTTTTCCACCGCGTTGGCCACGCCGCTCGGGGTGGCCACGCCCTTGCCGAAGACGAACTGCATGCGCGAGCCGGAGGTCAGGCGCCGGTTGCAGGCCAGGCTCACGTACTGCAGCGGCTGCTGGGCAGCGCGCTTGTCCAGGCCCAGCGACTTGAGGATTTCATCGCGCTGGCTGCCCTCGACCAGGCGCACGGGGACCTTCTCGCCCACGCCGTCGAGCGCGCACCAGGTGTTGGCCTTGATGCTGTCCAGCGTGGCCGGGCCGTTGAGCTGCAGCACGAAGACCTGCTCTTCGTCGATGTCCTGGTAGGTGCCGGGGCGCATGTTCTGCACGAACGGCCCGCCGGTGTTGAACTGGAAGCTCGTGGGCCCGGTCAGCGCCGCGCCGCTGGCCGACTTGAAGCCCGCCTTGACCGCGGCAGTGCAGCGCACGCCCGGGGGCAGGTCGTTCTCGAAGTCGAAGACCCATTCCTTCTCGCCCGTCCAGCGGCCATTGCCCTTGGTGGCGGCGGCATCGCTGCAGCTCAGGGTCAGCGGTGGCGGCGCCTTCGGGTCGCCGAAATTGACAGCCGCGGCGTCGAACTTGGCCACCACCTGGCGCACGCGAGCGACCTCGCCCTGGGGGGACAGGCTCGTGATCTGCAGGGCATGGGCTGTCCCCATGGCCCCCAGGGTCGCCAGCGACAGGCCGGCGGCAAACATCCAGTTCTTGGCTTTCACGCGATCCCCTCCAAAGGAACTGACAAGCGTAACAAAACCACATGGCATGGAGACCTGCGTTGCAAGCACTTACGTATCCAGGGCGTGCGCCACTTCACGGAAGGGGCCTTTTTTGCGCCGCCGACAGGAGGACGGCCCATGGTCCTACCTCCACCCGCGCGCTGCTGGGGAAAGATGCCTTTTGACCCACGTCCCCGCCCCCCATTTCTGGAGCATCCATGGCCAAGTCCCCAGCCGTCCGCACGCCCGCGGACAAGCCACGTTCGACCCCATCCACCACCCCGGCGCCCGACACCCTGCGCGGCAATGGTGACGAATTGCAACAGCAAGCCGGCGCCGACCACCCGGTCATGACGACCCAGTTGGGCATACCGATCGCCGATAACCAGAACTCGCTGCGCAGCACGCCACGCGGCCCCTCGCTGCTCGAAGACTTCATCCTGCGCGAGAAGATCACGCACTTCGACCACGAGCGCATTCCCGAACGCATCGTGCATGCGCGTGGCACGGCCGCGCACGGCTACTTCGAGCTGACCGAATCGCTGGCCGACTACACCACGGCCCGCGTGCTCACCGAAGTGGGGGTGCAAACGCCCGTGTTCACCCGCTTTTCCACCGTGGCCGGCGGTGCCGGCTCGGTGGACACGCCGCGCGACGTGCGCGGCTTCGCCGTCAAGCTCTACACGCAGGAGGGCAACTGGGACATCGTGGGCAACAACATCCCGGTGTTCTTCATCCAGGACGCGATGAAGTTCCCCGACCTCGTGCACGCCGTGAAGATGGAGCCCGACCGCGGTTACCCGCAGGCCGGCAGCGCCCACGATACCTTCTGGGACTTCGTCTCGCTGATGCCCGAGACCTTGCACATGGTGATGTGGGCCATGAGCGACCGCACCATCCCGCGCAGCCTGCGCACGATGGAAGGCTTTGGCGTGCACTCGTTCCGCTTGGTGAATGCCGAGGGCAAGAGCACCTTCGTGAAGTTCCACTGGCGGCCGAAGCTGGGTATCCAGTCCACGGTGTGGGACGAGGCCGTGAAACTGCAGGCGGCCGACAACGACTACCACCGCCGCGACCTGTTCGAGGCCATCGAGGCCGGCAACTACCCCGAATGGGACTTCGCCGTGCAGCTCTTCACCGAAGAAGAGGCGGCCAGCTTCCCCTTCGACCACCTGGATGCGACCAAGCTGATTCCCGAGGAGCTGGTACCGCTGCGCACCATCGGCCGCATGGTGCTCAACCGCTGGCCCGACAACTTCTTTGCCGAGACCGAGCAGGTGGCCTACTGCCCGGCCAATGTGCCGCCGGGCGTGGATTTTTCCAACGACCCGCTGCTGCAGGGCCGGCTGTTCTCGTACCTGGACACGCAGCTGTCGCGCCTGGGCGGCCCGAATTTCGCGCAGATCCCGGTCAACGCGCCCAAGTGCCCGTTCCACAACATGCAGCGCGACGGCCACATGCAGATGAACGTGCCCAAGGGCCGCGTCAACTACGAGCCCAGCAGCCTGCAGGGCGACACGCCCCGCGCCTCGCAGGCGCAGGGGTTCCGCCATTTCGCCGAAGCCGCCGACGCGGGTGCCAAGGGCCGCATCCGGGCCGAGAGCTTTGCCGACCACTACAGCCAGGCGCGCATGTTCTTTCGCAGCCAGAGCGAGCTGGAGCAGTCGCACATCGCCTCGGCCATCGTGTTCGAGCTGTCCAAGGTGGCCACCGTGCACGTGCGCGAGGCCGTGGTCGGCCACCTGCAGCATGTGGACCCGGCCCTCGCCCAGCGCGTGGCCGATGGCCTGGGCATGGATGCCATGCCACCCAAGCCCCCAGCCGCCGTGAAGCCGCAGGACCTGCCACTGTCGCCCGCGCTGCGCATCATCGACCGCATGCAGCCGACGCTGGAAGGCCGCTGCGTGGGCCTGCTGGTCCACGACGGCACCAACGCCAAGTCGGTGGCGACCCTGCGAAAGGCCATCGAGAAGGCGGGCGCCACGGTGAAGATCGTCGCGCCCAAGGTGGGTGGTGCCGTGATGGACGATGGCAGCCGCCTGCCAGCCGATGGGCAATTGGCCGGAACACCCTCCACGGTGTTCGATGCCGTGGCCTCGATACTCTCGACCGAGGCGGGCCAGAAGCTCGCGCGCGAAGCTGCTGCCGTGGACTGGTTCCGCGATGCCTTCGGCCACCTCAAGGCCATCGGCGCCTGCCCCGGCACGCAGGCCATCCTTCAGGCGGCTGGTATCGAGCCCGATGCCGGCGTGGTGGACCCCAAGGACAGCAAGGCCTTCATCGCTGCCGCGCAGACGCGCCAGTGGGACAGAGAGCCCAAGCTACGCACCCTCGCCTGAGGAGCCACCATGCCCCCCGCGCCCGCCCCGCCCTCCCAACGCAGTTGGGAGATCGATGCAGCCCGGGGGCTGATGTTGCTGCTGATGACAGTAACGCACCTGCCCACGCGGCTCACCTCGCCGCTGGGCCAGCCCTTCGGCTACGTGTCCGCAGCGGAGGGCTTCGTGCTGCTGTCGGCCTACATGGCCGGCATGGTCTACGGCCGCGTGGCCTGGCGCAAGAGCGTGGCCGAGATGCACCATGCCTTCTGGCGCCGCGCCCTCAAGATCTATGCCTGCCATGCGGCGCTGCTGTTGTTCCTGTTCACGGTGATCGCCTTCATCGGCATCCGCATCGAGCAGCCGGCCGTGGTGGACCTGCTGAACTTCTACGTCAGGCAGCCGTTCACGGCCCTGGTGGGCGGACTGCTGCTGCTCTACGAGCCGCCACTCCTGGATATCCTGCCGCTGTACGTGCTGTTCATGCTGGCCAGCCCCTGGGTGATGGTGCTGGCCTTCGTCTGGGGCTGGCGGCTGGTGATGCTGGTCAGCGGGCTGGTGTGGCTGGCGGCGCAGTTCGGCCTGTCGCACGGCGTGTACGACAGCATCAACGCCCTGGTGCCGCTGCCCGTGCCCTTCAACGAGACCGGTGCCTTCGTGATGTGGAGCTGGCAGTTCCTTTGGATGCTGGGGCTGTGGATGGGCGCCACGCGCAACGACCCGAATGCGCCGGCGTTCGCCTTCCCGCGCTGGTCGGTGCTGCTGGCCATTGCGCTGGCCATTTTCCTGATGGGCTGGCGCCACCTGGTCGGCCAGATCCCTTTCCATGCCGACGGGCCGTACGCCCCATTCAACCCCTGGTTCGACAAATGGGCGCTGGGGCCCATGCGCATGGTCAACCTGTTTGCGCTGGTGGTGCTCGCCATTCACTACGGCCCCCGGCTGGCCGCCCGCATGCCGCGCCAGCGCTGGCTGGAGACACTGGGCTCGGCCTCGCTGCCGGTGTTCTGTGCGCACCTGGTGCTGGTGCTCGTGGTGCTGGTCGGGCTGGGTGCGAAATACGACCGGCCCTGGCTGCAGGACATCGCCTTGCTGGCCGCCTCCTTCGGTGTGCTCTATGCGGTGGCGCGGGCGACCCTGTGGCTCGAACGCCACCAGAAGGAAGACACGACGCCGCCCGCCGTGCTGGCCCCGGGCCAGAAACGCCCGCCAATGTACCCGCCAACGCCCGCCCGCACGGCCATGCAGCCCGCAGCGCAGGACCCGCCCCGGGCGAAACCGATTCCAGGATGAAGCAGCAGGCCTTCAGCGACCGGTGCTGACCTGGACGGCAGCGGCCTCAGGAATCGCAGGAATGGCCACTGGTGGTGCCGCCGTGGCTTGCGTGGCCTTTTTTACCGCCTCGTAGGGGCCGGCCTGCAGCGTGGCCTGGCCGCGCCCCACATAGTCGGCGATCACCGAGCGCCACAGCCGGTAGCCGGCATCGCTCATGTGCAGGCGGTCCGGCCCGAAGAGTTCGGCGCGGGGCGCGCCCTGCAGGTCCAGCATGGGCGTGAAGATGTCGATGTAGTCGCTGTTGGGCAGGCTGCGCACATAGGCAGCCAGCAGGGCATTGGCCTCGCGTGCCCTGGGCATCAGCTCGGCGCGCAAGGGGCTGGGCTTGATGGAGATGTAGGCGATGCGCGTGTCGGGCAGCTCGGCGCGCACGGCGGCCACGAAGCCCTCGAAGCTTTCGAGCACCTGTTGCGGCGAGCGGCCTTCGGCCAGGTCGTTGTCGCCTGCATAGACGAACACCTGGCGCGGCCGGTACTGCAACACCAGTTGCTTGACGAAGTACTGGCAGTCGGCCATGGTCGAACCGCCAAAACCGCGGTTGATGAGCACCGGCACGTCGCGAAAATCCTGCGGCAGCTGCGTCCAGAAGCGGATGGTGGAACTGCCCACGAAGAGCACACCATCCTCGGCCGGGGCCTGGGCCTTGTCGGCCGCGGCGAACGCGTCCATGCTGGCCTGCCAGCGCGCATAGTGGGAGGCCGAGGACGACTGCGTCGTCTTGGGGCCGGGCGCAGAGCCGGCGCCCCCCACGGGCGCGGGGTGCACCGCGGCCGTGCTCGACACCAGTACCCCCGACAGCGCAAGGCGCCGGGCGAGCCTGGAAAGGCGGGGGAATCGCTTCATGGCATGGTTCCCAGGAAGTGGCACATCGTTGTCAGATGGGGCCATTTTCGGCAATTTCACCCGCGGCCACTGCATGTTTTACAACTTCGGCGGTAACGCCACACCCCGCCAGCCACAGGCACTGCACCCGCCATCCGCATGGATGGTTCAGGGCATGGTGGCGCTGTTCAGCGGCTGGGTTGCAAAGGTGTGCAGTTCAGCCGGGGTGGCCAGCGTGGCCTTGCCCTTGCCGCTGCGCTTGCTGGCGTACAGCGCCTGGTCGGCCCGGTCGATCAGCGCTGGCAGGGCCTCGGCCGCATCGCCCTGGAACACGGCCACTCCGATGCTGATACCGATGCGTGCATGCTCGCCGTTGTCCAGGCCGATGGGTGCCAGCATGTCCTGCAGGACCCGCTGGGCGACCTCCATCGCCGCGTGCGGCGAGGTCACCGCATTCAGCACCAGGGCGAACTCGTCGCCCCCCAGCCGTGCTGCCGTGTCGTTGGCGCGCGCCATCCCGGCCAGGCGCTGGCCGACGCGCAGCAGCACCTGGTCGCCACAGCCGTGGCCCATGCTGTCGTTGATGGCCTTGAAGCCGTCGAGGTCCATCAGCAGCAGCGCACCGGCACGGCGGTCGCGGTGTGCGGCCAACACAGCCTGGGACAGGCGGTCCTCGAACAGGCGGCGGTTGGGCAGGCCGGTGAGGCGGTCATGGCTGGCCAGCGCCAGCACCTGCTGGTGGGCCCGCACCAGCCAGGCGCTGAGCAGCCCCAGCAGCAGGGCGAACACGTACGACAGCGTCACGACCAGCGCCGGCGCGCTGCCGGCGGCCTTCCAGCCGCCCACGGGCACGGCGCCCAGGATCCAGCTGCCGCCCCCGGGCAGGGGCACGTCGAGCGTGACCGGCTTTTCGTCGAACAGGCCGGCCTGGCCCACGAACACGGCCCCCTGCGCGCCCAGGGCATCGAGGCCGCGCGCAGCCACCTGGAAGCCCATCTGCTCGGTGTTGAGCCCCACATCGGCGAACAGGGTGTCGGCGTTCACGGCCAGCGAGACGATGCCCCAGTAGCGCGGCTCGGCCACGGGGGCCGCGCCGGGCACGCCCGACAGGAACACCGGCGTGCGGCTCACGATGCCCAACCCGCCCTGCACCAATTGGATGGGGCCGGCCACCACCGTACGGCGGGTCTGGATGGCGCGCTCCACCGCACCGCGCTGCTGCGGGTTGTCCAGGTAGCGCAGGCCCAGGGCCTTCTCGTTGCCCAGGCGCGGGTAGATGTCGCTGATGACGTTGTCCGGCGCCAGCGCCAGGTTGCGGATGTTGCGCTGGCTCTCCAGCAGGCGCCCGACCACCGAGGCGAAGATCTCGGGCGACATATGGCCCTGCGCGGCCACGAAGGCGGCCACGGTTTCGGGCACCGACAGCGTGCTCTGCAGCTGGCGGTCCAGGCGGTCGCGGATTTCGAGCAGATGGGTCTGCGCGCGGGCCACGATCTCGGTGCGTGCCTTGGTGTGCGAGATGTCGATCACCAGCCAGGCCAGCAGCACGGCCAGCGCAGCACTGCACAGCCCCACCAGCAAGGGCAGGTAACGGGACTGCTGCCAGTGCGCGGGCAGGCGGGTGGTGGGCATGGCGGAAGCCGGCCTGCGCCGGCAGGGTGGGTTACTGGGCCACGAAGCCCGTGTCCTTGATGATCTTGGTCCAGGCGGCGGTGTAGGCCTTCTCGCGCGTGGCGAACTGCGCGGGCGGCATATGGCCCACGGTCAGGCCCATGGCCGTGAGGTGGTCGCGCACCTCGGGCATGGCGATGACCTTGGCCACGGCGTTCGAGAAATCGGTGACGAACTTCTGCGGCGTGCCCGCGGGTGCATAGATGCCGTAGTACGGCAGGTCCTCGAAGCCCTTGAGGCCCAGTTCATCGAAGGTCGGCACGTCGGGCATGGCGGCCTGGCGGTTCTTGCCCAGCACGGCCACCACGCGCACCTTGCCGGCCTTGTGGTTCTCGATGAAGTCGGGGATGGAGGCCACGCCGGCGCCGATCTGGTTGCCCAGCATGTCGGCCATCATGGGCGCGCTGCCCCGGTAGGGTGCGGACACGAGGTCGATGCCGAACTTGCCGCCCACCAGCTTCACGAGGAACTCGGGGGTGGACGCGGGTGCCGGGATGCCCACGGCCCCCTTGCCGCCGCCCGTGCCCTTGATCCAGGTGACGTATTCGCCGAACGACCTGGCGGGCGTGCCGCCCGAGACAGCGAAGGCATTCACGAAGGTGGCGATACCGACCACGGGGATGAAATCGCGTGCGGGCTCATAGCCCGGGTTCTTCACCACCTGGGGCAGGATGGAGATGGTGTGGTCGTGGGTGAGAAACAACACCGTGCCATCCGCCGGGCCGGCCTTGAGCGTCTGGGCCGCGATCTGCCCGCCCGCACCGGGCTTGTTCTCCACCACCACCGAGGTACCGAGCTCGTCCTTGAGCTTCTCGGCCAGGGTGCGCGCGATCGCGTCGGTGCCGCCGCCGGCCGGAAAGCCCACCAGCAGCCGGATCGGCTTGGGCTGGGCCGATGCCAGGCCCATGGCGGCAAGGCCCAGCAGCAGCGCACTGGCGCGCAGGGTGTGGGCAAAAAGACGGCGGCGGGGCGAGGTCATGCGAAGGGCTCCAGCGGATAGGTCATCGGGTGCAACAGACAGGGATCGTAGCCGCAGGCTGCGGCGCTGTCATGCGCAGCGGCCTGCGGCATCCGTACCATGCAAGAAGCACGCCCAGGCGGCGTCAGCCCAGCCGTGCGCGGTGGCGCGCCAACTGGGCGCGCACCTGCGCAGGCGCCGTGCCGCCCAGCGTGTTGCGCGCGTTGAGCGAGCCGCGCAGGCTCAGCGCATCGAACACGTCCTTCTCGATCTGCGGGTGGAAGCCCTGCAGCACGGCCAGCGGCAGTTCGGACAGGTCCACCTGGTGCGAGACGGCGGCCTTCACGGCGTGGGCCACGGTTTCGTGCGCGTCCCGGAAAGGCAGGCCCTTCTTGACCAGGTAGTCGGCCAGGTCGGTGGCGGTGGCATAGCCCTTGAGCGCGGCCTGCTCCATGGCGGGTGCGTTGACGGTGATGCCGCCCTCTTTCTTGCCCGTGGCGGGGTTCAACTGGCCGCCGACCATCTCGGCGAAGATGCGCAGCGTGTCCTTGAGCGTGTCCACGGTGTCGAACAGCGGCTCCTTGTCTTCCTGGTTGTCCTTGTTGTAGGCCAGGGGCTGGCCCTTCATCAGGGTGATCAGGCCCATCAGGTGGCCGACCACGCGGCCGGTCTTGCCGCGCGCCAGTTCCGGCACGTCGGGGTTCTTCTTCTGCGGCATGATGGAGCTGCCGGTCGTGAAGCGGTCGGCGATCTTGATGAAGCCGAAGTTCTGGCTCATCCAGATGATGAGTTCTTCGCTCAGGCGGCTCACGTGCACCATGCACAGGCTGGCGGCGGCGGTGAACTCGATGGCGAAGTCGCGGTCGCTCACGGCGTCCAGGCTGTTCTGGCACACGCCCTCCATACCCAGGGTGCGCGCCACGCGCTCGCGGTCCAGCGGGTAGGTGGTGCCGGCCAGGGCGGCGGCGCCCAGCGGCAGCACGTTGACGCGGCGGCGCACGTCGGCCATGCGCTCGGCATCGCGCGCGAACATCTCCACGTAGGCCAGCATGTGGTGTCCAAAGCTCACGGGCTGCGCCACCTGCAGGTGGGTGAAGCCCGGCAGGATGACCTCCACGTTCTGCTCGGCCACGTCCACCAGCGACACCTGCAGCTCCTTGAGCAGGTCGGCGATCAGGTCGATCTCGCCGCGCAGCCACAGGCGCACGTCGGTGGCCACCTGGTCGTTGCGGCTGCGGCCGGTGTGCAGGCGCTTGCCGGCGTCGCCCACGAGCTGGGTCAGACGCGCCTCGATGTTCAGGTGCACGTCCTCGAGGTCGAGCTTCCACTCGAAGGCGCCGGACTCGATTTCGGCACTGATCTGGGCCATGCCGCGCTGGATCGAGGCATGGTCCTCGGCGCTGATGATGGCCTGGGCGGCCAGCATGTCGGCATGCGCCAGGCTGCCGGCGATGTCGGCCTGCCACAGGCGCTTGTCGAAGAAGACGCTGGAGGTGTAGCGCTTGACCAGGTCGCTCATGGGCTCGGAAAAGAGCGCCGACCAGGCCTGGGCCTTGGTGTCGAGCTGGTTGTGGGAGGGCGCGGACGGCGCGCTATTGGCTTGGCTGTTGGACATGGGAGGGCAATAATCCGGTAGTTCTGACACCCGGAACGCCCGGATGCCGCAATGCAAAACACGCAAATTTTATCGACCCCGCCTCCCGAAGCCGAATCAGGCCCACCCAGAGGCCCTTCGCGCAGCGGCCAACCCGCGGCCGGAAGGGCGCTGGTGTTCGACGCCTGCCAGGTCGGCGTGGTGCTGCGGGCCGTGCTGTTCGTCGAGGTCGTGGTGGGCGTGGGCACCCTGTTCGGTGCCCGCGGCCCCAGCGATTGGCTGGCCAACATGGCCCTGGTGACAGGCGGTGCCTTGCCGGCCACCCTGGCCTGGCTGATCACCGCCTGCAGCCTGAAGACCGTGCTGCAGGGCCTGGGCACGGGCCAGCAGTATGCGGCCGGCGTGACGCTCGGGGCGCTGGCGGGCCTCTATGCCTGCGCCATGCTGACCCTGGCCGGCGTGGCCGAGCGCTCGCCCTGGGTGGCCAGCGCCGCCACCGGCGCCCTGCTCGCGGCGCTGCTGGTCGCGGCCCTGGTGCTGCGCGCGCGCGGGCGCACCCCGGCGGCCACAACGGCGCGCCTGACCGAGCTGCAGTCGCGCATCCGCCCACACTTTCTGTTCAATACGCTCAACAGCGCGATCGCCCTGGTGCGCAAGGAGCCCGCCAAGGCCGAATCGCTGCTCGAAGACCTGAGCGACCTGTTCCGCGTGGCGCTCGTCGAGCAGGGCGAAGTGACCTCCCTGGGCGAGGAAATCACCCTGGCCCGCCGTTACCTCGGTATCGAGGAGGTGCGTTTCGGCAAGCGCCTGCAGGTGCAGTGGAGCCTGGACCCGCGCACCGACAGCGCCCGGCTGCCACCCCTGCTGCTGCAGCCGCTGGTGGAAAACGCCGTCAAGCATGGCGTGGAGCCGAGCCCGCGCGGCGGCAAGCTCAAGGTGATGACCGAACTGCGCGGCAGCCGCGTGGTGGTGCGCATCACCAACACCCTGCCCGCGAGCGACATCCGCTACCACGACGTGCCGCGCGGCCATGGCATCGCCCTGGCCAACGTGCGCGCGCGCCTGGCGCTGCTGCACGATGTGCAGGGCGAATTCACGGCCGGCGTGCTCGACGGCCTCTACCAGGTGCGCATCACCCTGCCCGTGCAGGACCGGCCGGCCCGCGTGTCCGGCCGCCCGCGCCGCCATGGCCGGCCCGCCGCACCAGCCCCGTCGCCACCTCCCTCCGCCCCTACCCGCAATGCCGCGCCATGAACATCCTGATTGTTGACGACGAAGCCCTGGCCCGCAGCCGCCTGCGCACCCTGCTGGGCGACTGCGCCGAGACCCTGCACACCACCGTGTCCGAGGCCGGCAACGCCGGCGAAGCCATGGCCCTGCTGGGGCCCACCGGGGGCAGCGCCTTCGACCTGGTGCTGCTCGATATCCACATGCCCGGCCAGGACGGCCTGGGCCTGGCGCACGCGCTGCAGGCCCTGGCGCGCCCGCCGGCCGTGGTCTTCGTGACGGCCCATGCCGACCACGCGGTGAATGCCTTCGAGCTCGACGCCGTGGACTACCTCACCAAGCCCGTGCGGCGCGAGCGCCTGCAGCAGGCACTGGCCAAGGTGCAGCGCACCACCCGCCCGGCCCACAGCACGGCCGCGGCCCCTTCGGCCGCCGACGGCGAGGCGCTGGTGATCCAGGACCGGGGCCGCACCGAGCGGCTGCCGCTGGCCGAGGTGCTGTATTTCAAGGCCGAGCAGAAGTACGTGACGGTGCGCACCGCCACCCGCAGCTACATCATGGACGGGGCCCTGAGCGAGCTGGAGGCGCGCTACCCCACGCGCTTCCTGCGCATCCACCGCAATGCGCTGGTGGCCCGGCGCGCCGTGCGCGCGCTCGAAAAGCACTACGACCCCGAGGAAGGCGACGGCTGGGCCGTGCGCCTGCAGGGCATGACGGAGCTGCTCACGGTCTCGCGCCGGCAGGTGGCCGCCGTGCGCGAGGAACTGGCACGCTAGCCAGCCCGAGCGGCTCAAGGCTGCGCAGGCAACAGCTCCAGCACCGTCTCGGCCGGCCGGCACAGCCCCGCGCCCAGGGGCGTGGTGACGATGGGCCGGTTCATGAGGATGGGGTGGGCCACCATGGCGTCGATGAGTTGGTCGTCTGTCACCCCGGGTTCGCCCAGCTTCAGTTCGGCAAACACCGCTTCCTTGCTGCGCACCACGTCGATGGCCGGCACACCCATGGCCGCGATCAGCGCCTGCAGCGCGGCCCGGTTCAGCGGGGTCTTGAGGTACTCGATGACCTCGGGTTGCACCCCGCGCTCCTGCAGCAGGGCCAGCGTGTTGCGCGAGGTGCCGCAGCGGGGGTTGTGGTAGATCGTGACCATGTGCTTTTGCGTGCCTTCAATGCGCATGGGCCGCGCCGCTGACCAAGGTGACGATCACCATGCCAGCGATCAGCCAGGCGATCTGGGCCACGGTCTCGCGCGCAGACAGGCGCTTTTGCAGTTGCGGAATCAGGTCGGCCAGGGCCACGTAGATGAAACTGCTCGACGCCACGGCCAGGAAGTACGGCAGCAGGTCCTGCAACTGCCCCACGAGGAAGTAGCCGACGATGCCGCCCAGGGCGGTGACGGCGCCCGCCAACGACACCTTGACCAGCGCCATGCGCCGGTTGGGGCTGGTCTGGCGCAGCACCACCAGGTCGCCCATGTGGTGCGGCACCTCGTGCGCGAGCACCGAGACGGCCGCGATCATGCCCAGCCGGATGTCGGCCATGAAGGCCGAGGCGATCAGGATACCGTCACCAAAACAGTGCACGCTGTCACCGGTGAGCACGGCCCAGCCGCCGGCACGAGGGGCACCGTGGTGGTGGTGGCCATGCCCGTGGGCATGCTCGGCATGGTCGTGCGCGCCGTGGCCCTGCTCGGCAGGCGCCGCATGGCTGTGCTCATGGCCGTGGTGCCAGAGCTCGGCCTTGTCGAGCAGGAAGAAGAACACCACGCCGATCAGCAGCGTGGCGAACAGGTCGTGCGCACCAGCCTGGCTCTCGAAGGCCTCGGGCAGCAGGTGCATGAAGGCCGTGGCCAGCAGCGCGCCGGCCGCCAGGCTCAGCAGGTGCTGGGGCCCCACGCTGTCGCTGCGGCCCCCGAGCCCCAGGCGCATCAGCAGTGCGGCCAGCCACACGCTGCCGATGCCGGCAGCCAGGGTGGCCAAGATGATTGCTATCAAGGTCATAGCTATATGTGCGCGTCCATTGAGCGAAAGGTATTGTTTTTATGTCAATCGGGTGGCACCGCGGGGTCAAAAAAAGCCGCCCCTTGAATGCAGGGGCGGCTGATTGTAGGAGAGCAGCCGGTCGGTCAGACGACGCCGTTCGCCTTGAACCAGGCCAGCGCACGCTTCCAGCCATCGTCGGCCGCTTCCTTGCGATAGCTGGGGCGGTAGTCGGCGTGGAAGGCATGCGGCGCATCGGGGTACACCACGAATTCCGAAGCCTTGGCGGCGGCGGAGCCACCGGCCAGGGCAGCTTTCATCTTATCAACCGTGTCAAGGGGGATGCCGGTGTCTTTTTCACCGTACAGGCCGAGCACCGGCGCCTTGAGGATGGGGGCGATGTCCACCGGGTGCTTGGGCGTGAGCTCGCTGGGCTGGCCCACGAGGCGGCCGTACCAGGCCACACCGGCCTTGACCGGGCCGTGCGCGGCGTATAGCCAGGTGATGCGGCCACCCCAGCAAAAGCCGGTGATGCCCACGCGCGCGCCATCGCCGCCGTTGGCGGTGGCCCAGGCCACGGCGCCGTCGAGGTCGGCCATCACCTGTGCATCGGGCACCTTGGAGACGATTTCGGCCATGAGCTTGGCGGCCTCGGTGTACTTGGAGGCATCGCCCTGGCGCGCATAGAGCTGCGGGGCGATGGCCAGGTAGCCGGCCTTGGCGAAGCGGCGGCAGGTGTCAGCGATGTACTCGTGCACGCCAAAGATTTCCTGGATCACCAGCACCACGGGCAGGCCGGTCTTGCCGGCGGGCGCGGCGCGGTAGGCGGGCACCTTGAATCCGCCCACGGTGAAGCTGACCTCGCCGGCCGTCAGTCCGTCGGCCGGGGTGGCGATGGCTGTCTGCGCCATCAGCGGCGTGGCCGCGGCTGCATAGCCCAGGCCCAGGGCGGTCTGCAGGGCCAGGCGGCGCGTGGCGCCGGCTTCGGTGGCACGGCCGGGCACCAGGGCCTCGGTATCCAGTCGGTGGTCGTCGCTCAGCATCGTTGATCTCCAGAGAGGGTGAATGAACAGAACAAGGCAGCGCGCAGTCTAGGCGGTTTGCGCGGCGGCTGCCACCGCCCGGCCAAACACATGCCGCAGTGGACGGCCTTTTCCCCTCGCGGACCCACCTCTCCCTGGAAGCCCGGAGCGCGGGCCGGCGCTCAGGCGCCCGCGTCCAGGTAGGCCTGCCGCGCCAGCGCCGCCGCCAGCACGGCCGAGGGGTTGACCAGCGCCAGGCCGGGCAGCGCCGGGCCCTCCTCCAGCGCCAGCGGTATCTCCGTGCAACCCATGACCAGGGTGGTGATGCCGTGGCGCTGCTGCAGCGCCCGCGCCACCGCCCTGAAGCGCTCGCGCGCCAGCGCATAGTCGCCGGCCTTCACCCCGTCGTAGATGCCCTGCATGAGCTGCTCGCGCCCGGCCACGCCGGGCAGGCAGCAGGCAATGCCCGCACGCTCGAGCTCGCCCTGGTACAGCCCGGCATCGTAGGCGCCGCGCGTGGCCAACAGGCCCACGCTGCGCACCTGGCGCGCCGCCAGGCCGGCCACCACCTCCTGCACCCCGTGCAGCACCACCAGCTGCGGAAAGCGCTGCTGCAGAAGGCCATGCCAGGCATGGGCCGTGTTGCAGGCGATGGCCACCGCGCGGGCGCCCAGCGCGGCCAGGCGGCCCGTGGCCTGCAGCATGGGTTCGGCAGGCTGGTGCGCGCCCAGTCGGGTGTCGCCCAGCGCGGCCGTGCGGTCGGGAATGGGCACCTGCGCCAGCCAGTGCTCGGGATAGGCCTGGTCGTGCACGGGAATGCCCAGTTGCGCCATGCGTTCGCCGCAGGCCTGCACGAACAGGCGCGCGAAGTCCGCGCCCGCCGCCGGCCCCATGCCGCCCAGGATGCCCACCGTCTGCGTGGCGGGGCGATGGCTTGCCAACATGCTCGGTGGCTCCCTTCAGATGGCGGGCTTGTCGCTCTGGGCGGCGAGGTTGTCGCGCAGCTCCTTGCCCATGGGCAGCTTGAGGTTCTGACCGCGCGGCGCGATGGGCGACATGAACCACTTGGCATACAGCTTCTCGAACTCGCCGGACTTCATCATGCCGCCGATGACGCCGTTGACCAGGGCCTGGAACTGCGGGTCGTCCTTGCGCAGCATGCAGGCATAGGGCTCGACCTGCAGCGCCTCGCCCACCACATCCCACTCGGCCGGATTGCGCGCATTGGCCATCAGGCCGTAGAGCAGGATGTCGTCCATGGCGAAGGCCTCGGCCCGGCCGGTGTCCACCAGCAGCAGCGAATCCTCATGGTCCTTGCCCATCAGGATCTCCATGTCGAGCTTGTTGTCGCGGTCGTACTTGCGCACCACCTGGGCATTGGTGGTGCCCGAGGTGGTGGAGATCTTGCGCTTAGCCAGATCGCCGAAGCCCTTGATGCCCGAGCTCCTCTTGGTCAAGAGGCGCGTGCCGGTGTAGAAGTAGTTGGTGGCGAACTGCACGTCCTTGCCGCGCACCGTGTTGTTGGTGGTCGAGCCGCACTCCAGATCCACCGTGCCGTTCTGCACCAGGGGAATGCGGTTGAGCGAGGTCACGGGCTGCAGCTCGACCTTGATGGCCGGGTTGTTCAGGCGCTTCTTCACGGCCTCGGCCACGGCGTTCGAGATGTCCACCGCAAAGCCCACGGGCTGGCCGGTGCCTGCCAGGTAGCTGAAGGGCACGGACGATTCGCGGTAGGCCAGCGTGATCTTGCCGGTGTCGGCGATCTTCTTGAGGGTGTCGGCCTGGGCAGCACAGCAGGCAAGCAGGCAGGCGGCCAGCAGGGTGGCACGGGCGGCGGCGGTCGTTGGCATGGGGTTCCCTTTGCGACGAAGAAAAGAAATGAAAAGGCGTAGGTGCACTGTAGAAATTCAGCGCCGCTTTGAACAATTCATTTCTCCGGGTAGGCCATGCCGGAAAGTTATGGGGGCCCCGCCCGCCCCCCGCCGACCAGAACCTGTGCTCAGGGCCTGGGGCTGGGCAAGCCCTTGCTGGCCATGGTCTCGGCCACGGCCAGGCGCATGCAGGCGGCCATGGCACTGGCCAGCAGCGAGGCCGGCCGGTTGACGGTGCGCAGCGACTGGATGGGCACGGGGATGTGCGGCGCCAGGGCCAGCACGTCGACCTGGCTGCGGTCGGCCGAGGCCGCCGTGCAGGCGTCGACCAATGCCACTGCATGGCCGTGCTGTGCCAGGGCAAGCGCCGCATGGTAGGTCTGCACCGTGATCGCCGTGCGCAGCCCCACGCCGGCCTCGCGGCAGGCATGGCCCATCACGGTGCCGATGGGGTCGCGCACGTCCAGGCGCACCACCGGCGTGTCCGCCAGGTCCGTGAGGTGCACGCTGCCCGCCTGCACCAGCGCCGGGCCCAGCATGCCCTTGGGTGCCACGCAGACCATGTAGCCATCGGCGATGTGCTCCTGGCTCAGCGAGGGGTGGGCGATGGAGCTGAACACGAAGCCCACGTCGGCCTCCTGCAGCACCAGGGCCGAGACGATCTGCGGCGAGTGCAGCGCATCGATGGTCACGTCCACGTCCGGGTGCAGCGCACGGAAGCTGCGCAGCGCGCGCGGCAGCACCTCGTAGCTCAGTGCCAGCACGGTCAGGATGTGCAGCGCGCCCTCGCGCCGGTCGCCCTTGAGGCTGGCCGCCAGGCGTTGCACGTCGTCGAGCTGGGCGAACAGGCGTTCGATGTGCGGGTACAGCGTCTGCGCCTCGGTGGTCGGCACCAGCCGCCCCTTGAGCCGGTGGAAGAGCGCAAAGCCGAGCTGCAGCTCCGCATGCGCGAGGATGCGGCTCACCGCGGGCTGGGTGACGTTGATGAGCCGCGCGGCAGCGCTCACGCTGCCGGTGAGCATCACCGCGTTGAAGACTTCGATGTGGCGCAGGCGCATGCTTTTCTACCTTGCAATGAACGCACCAGCGCCAAGGGTCCTCAATGCGCCTTGTCCCAGTTGGGGCCTACGCCGACCTCGGCGAGCAGAGGCACCTTGAGTGCCGCCACCTCGGCCATCAGGCGCGGGATGTGGCTGCGCACCCAGTCCACCTCGCCCTCGGGCAGCTCGAACACCAGTTCGTCGTGCACCTGCATGATCATCTTCACCTGCGGCTTGTGCGCGTCGAGTTCCTTCTGCACCGCCACCATGGCCATCTTGATCAGGTCGGCCGCCGTGCCCTGCATCGGCGCGTTGATGGCCGCGCGCTCGGCGCCGCTGCGGCGTGGGCCGTTGGGCGAGTTGATCTCGGGCAGGTACAGGCGCCGGCCGAACACCGTCTCCACATAGCCCATGGACTTGGCGGCGGCCTTGGTCTCGTCCATGTACTGCTTGACGCCGGGGTAGCGCTGGAAGTACTTGTCGATGTAGGCGGCCGCGGCCTTGGTCTCGATACCGAGGTTCTTGGCCAGGCCGAAGCTGCTCATGCCGTAGATCAGGCCGAAGTTGATGACCTTGGCATAGCGGCGCTGCTCGCTGGTGACCTGGTCCACCTCCACGCCGAACACTTCGGCCGCGGTGGCACGGTGCACATCCAGGCCCGCATGGAAGGCGTGCAGCAGCGAGTGGTCGCCGCTGATGTGGGCCATGATGCGCAGCTCGATCTGCGAGTAGTCGGCGCTGGCGATCACGCTGCCCGCCGGTGCCACGAAGGCCTCGCGCACGCGCCGGCCTTCGGGCGTGCGAATGGGAATGTTCTGCAGGTTGGGGTCGTTGCTCGACAGCCGCCCGGTGACGGCCACGGCCTGCGCATAGTGGGTGTGCACCCGGCCCGTGCGCGGCAGCGCCAGCTGGGCCAGCTTGTCGGTGTAGGTGCCCTTGAGCTTGACCAGGCCACGGTGCTCCAGCAGCTTGGCGGGCAGCGGGTAGTCCTCGGCGAGCTTCTCCAACACCTCTTCGTCGGTGCTGCGCGCGCCGGTGGCGGTCTTCTTGACCACGGGCATCCCGAGCTTGTCGAAGAAGATCTCGCCGAGCTGCTTGGGGCTGCTCAGGTTGAATGGCTGGCCCGCGATCTCGTAGGCCTCGGTCTCCAGCTGCACGATGCGCTGGCCCAGCTCGTGGCTCTGGTTGGCCAGCGTGGGGGCATCGATCAGCACGCCGTTGCGCTCGATGCGGTACAGGGCCTCGCTGCTGGCCATCTCCAGTTCGTAGATGGCGCGCAGCTTGTCGTTGGCTTCGAGCAGGGGCCACAGGGCCTTGTGCACGTCCAGGGTCTGGTCGGAGTCCTCGCACGAGTACTCGGCGGCCTTGGCCACATCGACCTGGGCAAAGGGGATCTGGTGCGCACCCTTGCCGCACAGGTCTTCGTAGCTGATACCGCTGCGCCCCAGGTGGCGGTCGGCCAGGCTGGCCAGGCCGTGGGGCTTGTGCACTTCGAGCACGTAGCTTTGCAGCATGGTGTCGTGCACATAGCCCTGCACCTCGATACCGTGGTTGGCGAACACATGGCGGTCGTACTTGATGTGCTGGCCCAGCTTCAGGTGGCGCGGGTCCTGCAGCCAGGGCTTGAGGCGCGCCAGCACCTCGTCGAAGGGCAGTTGCACGGGCGCGTCGGGCCCCTCGTGGCGCAGCGGGACGTAGGCGGCCGCGCCCGGCTCCACGCTGAAGCTGATGCCCACGATCTCGGCGCGCATCTCGTCGAGCGAGGTGGTCTCGGTGTCCAGCGCCGTCAGTGGCGCCACATGCAGCGTGGCGAGCCAGCGGTCGAACTGATCCCAGGTCAGGATGGTCTCGTAGCGCTCGTTGCGGGCTGGCTTTTCCACAGCGGCCGGAGTGCCGTCTACACCCCCCTCGGCCGGCTCGGCGAACAGGTCGGCGGTGTCGGTATCGCCACCGGCTTTCTTGCGGGCAGCGGGCGTGGGCTCGACAGCAGGCTCGGCGGCAGGCCCCCCGAGGGCCCGCGCCAGGCCCTTGAAACCGTACTTTTCATAGAACCCGCGCAATCCATCCACCTGCTGCTCGCCGATCACGATGGCGTCGAGCGCGGGCAGGCCCACGATGTGCTCGACCAGGTCGCAGTCGGTGCGGATGGTCACCAGCTTGCGGCCCGTGGGCAGCCAGTCGAGCGTGTTGCGCAGGTTCTCGCCGGCCACGCCCTTGATCTCGTGGGCGCGCGCCACCAGTTCGGCCAGCGAACCGTATTCCATGAGCCACTTGGCCGCCGTCTTGGGGCCCACCTTGGGCACGCCGGGCACGTTGTCCACGGTGTCGCCCACCAGGGTCTGGTAGTCCACCATCAGGTGCGGGGGCACGCCGAACTCGGCCGTCACGCCGGCCACGTCGCGGCGCTTGCCGTTCATGGTGTCGATGATGGTGATGTGCTCGTCCACCAGCTGCGACAGGTCCTTGTCGCCGCTGGAGACCACGACGTCGACGCCCTGGCTGGCCGCGGTCACGGCCAGGGTGCCGATCACGTCGTCGGCCTCCACGCCCGGAATGGCCAGCACCGTCCACCCGAGCATGCGCACCACCTCGTGGATGGGATCGATCTGCGCGCGCAGGTCATCGGGCATGGGCGCGCGCTGCGCCTTGTACTCGGGGTAGATCTCGTCGCGGAAGGTCGGTCCGCTGGCGTCGAAGATGCAGGCCGCATAGTCGGCATGCACTTCCTTGCGCAGGGCCTGCATCATGTTGATCATGCCGCGGATGGCGCCCGTGGCCGCGCTCGTGGGATCGCCCGGCACGGCCCGCAGGTCGGGCATGGCGTGGTAGGCGCGGTACAGATAGCTGGAGCCGTCCACCAGCACCAGGGTCTTTTTATTGCTCATGGGGAGCCATTGTGCACGGCCAAAGCCCCTGCGGCACCCGTGCGCGGGGCGCTCTACAATCAGGCCATGCGCGCTGTTCACCTCTCCCTGCTGCTGGCCCTGGCCGGCGGCCCCGTACTGGCCCAGACCCCTGGCCAGAATGCCCCCGTGGGCGCCCCCCGGCAAGGCGAGGCGCTCACCACGCCCGAATCCCTGTCCGGGCGCACCAACCAGCGCACCGAACGCATCCAGATCGAGGACGCGGGCAGCCGCGTCGACGAACTGCGCGTGGGCGGCCAGACGCAGAGCATCAACGTGCAGCCCAAGACCGGCAACATGCCCAGCTACGAAGTGCAGTCGCCCGACGGCGCGCGCGGCCGCACCGGCGCCTTGAACGGTGCCGAGACCAACACCGCCCCCCGAGTCTGGAACGTCCTGAAGTTCTGACCGCCTGGCGCCTGCGCGCTGCGCGCGCCGCCCCCCTGTTATTCCCCTTTTCCGCACTTTCCCCGCTGAGCGATGGCCGTTTTCACTGAAGTCTCCAATGAAGAGGCGCGCGCACTGCTGCGCCGCCTGAACCTCGGCGAGCTGGTCGCACTGCGCGGCATCGAAGGCGGGATCGAGAACACCAACTATTTCCTGACCAGCGACCAGGGCGAGTTCGTGCTGACGCTGTTCGAGCGCCTCACGGCCGAGCAGTTGCCGTTCTACCTGCACCTGATGAAGCACCTGGCGCATGGCGGCGTGCCCGTGCCCGACCCGCGTGGCGACGGCAACGGCGACATCCTGCACAGCGTGTGCGGCAAGCCGGCCGCCGTGGTGAGCAAGCTGCGCGGCAAGAGCCAGCTGGCCCCCGGCCCGGTGCACTGCGCCGCCGTGGGCACCATGCTGGCGCGCATGCACCTGGCGGGCCGCGGTTACGACCGCCACCAGCCCAACCTGCGCGGCCTGGCCTGGTGGAACGAGACGGTACCCGTGGTGCTGCCGCACCTCGATGCCAGCCAGGCAGCGCTGCTGCGCTCGGAACTGGCCTACCAGAACCACGTGGCGGCCTCCTCGGCCTACACCGCCCTGCCCACCGGGCCGGTGCATGCCGACCTGTTCCGCGACAACGTGATGTTCGACGGCGAGGAGCTCACCGGCTTCTTCGACTTCTACTTTGCCGGCGTCGACACCTGGCTGTTCGACCTGGCCGTGTGCCTGAACGACTGGTGCATCGACCTGCCCACGGGCGCCCACGACCCTGAGCGCGCGCGGCGCATGCTCGATGCCTACCAGGCGGTACGCCCGCTCACGGCAGCCGAGCGCGAACTGCTGCCGGCCCTGCTGCGCGCCGGCGCCCTGCGCTTCTGGATCTCGCGGCTGTGGGATTTTTACCTGCCGCGCGAGGCCTCCATGCTCAAACCGCACGACCCGACCCACTTCGAGCGCGTGCTGCGCGGGCGCATTGCGCAGCCCGTGCATGCCGGCTGAGCACCCTTCGCCCCCCAAAAACCGGCCTGAACCGGCATTCCGCGAGGAATGTCACGCCCTGGAGGACTTTCGCAAGCCCCCATGCGGCCCCGGCCATGGTGGGCTGGGGTAAATTCGGCACTGTCTCCCCCACCCATCCGCCAGGCCCGAACACACGGGCCGTTGTCCCGAGCAGCCCTCTGTCCCCATGAAACTCAACATCGTCCCCGCCCGCACCGGCATGACCTGGGTACAGCTCGGCGTCCGGTCGTTCTGGCGCCAACCCATGGCGCTGGCGGCGTTGTTCTTCATGACCATGGCCGCCATGTCGCTGGCCAGCTTGGTGCCCCTGGTTGGCCCGGCCATCGCGCTGGCCCTGCTGCCTTCGGCCACGCTGGCCATGATGGTGGCGGCGGCCGAGACCACGATGGGGCGCTTTCCCACCCCCGCCGTGCTGCTGGTGGCGTTTCGCACCGGCCAGCAGCGCCTGCGCGACATGCTGGTGCTGGGCGCCCTGTACGCCGTGGGCTTTCTCTCCATCATGGGGCTGTCGGCGCTGATCGACGGCGGCCTGTTCGCCAGCGTCTACCTGGGCGGCACGCCGCTCAAGCGCGAAGTGGCCGAGAACGGCGCGTTCCAGGCCGCCATGTGGCTGTCGATGCTGCTGTACCTGCCGCTGTCGCTGACCTTCTGGCATGCGCCGGGGCTGGTGCACTGGCACGGTGTCCCTCCCGTGAAGGCCCTGTTCTTCAGCCTGGTGGCCTGCGTGCGCAACTTTGGCGCCTTCCTCGTCTTCGGCCTGGGCTGGATGGGCGTGTTCCTGATGGCCGGCGTGGTCGTGGCCCTTGCATCGGGCCTCATGGTGGCGCTGGGGCTGGGCGCGGCCGCGAGCGGCATCATGGTCGGCACAGCCATGATGCTGGCGGCGATGTTCTTCACCTCCATCGTGTTCACTTTCCGCGATTGCTTCGAACCGCCTGCCAAACCCTCATCGGAGGAATCCCATGACGAACAGCCAGCACCAGCTCCAGGGCCGCACTGAGGACGAAATCGTCTGGTACCAAAGGCGCAGCCTGTTGCAGGCGGCCGCAGCCTGGACGGCGGCCGGCGGATTCACGGCGGCACACGCGCAGCAGGGCCGCAACGTGGTGGAGGCGCGTGGCGACGTGCGCCGCAACGGCCAGGCCCTGGCCGCGGGCGAAGCCATCGCGCCCGGTGACCGGATCGAGACCGGGCCGGGCTCCACCGTGGTCTTCACCGTCGGCAAGGACGCCTTCATGGTGCGCCAGAACACGCGCATGTCGCTCGAAGGCGATACCCCCACCGCGGTGAAGGTGCTGCGCCTGCTGACGGGCGCAGTGGCCAGCGTCTGGGGGCGCGGCAGCGAGCGCCAGGTGGTCATGCCCACGGCCACGGCCGGCATCCGCGGCACGGGGGTGTATGCCGAGGTGTTCCCTGAGCAGGACTTTCGCAGCTACTTCTGCAACTGCTACGGCACCGTGGACATCGCGGCCGGCGGCGAATCCGTCGTCAGCCAGGCGTCCTACCACCAGGCCTTCTGGGCCGAGGTGGCGCCGCGCAGCGGCCGCATGCTGACGCCGGCCGGTGCCATCAACCATACGGACGAGGAACTCGAGTTCCTGGCCAAGCTTGTGGACCAGCGCACGGCCTGGCAGATCGCCGGGCGCAAGGGCAGCAAGGATGGCAGCGGGCAGATCACCTACCCCGCGGCACCAGGCGGCAGCGGCGGTTCCGCACCGGCCTCCGGGTCCACGTCGCGCGCGCGGCCACCATCGCCGTACGGCTCCGACTACTGAAGCACCCCGGCCTGCCGCCAGGCAGGCACGCAAGAAAAAAGGCTGCCACGCCTGCGCGTGACAGCCTGCAAGGGCTTACTGCAAAAAGCGCCCCGTCACACCCCGATGGGGCCGCCGTCTGCCTTCTGGATGACCACGGTGGAAGAGCGGGGGCGCACGCTGCCCGTCGGGGCGGTCGTGGCGTCGCTGGTGCCGTAGGCCGGCCAGTTCACCGGGTGCTGGATGTTCAGGAAGATGGTCCTGTAGTCCGGCGTGTAGGCAAAGCCGGTGATCTCGGCTTCGTTGGGGCCGACGAAGAAGCGGCGCAGGTCGCCCTGGTTCTGGGCGTTGATGACCGGGCCCGTTCCCTTGCTGTCGGTGGTCATGGCGCCGGGGATCACGGCCAGCATCTGGTCGTTGGTGGAGCGGGCCACGGCGTTGTTGCGGCCACCGTCGATGCCGTTGTCGGTCTGGATCCACATGATGCCGCGGTCGTCGAAGGCCAGGCCGTCGGGGCTGGCCAGCTGGTTCAGCGCCGTCAGGCCCGAGCGGTTGGTGTCTGCGGCAGCGCCGGATTCGGAGCCGAACACGAAGATCTCCCACTTGAAGGTGTTCGCATTGGGCGTGTCGTGCCAGCGCACGATGTGGCCGTTGGCGTTGTTCAGGCGCGGGTTGGCAGCGTTGGTGCCGGTGGTGGCATTGCGGCTGGTGTTGTTGGTCAGCGTCACGTACACATCGCCGTTGGAGGGGTGCACGGCCGTCCACTCGGGGCGGTCCATGGGCGTGGCGCCCACGAAGTCGGCCGCGGCGCGGGTGTTGATCAGGATCTCGTCGATCGTCTTGTACTTGTCGCCCAGGCGCGTGCCGTCCTTGCCTACGCTGGCCAGCGTCAGCGGCAGCCAGGTGCCCGAGCCGTCTTCGTTGAAGCGCGCGGCGTACAGCGTGCCCTTGTCCAGGTACTTGGTGCCCACGGCCAGGCGGTCGGTGCGGCGTGCATCGGCCGGGTCCCAGTTGGCATCGGACACGAAACGGTAGATGTACTCGAAGCGCGAGTCATCGCCGCTGTAGAACGCCAGCGGCTTGCCCGACTCGGGCTTGCCATAGGCCGCGCCTTCGTGCGCGAAGCGGCCCATGGCCGTGCGCTTGGTGGCCACGCTGTCGGGGTTGTAGGGGTCGATCTCGACCAGGTAGCCGAAGCCGTTGACCTCATTGCGCCAGTCGTTCAGTGCGCTGGTGCCGCTGGGGGTGACGTTGAAGCGCGCGAACTCGCCCTGCACTTCGGTGGTATCCCCAGCAGCGGTTTCCCACTTGTAGCGGCCGGCAGCCGTGGGCACGCCCACGCGCGCCTGGTGCGCGGGCAGGCCCGATGCATTGGTGTTGACGAAGCAGGCCGCCCAGTTTTCCTCGGCGGTAATGTAGGTGCCCCAGGGCGTGGTGCCGTTGCCGCAGTTGTTGTTGGTGCCACGCACCGTGGTGCCGGTGGGCGAATACGGCGTCTTGACCCAGTCGGTGCCGCCGACCGGGCCGGCCAGCGCCATCGGCGTGGCCGAGGTGAAGCGGCGGTTGTAACGCGAGTTCTTGACGATGGCCCAGGCGTTGCCGGTCTTGCGAATGTGCATCACCGCCACGCCGTGGGCGTTGACTTCCTTGCGCACTTCCTCGGCGGGGCGTTTGTTGTTCACCGTGGTCGGGCCGGCGGGGTGCAGGGCCTTCTCGTCGATGTACTCGTGGTTGACCACCAGCAGGCCTTCGCTGGAGCTGCCGTCGAGCGGGAAGTAGTGCATGCCGTCGTGGTGCATGCCGGTGGAGTTGAGCAGGTCCCTGGAGGTGTTCTTGCCGTCGCGGTCCCACTCGGCAGCGCTGTCGTTGAGCGGCGTGCCCCAGGCGCCCAGCACCTGGGCCACATAGCCTGGAGGCACCACGCAGGCGTCGGTCATGGAGTTGGCCAGCGAGCTGAAGCCCAGCTTCAGCGGCTCGTCGTCGCTGCCGCCGCAGGCGGAAAGGCTGGTGCCGGTCAGCAGGGCCAGCGCCGCGCTCAGGCCACCGCGCGTGACAGTGCGGCGTGACAGCTGGACTTCCAAGATGGCGCTGAAGGGGGTGTTGCCAGCGTCGTTGCGAACGACCTTGTCAGAAATAGTTTTGCTCATGAGAGCCGCACTCCTCGTGGTATTGGTTGGTCATGGGAAGTGGGCAGTCTAGGAAGCGCATATGACCGATCCGTGACGCAAGAGCACTCGGCGCGCAGGGCGATTCAGCGGGCTGTCGACCGGCCGCCACGGCACCGTCAAATGGCTGTCACACAGTGTGCTTAGCATCCGGCACCAAGAGAGCGGTCCGGTTGCCTGGCCCTGCCTGCGGGGTGCAAGGGCGCCGGGCCGCTCTCCATAAAAACCCATATAACAAACCACGGAAGCTGCACTCCATGACCTCTGCGTCCATCCCTTCGCGCCGCCAGGCCCTCCAATTCCTGGCCGGCATACCCCTGCTTCCCCTGACCACCGGTGGCGCTGCCGCAGCGCTGCTGACCGCCTGCGGCGGCGGCGACGACGCAAGCTATGTGTCCACCGCCTTCACCTCGATGGCCGCGCCCACGCTGGCCAACCCGGCGGCCATGGCCACCAACACCGTGGGCTCGACCATGCAGGTCACGCTGAGCGACAACTCGGTGAAGAGCTATGCGCTGGCCTACCAGCCCTTCTTCATCACCGGCGACTCGGTGGCCAATGTCAAGGGCGGCCAGATCCTGGCCGGCAGCTACTACGACATCAACAACCAGCCCATCATCGACACCTCGGTGGCCGGCAAGGAGCGCCAGTTCTTCTCCGACGCCCCGGACGGCACCTCGCTGCTGACCGTGCCCAATGCCAAGGTCGACGGAGTCAAGGGCAACCACGTCTTCGCCGTGGTGCAGTTCGAATACACCACCTGGGCCCAGGACGGCAAGACCGACATGTACGGCAAGCTGCCCTCGCCCATCGCCGTGCTCACGCTGGACCAGGACCCGAACACCGGCAAGCTCGCCCTGGTGAAGTACCACAACGTGGACACCTCCAAGGTGCACGGCCTGTGGATCACCTGCGGTGCCAGCCTCTCGCCCTGGGGCACCCACCTGTCGAGCGAAGAGTACGAACCCGATGCCTTCACCATCGCCGGCAACACCCAGTTCCAGGCCTACAGCAAGAACCTGTACGGCGACGCGAGCCGTGCCAACCCCTACCACTACGGCCACATGCCCGAAGTGACGGTGAACGCCGACGGCACCGCCAGCATCAAGAAGCATTTCTGCATGGGCCGCATCTCGCACGAGCTGGTGCAGGTCATGCCCGACCAGCGCACGGCCCTGATGGGTGACGACGCCACCAACAGCGCCTACTTCGTGTTCGTGGCCGACAAGGAAAAAGACCTGTCCTCGGGCACGCTGTACGCCGCCAAGGTCGGCGCCGGCTTCACCGTCGACGCCAAGGCCACCGCCGGCGCGCCGCTGACCTGGATCAAGCTCGGCTCGGCCAACAGCGCCGAGATCGAGGCCCTGGCCAACACGCTCAAGCCCACGGACATCATGACCGTGGCCACCACCAACCCGAACGACGCCAGCTACACCCGCATCGTCGCCAACGGCAAGGAAGAGTGGATCAAGCTCAAGCCCGGCATGGAAAAGGCCGCCGCCTTCCTGGAAACCCACCGCTACGCCGCCTTCGTGGGCGCCAGCATGGGTTTCACCAAGATGGAAGGCACCACCGTCAACGCCAAGGACAAGATCGCCTACTCGGCGCTGCAGAACGTGCAGACCTCGATGGTGGCCGGCAATGCGCTGAACGTGGCGGGCAACGGCGTGTCCGTGCCCAAGGCGATCAACGCCGGTGCCGTGATGGCGCTGAACCTGCGCGGCGGCCAGAAGGACACGGCCGGTTCCAACATCAACAGCGAGTGGATGCCCGTGGACACCAAGGCCCTGCTGGTCGGCGAGGACATCAGCGCCGACGCCCTGGGCAACACCGCCAACCCGAACACCATCGGCAACCCCGACAACCTCAAGTTCTCGGAAAAGATGCGCACCCTGTTCATCGGCGAGGACAGCGGCCAGCACGTGAACAACTTCCTGTGGGCCTACAACGTGGACACCAAGCAGCTGTCGCGCCTGATGTCCATCCCCGCCGGCGGCGAATCCACGGGCCTGCATGCCGTGGACGAGATCAACGGCTGGACCTACATCATGAGCAACTTCCAGCACGCCGGTGACTGGGGCGCCATCCACAACGTGGTCAAGCCCACGCTGGATCCGCTGATCATCGCCAACTACAAGAACAAGGCCGGCGCCGCGGTGGGCTACCTCACCGCAACGCCGAGCCAGCCACGCCTGGGCTGATCGACGAAGGTTCGCCACAAGTCATGGGATGCCGCGCCTGGCGCGGCGGGACGGGGCCCTGCAGCGATGCAGGGCCCCGCTCCTTTTCGGGGGGTGCAAGCCGCACCTGCAGGTCAGGGAAATCCCCTTCCCGCACCAATGCAAATAAAACCCATTCTTATAATCACTGCGATCAAGGGATGCCTGCACTGCGGCGCGTCCCTTCCCTCCGGGCTTGCGCCCCACCGACACCCACCGGACTTCCCACGGCCTGGCGCCTTGCCGGACCGGACCGTTCCCGGCATGTCTGCCTTGTCACCCGTCTTCGTTGTTTGAGGAGAAACGCATGAAAACCAAGCTGTTGCACACCACCGCCCTCGCGGCCCTGATCGCCGCCAGCCCCCTGGGCCTGATGGGCGTGGCGCAGGCGCAGGGCACGGCCGCCCAGGCCCAGCAGGCCGTGACGCCCGCCGCGGTGGCAGCACAGTACGCCACGCTGGTGCATGCCAACTACGAAGACACGCTGAGCAGCGCCAAGTCCATGCAGGCCGCGATCAAGGCCTTCACGGCCCAGCCGTCGGCCGAGACCCTGGCCGAGGCCCGCAAGACCTGGCTGGCCGCACGCGAGTTCTACGGCCAGACCGAAGCCTTCCGTTTCTACGGCGGCCCCATCGACGACGACAAGGGCCCCGAAGGCCAGATCAATGCCTGGCCCATGGACGAGTCCTACGTGGACAGCGTCGAAGGCAAGCCCAAGGCCGGCCTGATCAACAACCGCAAGATCGCCATCACCAAGAAGGCGCTGGCGGCACAGAACGAGCGCGGCGGCGAGGAGAACATCGCCACCGGCTGGCACGCCATCGAGTTCCTGCTGTGGGGCCAGGACCTGTCCGAAACCGGTCCGGGCAACCGCAATTTCGAGGACTTCGTGGACGGCAAGAAGCCCAACGCCGACCGCCGCCGCCAGTACCTGAACGTGGTGACCGAGCTGCTGATCGACGATCTGTCCTTCCTCGTGAAGTCCTGGGCGCCCGAGGCCAAGTCCAACTACCGCGCCAAGTTCACCAAGGGCAACATGGAATCGGTGCGCAAGATGCTGGTGGGCCTGGGCTCGCTGTCGCGCGGCGAGCTGGCCGGCGAACGCCTGGAAGTGGCGCTGAACAGCCAGGACCAGGAAGACGAGCATTCGTGCTTCTCGGACAACACGCACCGCGACGCCGTGACCAATGCCAAGGGCATCCAGAACGTGTGGCTGGGCGAGTACCAGCGCGCCGACGGCAGCCTGGTCAAGGGCGCATCGCTGCGCGACCTGGTCGCCGCCAAGAACCCGGCACTGGCCGACAAGACCACCAGGCAGATCGCCGCCTCGGTGGCAGCGGCCGAAGGCATCCAGGCACCGTTCGACCGTGAGATCATCGGCGGCAAGGACGCGCCAGGGCGCCAGCGCATCCAGAAGACCATCGACAGCCTGACCCAACAAAGCAAGGACCTCGTGGAAGCCGCGAACGCCATCGGCATCACCAAGCTCACGCTGGTGCAACCCTGAGGCTCCCTGCGCTTTCCTTTCGTTCCATGTTTTCTTTGCAAGCCCCTTACCGCCGGCGCGCCCTGCGCCTGGCGGTTGCCAGTATCGGCCTTGCGGCCCTGGGCGGCCTCATGGCCGACACGCCCGCCGACCCGCTCGGCGAGAAGGTCGGTGGCAACACCACGGTGTTCGCCACGGGCCGCAATGCCTTTTCCTTCCCGGCCGCCAACCTGGACGATGCGGAGCGTACGCGCTTCGTGATCGGCAATTCGTTCTTCCGCCGCAACTGGGTCGAGGCACCGGCCTCCACCAAGGCGCGCGACGGCCTGGGTCCGCACTTCATCGCGCGCTCGTGCGGTGGCTGCCATGTGCAGGACGGCCGGGGCGAACCGCCAGCCATCTTCAACCGCCTGGGCGATACCAAGGACCCGACCGTGGCCTTGTTGATCCGCCTGTCCATCCCCGGCGCGGACGCCCATGGCGGACCCAAGCACGACCCGGTGTATGGCGACCAGTTCAACAACGCGGGCGTGCAGGGCGTCAAGCCCGAGGGCCGTGTGACCCTGCGCTACAAGACCATCAAGGGCCAATTCGCCGATGGCACGCGCTACGAACTGCTCGACCCGAGCTACGGCTTTGCCGACCTGGGCTACGGCCCGATGCACCCTGAGATCATGGCCAGCCCGCGCATCGCGCCGCAGATCATCGGCGTGGGCCTGCTCGAAGCCATTGCCGAAGCCGACATCCTGGCCAACGCGGCCGACCAAGCTGCGGCCGGCGGCCCGATCAAGGGCGTGCCCAACCGGGTGTGGGACGCGCCCTCGGGCCAGATGATGCTCGGCCGCTTCGGCTGGAAGGGCAACGTCGCAACCATCGCGCACCAGACCGGCGGCGCCTTCCAGGGCGACATGGGCATCACCTCCAGGCACTTCGCCAACGAGACCTGCACGCCCACGCAAAAGGATTGCCTGGCCGCACCGAGCGGCAAGAGCGCCGCCGCGCAGGGCCAGCCCGGCGTGGAGATCGACGACAAGACCTTTGACGACGTGGTCTTCTACCAGGCCACGCTGGCACCGCCCGCACGGCGCAACCCCAAGGACGCCCAGGTGCTGCGCGGCCAGGCGCTGTTCGCGCAGGCCCAGTGCGCCACCTGCCACCGGCCGAGCTACGTCACCAAGGAAGGCCCCTTCCCACACCTGACGAGCAAGGCACTGTCGGGCCAGCGCATCTGGCCGTACACCGACATGCTGCTACACGACATGGGCGAGCGCCTGGCCGACAACCGGCCCGACTTCGCCGCCAATGGCCGGCAGTGGAAGACCCCGCCGCTGTGGGGCACGGGCCTGATCAAGGACGTGAACGGCCATACCCGGCTGCTGCACGACGGCCGCGCCCGCGGCGTGCTCGAGGCCGTGCTGTGGCACGGCGGCGAGGCCGAGGCCGCCAAGGACAAGGTTCTCAAGATGAACAAGGCCGAGCGCGACGCGCTGGTCAAGTTCGTGGAGTCGCTATGAAACACCAACCCCTTCGCGCCGCCGCGGTCGCCCTGGCCCTGGGCGCACTGCTGCTGCCTGCCCAGGCCCAGACCGGCTGGAAGCTCAACGCCGTGCCTTTCTACGACACCACGCATGCACTGCAGAGCCTGTACGGCCACTGGGGCAAGCCGCGTGCACAGGAACTCGCCACGGCGGCACAGGCGCTGGCACCGGCCGTGCGCGCGCTGTGCGAGGCACCGGCTGGGCAATCGCAAGCCGCTTTGGCCAACGCCCGCAGCGCCTGGCAGCGCAGCATGATGGCCTGGGAGACTTTGGGCGCCGTGGCCGTGGGCCCCGTGATCGCGCGCCGCACCCAGCGGCAGATGGACTTTGCGCCCACGCGCCCAGCCCTCATCGAGCGCGCCATCAAGACCCAGCCCCAGGGCGCCCAGGCCTTCGAGCGCATCGGCACGCCTGCCAAGGGCCTGCCGGCACTGGAATGGCTGCTGTGGACGCAACCCGTTGCCCCGGCATCGGCTGCCTGCAGCTACGCCGTGGAAGTGGCGCTGGACATCGAGCGCGAGGCCGTGGCTGTGGCCAGCGCCTTCGACACCGCTGCCGGCACCGACTGGGCGGCCGAGGACGAGCAGGAGCGCTCCACCGCGGCCATGGGCGAGTTCATCAACCAGTGGGTGGGCGGCATCGAGCGCCTGCGCTGGGCGCACATGGAAAAGCCGCTGCGCGCCGCCCAGGGCACGCGCCCGCCCGAGTACCCGCGTGCCGCCAGCGGCCAGGCCTCTGCCGCCTGGAAGGCCGAGTGGAATGCCCTGCGCAACCTGGCCGTGCTGCCCGACAGCGCCGCCACGCCCACACCCGGCGAGGCCCTGGTGCCGCTGGAGACCTATTTGCGCGGCCGCGGCCTGAACCCGCTGGCCGACCAGCTGCTGGCCACCACGCAGCGCGTGGACAAGGCCTTGCAGGCCATCGACCAGTCCGGCGCCACTGGCAAGGCCGGCGGCGAGCGGGTGCTGCAGGCCTCCAGGGAGCTGGCCACGCTCAAGCGCCTGGCCGAAGCGGAAATTGCCCCGGCGCTGCAGGTGAGCATCGGCTTCTCCGACGCAGACGGAGACTGAGGTGCACGCATCGTTGAGCCGCCGCCAGGCCCTGGTGCTGATGGGCAGCCTGGGGGCCATGCCCCTGGCTGCGCATGCCGCACCCCGGGGTTTGGAGATGCAGCTGTTGGGCGCCTGGCAGGAGGCCGATGGCAGCTACCGCATCGGCGTGCTGGCAGCCCAGGCCGGCGGCCCTTCGCCGCTGCGCGCACGCCACGTGCTGGAAGTGCCCACACGCGCCCACGGCCTCAGCCAGTTGCCCGATGGCAGCATGGTCGCCACCGCGCGCCGCCCCGGCGACTGGCTGGTGCGCTGGCACCCGGGCCAGCCCGCCGACAAGGCGCAATGGCACTGGGTCGATGCCACGCGCTCCTTCAACGGCCATGTGATCGCCAGCGCCGATGGCCGCACCCTCTACACCACCGAAACCGACGTGGACACGGGCGCCAGCCTGGTGGCACGGCGCGACGCGCGCAGCCTGGAGACCGTGGACGAGTGGGCGACGCACGGCATTGACGCGCACGAGCTGATCTGGGCCCCTGCCGCCAAGGGCGCAAAGCCCACGCTGATCGTGGCCAACGGCGGCGTGCCCACGGCCCCCGAAACCGGCCGCACCAAGCGCGACCTGCACACCATGGATTCGAGCATCGTGCGGCTGCACGGTGACAGCGGCGAGTTGCAGGGCCAGTGGCGCCTGCCCGATGCGCGCCTGAGCCTGCGCCACCTGGCATGGAACGCCGAGCGCACGGTGCTGGGCATCGCCCTGCAGGCCGAGCACGGAGACGCGGCGGACAAGGCGGCTGCGCCCATCCTCGCGCTCTTTGATGGCAAGGCGCTGCGCTTGTGCCCGTCCGGCCAGTCGATGGCCGGCTATGGCGGCAGCATCGCCAGCACCGCCGAGGGCTGGGCCGTGAGCTGCCCGCGCAGCCAGGGCGTGGCCACCTTCACACCCGACGGCCAGTGGCGCGGCCTGGTGGGGCTGGAGGAGGTCTGCGCACTGGCGGTAGGCAGCGGCCGCCTGTGGGCCGCCGGGGTCTCGCACTCCCTGGAAGATGCGCGCGCCCCCAGCCCGTTCACGCACGCGCATGCCAAGGAACTGGCCGGCGCGCGCATGGACAACCACTGGGTGAACTTTGGCTGACACCCCCTGAGTCGCTTCGCGCCTTCACCCCTCTCTCGACTCGCTGCGCGAGTCGGGAGGGGGACGCCCCC
>NZ_AKJX01000103.1 GCF_000276605.1 Acidovorax sp. CF316 | reverse complement strand
GCGGCAGCACCCAGGGCTGCGCCGGTGCGGAAATACGTGTTCTTCAGCAGTTGTTTCATCGGTTCCCTCAACAAGAATAAAAAAGAAAAGAAAGGATTCGCTGGAAGCCCCCGCCTGACAGCGCTGGCTGAAAAGGCCGCGCCGCAGACCCCTCGGCGCTTGACCGCTGCAGGCCGAAGCCGCCCGGCCGCCAACCCGCAGCGCCCTGGACTTGGCAGCGGTGGGCAGCACATGCACAGGCGCGGCGCACGACAGGGTGGCCGCAAGCGCCAAGACAGCGCAAGGTACCGAGGTTTGACGTCCTTCGCCCCACCCCGAGGGGGTGAGGTACCGCAAAGCCCCACCCGCACTACGGCGCTGCAAAGGCACCGAAGCGCCCGCCGTGCGCCGATGCCAAAGATGAATCGCCGGGAAAAAAGAGCCATCTGCCCTGCGGTCGAAGGATCTCCTACGGTGCTGGCCACCTCCGTACCACAGGCACAAAGACCCATGCAACACCTCGCATCGCTGATCCTGGCAGGCTTGGCACTCGTGACCGCAAGCGCCATCGCGCAACCACTGCTTGTCGGGCGCTCGCTGCCGCTGAGCGGGCCACTGCAATCGATCGGAGAGCTCAAGCGCGACGGCGCAGACGCCTACCTCCACAAGGTGAATTCCACCGGGGGTGTGGCCGGACGCAAGGTGGAAACCATCACCTGGGACGATGGCTATGTGGCAGACAACACCGTCGCCAACCTTCGGCGCATAGCCAGTGAACACAAGCCCCTGGCCTTCCTGAGCCTGCTGCGGGTGCCTGCCGCCGGCCATGAAATCCCGCTGCTGGACGAACTGAAAATCCCGGTGGTGGGCATTGCATCCGCCACACACCTCCTGCGTGCCCGCCTGCACCGCTACGGATTTCCCGTCAGGGCGAGCGTCACGGACGAAGGGCGGGAGCTGGCAAAGCATGTCAAGGTCGTGGGAATCGATCGCATCGCCATCGTCTTTCAGGATGTGCCCCTGGGCCACTCGACCCGCCAGTCCATGGATGCGGGACTGCGCGAGGTGGGCCTGCAGGCCAGCCATGTCCTGCTGGACGCGGCAGCCACCCAGGCCGCCGAGGTGGCGCGCTCCGCCGTCCAGTCCAAACCCCAGGCCATCTTCCTGGGGGTGCTGACGCCTGCTGCAGCAGCGCTGATCCTGGAATTGCGCAAGCTGTCCTTCAATGGCTCGCTGTACACGTTCTCTTCCACCGACGTGGTTGTGCTGACGAAGCTGGTCGGCGACAGGGCCGTCGGCGTGGCGCTCTCGCAAATTGTTCCCATGTCGGATGGGCTTCGGGTCAAGGTCGTCGCCGAATACATCCAGGCGGTGAAGGAACTGGGCAAGGGAAGCCCGACGATGCTGGGACTCGAGGGTTTCCTGGAAGCGAAGATCCTCGTGGAAGGGCTGCGGCGCAGCGGCCCCAAGCCGACATCGGAGGGGCTGGTCAGGGCGCTGGAGACCCTGCGCGATTTCGATCTCGGTGGCTTCTTCGTGAACTACAGCCCCCAGGCGCACACGGGCAGCCTGTTCGTGGAGATCGACATGATCGGCCCCGGCGGAAAGCTCATGCGCTAGGCGCCTGCCTGGTGCAGGCTTCTGGGGCGGCCACAGCGATACGCAGTGCGAATCACCTGGCCCTTTTTGGCATCTTCTTGATGCACTGAAGCGCCCCTAGCATGCGCCCACGTCCCATGCATCGAGTGTCCACGTGAACCGTCCCCCTGTGCCCGATCCGGGCGTTCTCACTGCAGGCCTGCGCCTGCCGCGCCACGCCATGCCCTGCTGAATTCCACCATCCCGTGCAAGAGCCTCGCCACAAGAGGCCGCATGTTCCACCTCACCGGAGACAACCACCATGTTCAAGTTCACCACCTTCAAGGCCGCGGCCGCCGTCCTGGCGCTGGGCGCCGCGTGCGGCGCCCAGGTGCACGCCCAGTCGCCCATCAAGATCGGCTACCTCGGCACCTTCTCCGGCCCCATCGGGGCCCTGGGCCAGGACAACTACGACGGCTTCATGCTGGCACTGGAGCAGCGCGAGGGCAAGCTCGGCGGCACGCCAGTGCAGGTGCTCAAGGAGGACGACCAGTTCAAGCCCGACGTGGGCCTGCAGATCGTGCAGAAGCTGGTCGAGAAGGAGAAGGTGCCGATCATCACCGGCGTGATGGGCTCCAACGTGATGATGGCCGTGCACCGCCCGATCACCGAAAAGCAGGTGTTCCTGATCGGCTCCAACGCCGGTCCGTCGGCCCAGGCCGGCGCGCAGTGCTCGCCCTACCAGTTCGTCGTGTCCTGGCAGAACGACGGCCACGCCGAGGCAGCGGGCAAGTTCTCCATGGACAAGGGCTACAAGCGCATGGTGCTGATCGCCCCCAACTACCAGGCCGGCAAGGATGCGCTGCAGGGCTTCAAGCGCACCTACAAGGGCCAGGTGCTCGAAGAACTCGCGCCGGGCATGGCACAGCCCGACTTCTCCGCCGAGATCGCCCAGATCGCGGCAGCCAAGCCCGATGCGGTGTACGCGTTCTTCCCAGGCGCGCTGGCGGTGAATTTCATCCGCCAGTACCAGCAGGCCGGGTTGGGGAAAACCATCCCGCTGCAAAGCTCGTCGATGCTGGACGCCACCACGCTGCCGGCGCTCAAGGACTCGGCCCTGGGTCTGAACAGCACCCATTGGTGGGCGCCCGACCTGGACAACGCCGCCAACAAGGGATTCGTCGAGGCCTTCGAGAAGAAGTACAACCGCATCCCCTCGCTGTTCGCCGCGCAGGGCTACGACGCCGCGCTGCTGCTGGATGCGGCCATCGCCCGCGTCAAGGGCAATGTGGGCGACAAGCCGGCCTTCATGGCGGCGCTCAAGGCCGGCAACCCCCACTCCGTGCGCGGGGTGCTGAAGTTCGGGAACAACAACTTCCCCATCAACGACTACTTCGCCTTCACGGTGGTCAAGGATGCCAAGGAGCGCTACACCCTGAAGACACTGGCCACGCCGCTCAAGTCGCACCAGGACGCCTACCACGCCCAGTGCCCTCTGAAGTGATTGCCGAGCGCGCAATCCCTTGCAAGGAGCATTCGACATGACAGGTTCTCTGCTGCTCGCGCAGTTGCTCAACGGGTTCCAGCTCGGGGTGCTGCTGTTCCTGCTGTCCGCCGGGCTCACGCTGGTACTCGGGATCATGCACGTGATCAACCTGGCGCACGGCTCGCTGTTCATGATGGGCGCGTACTTCGCCGCGGCCGCCTACGGGGCCAGCGACTCCTTCGTGCTGGCGGCGCTGGCCGCCGTCGGCGGCAGCCTGCTGCTCGGCCTGGCGCTGGAGCGCATGGTGATCGCCCGGCTGTACGACCGGGACCACCTCTACCAGGTGCTGGCCACCTTTGGCGTGATCCTCATCTTCAACGAAGTGGCCCGCTTCGGCTGGGGCCAGGCGCCGGTGTTCATGAACGTGCCCGACGCCCTTTCCGGCACGGTGGACCTCTTCGGCGTGGCCTACCCGGCCTACCGGCTGGCCATCATCGCCGTGGGGCTGCTGGTGGGTGCCGCGCTGTACTGGCTGGTACACCGCACGCGCATCGGCATGCTGATCCGCGCCGGGGCCAGCGACGCCGGCATGGTGTCGGCGCTGGGCGTGAACATCGGGCGGCTCAATGCCCTGGTCTTCGCGGCCGGTGCCGCGTTGGCGGGCCTGGCCGGGCTGATGGCCGGTCCCATCCTGTCGGTGCAGCCCGGCATGGGCGAACCCATCCTGATCCTGACCCTGGTGGTGCTGATCACGGGCGGGGTCGGCTCCATCCGCGGCGCCTTCTACGGGGCCCTGATCGTGGGCGTCGTGGACACCATCGGGCGGGCCTTCACGCCCGGGTTGATGCGTGAACTGATGGAGCGCTCGCTGGCGCAGGCCGCGGGGCCGGCCATCGCCTCGATGCTGATCTACCTGCTCATGGCGGTCGTGCTGGCGGTGCGGCCTGCTGGATTGTTCCCGGTGAAACATGGCTGAAGTCCTTCCAACCCCTATGTCCCCCCTCCCCGTCCCCACCACCGGCAAGCCCATGGGCTCGCGGCGCCCTTCCCTGCGGCTGGCGGTCGCAGGCGCGCTGCTTGTCCTGCTGGCCCTGGTCCCGGTGTTCTCGCACGCCCTGGGCCAGAGCTTCTACGTGACGCTGGTGTCACGCATGATGATCTTCGCGCTGGCCGCTACCGGGCTCAACCTGGTGATGGGCTACGGCGCCATGGTCAGCTTCGGCCATGCGCTGTACATCGGCCTGGGCGCCTACGCGGTCGGCATCCTGTCGCAGCATGGTATCGGCAACGGCTGGCTGCACCTGGCAGCGGCGCTCGGTGCGGGCGCGGTGCTGGCCACGCTGATCGGCCTGGTGTGCCTGCGCGCCCGGGGGGTGGGCTTCATCATGATCACGCTGGCGTTCGCGCAGATGTTCTACTTCCTCGCGGTCAGCCTCAAGCAGTACGGCGGCGACGACGGCTTCAGCATCGGCGGGCGCAGCGACTTCGGCGTGGTCGATCTCAACGACAACGTCGTGCTGTACTACGTGATCTTCGCAGCACTGGTGGCGGCGCTGTTCCTGTTCTACCGGCTGGTGCATGCCCGCTTCGGCATGGTCCTCAAGGGCTGCCGCACCAACGAGCGGCGCCTGGAGGCACTGGGCATGCCCGTGGCGCGCGTGAAGCTCGCGGCCTATGTGCTGTCGGCCCTGGTCTGCGTGCTCGCGGGCGTGCTGCTGGCCAACCTCACGCGCTTCGTGTCGCCGTCCTACATGCACTGGGTGGTCTCGGGCGACCTGATCGTGATGGCCGTGCTCGGCGGCCTGGGCACGCTGATCGGCCCCGTGGTCGGCGCCATCCTCTGGCTGACACTGGAAGACCTGCTGTCCTCGTTCAACCTCGGCTGGGCCGTGCTCGATGACTTCGTGCGCAACCACTGGCTGGGCGTGCTCGGCCTGATGGCCCTGCTGGTCGCCCTGCGGCTCAAGGACGGCATCTACGGCATCCTCGTCGCCCGCGAGCAGGGGGACCGGCCATGAGCGCCGCCACGCAAGGATCCACGCTGCGCGTGGACGGGCTGGTCAAGCGCTTCGGCGGCCTGCTGGTCACGGACCACTTCCGCCTTGAAGTACGGCCCGGGGAGTTGCACGCCATCATCGGCCCCAACGGCGCCGGCAAGACCACGCTGATCAACCAGCTCTCGGGCGAGCTGGCGCCGCATGCGGGCAGCATCCAGCTCGACGGGCAGGAACTGGTCGGCACGTCGGTGCAGCGCCGCGCGCGCATGGGGATCGCGCGCAGCTACCAGATCACCTCGGTGTTCCACGAGTTCACGGCGCTGCAGAACGTGATGCTGGCGGTGCAGGGCGCCAGCGGCCACAACTTCGCGTTCTGGAAGCCGGTGCTACAGGACACAGACCTGGTCGATCCGGCGCAGGCCCTGCTGCTGCAGGTGGGGCTGGGTGGCCAGGCCGGGACCCGTGTCTCGGCCATGGCACACGGCGCGCGCCGCCAGCTGGAGCTGGCGATGACCCTGGCGCTGCGGCCCCGGGTGATGCTGCTCGACGAGCCCATGGCCGGCATGAGCCAGAAGGAATCGGAGGACATGGTGCGCCTGTTGCATACGCTCAAGGGCCGCTACGGCATCGTGCTGGTGGAGCACGACATGGACGCCGTGTTCGCGCTGGCCGACCGCATCACCGTGATGGTGTACGGCAAGCCCATTGCCTGCGGCACGGCCGACGAGATCAAGAACGACCCCGAGGTGCGCAGGGCGTACCTGGGAGACCAGGTGGAGGCGGTATGACGACGACGTTGCTGGAAGTCGATGGCATCGAGACCTTCTATGGGGCCAGCCAGGCGCTGTTCGGCATGAGCTTCGACGTGCGCGAACGCGAAGTCGTGACGCTGATCGGGCGCAACGGCATGGGCAAGTCGACGACCGTGAAGTCCATCATGGGCCTGCTTGCGCCCCGCCACGGCTCGGTGCGCATGGCGGGCGAAGAAGTGACGGGGCGCGCCGCGCACCAGGTGGCCTGCAGCGGCCTGGGCCTGGTGCCCGAGGGCCGGCGCATCTTTCCCAACCTCACGGTGCGCGAGAACCTGGTGGCCACGGCCGGCAACCGGCTCGGGAGCGCATCGCCCTGGACGCTGGCACGCGTGTACGACATGTTCCCACGCCTGCAGGAGCGCGAGCGCAACCTGGGCAGCAACCTCTCGGGCGGCGAGCAGCAGATGCTGGCCATCGGGCGCGCGCTGATGACCAACCCGCGTCTGTTGATCCTGGACGAGGCGACCGAGGGCCTGGCACCGCTGGTGCGCGCCGAGATCTGGAAGTGCCTGGCGCGCCTGAAGGACGAGGGCCTGTCGCTGATCGTGATCGACAAGAACATCGAGCCCCTGCTGCGCCTGGCCGACCGCCATTGCATCGTGGAAAAGGGCCGCGTGGTCTGGCGCGGCAGCTCGGACGAATTGCGCCAGCAGCCCCGGCTGCTGCAGGAATACGTGGGCATCTGAACACACGCCCTACAAGACAAGGAGACATGGATGCAGACCGATTCGATGCAGGTGACGCGTTGGGGCCCGGCCGGCCCCCGCGTGGTGATGGTGCACGGCAGCGCACAGGGCAGCCGCCTGGGCGGCGAGCGGCATTTCGTGGCGCAGCAGCAGCTGGCCGCGCAGGGCTGGCAGGTCCTGGTGCCCGACCGGCCGGGCCACGGGCGCAGCCCCGACCCCGGCCGCCCCGATGATGCCGAGGCCGACGGTGCGCTGGTGGCCACACTGATGGAGGGCGAGGAAGGGGCCCACCTGGTAGGCCATTCCTTCGGCGGCTGTGTGGCGCTGGCGGCGGCGGCGAGCCACCCGGAGCGCGTGCGCTCGCTGACCATCATCGAGCCCGCCATGGCGGCGCTGGCGACGGACCTGCCGGTGGTGCGGCGCTTCCTGCTGCAGATCGTGAACGTGCTGTTCTTCTCGCTGTCGGCGCGCTCGCGCATCGAGCGCTTCATGCGGCTGGCCAACATCCCGGCCGAGATCGGCGGCCGCTCGTCCGAGGAAGAACTGCAGCAGATGGGGCGTGCCCTGAGGCGCATGAAACTGCCCAACAAGAAGACCCTGGCGCGCCAGCTCGCGGCGGTGCGGCAGGCCGGCGTCCCGGTGCTCGTGGTCTCGGGCGGCTGGAGCCCGGCCTTCGACGCGATCTCCGACCGCGTGGCCGAGGTCGCAGGCGGGCGCCGGCTGGTGATCGCCTCGCCGCACCATTTCCCACAGCAGGTATCGCAGGAATTCAACCAGGTGCTGGACAGCTTCATGCGCGAGGCCGACGCCCGGCGGCCCTGACAGGCGCACACGGGCGGGGCCGCCCCGGCGGCCCCGCCCTTTCTTTCGACACGACATCCCCCCGCCCGCTTGCGGGTTGCGCCGGCCGTGCCGCGCCGTTGCGTGACCCGCCCCACAGGAAACGTCCCATGAAATTCCGCCAGAAGATTTGGGCCCTGCCCGTGAGCGCCTGCCTGGTGTTCGGCCTGGGCGTATCGGCCAGCCTGGTCATCGCATCGGGCAGTGCTTCGCAGCTGGACCGGCTGCGCCACACCGACAACCGCCTGCTGGAGACCACGCTGCAGATGGAGCGCCTGTCCGAGCACATGGACAACGCCCTGGAGGCCGCCGCCATGGGCGACCCGCGCCGGCTGAACGAAGCCAAGGGCCATGCCCAGGCGATCGAGCAGCGCCTGGACGGCACCACGCCGGCGCTGCAAGCCGCGTTCGCGGCGCACCGCGAGCACAGCTTCGCCGTGGTGGAGGGCATGATGTCCGGCCAGGACGTGTCGGACCGCGTCGCACAGCGGCGCAGCGCGCAGGCGCAATGGAACGCGGGCCGCAAGGCGGTGGTGGAGGAAACCCGGCGCTCGGTGGAAGCGGGTTTCGACAACCTGGAAAAGGCCTTGCGCGACACCGTGCTCGCCAGCGCACTGACCGCCATCACCGTGCTGCTGGTGCTGGGCCTGGCCTCCTGGCTGATCGTGCGCTCGGTGTGGCACGAGCTGGGCGGGGAGCCCGGGGAGCTGCGCCGGGTGGCCGAACAGGTCGCCTCCGGGCAGCTCGACTGGGACGCCACGCCCCAGATCCGCAACTCGCTGCACGACGCCATGGGCCAGATGACCGGCCGCCTGCGCGAGACGGTGGCCACGATCCGCGAAGCCTCCCGCTGCATCGACGATGCGGCCATCGAGATCGCCACGGGCAACCAGGACCTGAGCTACCGCACCGAAAGGGCCGCGGGCAGCCTGCAGGAAACCAGCGGCTCGGTGCAGCAGCTGGCCGACGGGGCGCGCGCGAGCGGCCGCGCGGCCACGGCCGCGAATGCCCTGGCCACCGCGGCGACCGAGGCCGCCAGCCGCGGCGGCCAGGCGGTTTCGCAGGTGGTGGCCAGCATGGACGCGATCAACCAGTCGTCGCGCCACATTGCCGAGATCATCGGCGTGATCGACTCCATCGCCTTCCAGACCAACATCCTCGCGCTCAACGCGGCGGTGGAGGCGGCCCGCGCCGGCGAGCAGGGGCGCGGCTTCGCCGTGGTGGCCAGCGAGGTGCGCACGCTGGCCGGCCGCAGCGCCGAGGCCGCCAGCCAGATCAAGGCCCTGATCCAGGCATCGACGGCGCGGGTGGACGGGGGCGCGCTGCTGGTGCGCGAAGCCGGCGAAGCCATGGCCCACATCGTCGACAGCGTGCACCAGGTCAGCCAGATGATCGACGGCATCCACCGGGCCACCGGGCACCAGGCCGAGGAGATCGGCGGCGTGAGCGAGGCCATCGTGCAACTGGACGGCATGACCCAGCAGAACGCCGCCCTGGTCGAGCAGTCCGCGGCCGCCTCGCTGAGCCTGCAGGAGCAGACACGCCGCCTGTCGGGCACGGTGGCGGTCTTTCGCCTGTAGCGGCCAGCCAGCCGCTGGCCGCCGCCGCTCAATGGCGGTGGCTGGTGTCGATCACCGTGCTCGGGTCGCGCAGCGGCGCGGCGGCGTGGTTCGCGGCCACGCCGTCCAGCAGCGCATCGAGCGCGCTGCGCGGGAAGTACTTGCCGGCATTGAACACGCCCGCGATCTTCGACAGGTTGGCGACGTCGGCCACCGGATTGGCATCGAGCAGCACCAGATCGGCATTCTTCCCTGCTTCCACCGTGCCCATGCTGGTCTCGCGGCCGAGAAAGCGCGCCCCATTGAGGGTGGTGGCCTGCAGGATCTCCAGCGGCGTGAAGCCGGCCTTGGCGAACGCGCGGAACTCCTGGTGCAGAGAAAAGCCGGGAATCACCCAGATGCCACCGACGTCGGTGCCCACCAGGGTCCGCGAGGCACCGCCGTTCTGGTGCAGCTGCGTCAGCGTGTGCTCGAACGACGTGTAAGAGCTGCGGAAGGTGGCCGCAGCGCTCGCCGGCTGCATGGTCTCGAAGTCGCGCGAGAGCTTGTTCCACAGGGCGCGCGTGGTCGGGTCCACGTAGCGCAGCAGCGGGTCGTTGCGGAATTCGGCGCTGTCGCTCTGGGTCATGGTGCGCATCCGGACCATGGTGGGCACCTGCCAGGTGCCCTTTTGCACCACGGCGCGGGTGACGGCATTGCAGGCGGCGCTGTCGTAGCTGTCCAGCGAGCGCTGCACGAAGGGCGCATCGGCGGCCGCATGGATGTAGGGGCTGATGGCATAGGTGGGCGGAAACGGCGAGGGCATCCTGGCGCCCTTGCCGGCCAGCAGGTCCTCGCGGATGGCGGCCTGGTCCCGGGCGCAGTCGAGGGCGATGCTCCAGCCACCGCCCAGGTGCTCCATGGCGGTCCACCCGATGTTGGCAGCCTCCACCGCGCCCATGCCGGGCGAGAGGTGCCCCGCCACGGCCAGGCCCTGCGCACGCGCCTCGGCCACGATGGCCGCCAGCGCCGCGGGCGAGGCACCGACCACCTTGACGAAGCTGCCGCCCATGGCCTGGGTCTGCCGCACGGCGGCCACGCCGTCTTCGGCCGTGCGCGCGCCCACGACCGGCGGACCGGGGATCTGCAACACCTCGGGCGCATCGAGCGTGCCGGCCGCGCGCGCGGCGTTGAATTGCCGCGCGGCGGCGATCAGCGGCGGTGCGCCGGCCATGTCGCGGATGCCCGTGACGCCGTTGGCCAGCAGCAGCGGCCAGTGGGGCGCTTTTTGGAACACGGCGGGCGGGACCGAATGGGTGTGCATGTCGAGGTAGCCCGGAACCACGTACTTGCCCGCGCCTTCCACCACCGTGGCACTGCCTCCGGTGCGCACCGCCGCATCGGGCAGCACCTGGCGGATGCGGCCCTGCTCGATGACCACGGCCATGCGCTGCGCCAGCGCACCGGTGCGCGTGTCGACCACGGTGACATTGCGCAGCACGGTGCCGCTGGTCACTGGTGGGGTGTCTGGGGGCACGGCGCAGGCCGTGAGCATGGCGCCGACGGCTGTGGCGGCCGCGATGGCGAGAGGGGATCGCTGCATGGGATGGGTCTCCTGGTTGAATGGGCGCTCCGGGCAGGAGCGCCAGCGCCCAGGGACTCTAGGTGGGGCAGCCTGGTTGAAAAAGATGCGCCGTAGCTGCGGGCGATGCGCCTGCAGCATCGCTCGCAGCCGTCCGCAGGTGATTCAGTGGCGCTATCGGAGGTCCGAAAAAGCCATCTTCTGCGCAGTGCTGTGGCTGCCTACCATGCAGCGACATGACCGCCGTGCCTTCGCCTTCCCATCACCCCGCCGTGCTGCCCCTGCCCCGCTGGATCCTCGGTCCCGGCAGCCTCTCTGGCCTGCCCGGGGAGCTTGCGTTGCTGCGCGTGGCGCGCCCCTTGCTGCTGAGCGACGAGGGGCTGGCGCGGGCCGGCGTGCTGGAGACGGTGGCGGTCTTTCTGCCGCCCGGGACCGCACGCCACTTGCTCGCCGCCGAGGACCCGACCTGCCGCGATGCGGACCAGGCCTTTGCCGTCTACCAGGCGTCAGGCTGCGATGGCATCGTCGCACTGGGCGGCGGCTCGGTCATCGACACGGCCAAGATCGTGGCGGCGCTGGTGCAGGTCCCCGCCGATGGCGCGCGCGGCCTGCTGGGCCGGCCCGATCGCATTGGCCCCGGAGTGGCGCCGTTGCTGGTGGTGCCCACCACCATCGGCACCGGCAGCGAAAGCTCGCCCGCCACCGGCCTGCACCCCGATGCGGGCACGCGCGCCATCGGCACGCGCAGCCCCTTCCTCGTGCCGCGCGCGGTGATCAGCGACCCGCAACTGGTGCGCAGCCTGCCGCCGCGGCTGGTAGCCGCGACGGGCATGGATGCGCTGGCCCATTGCCTGGAAGGCTTTCTCGCCGACCCGCCGCACCCGCTGGTGGACGCCATCGCCCTCGACGGCCTGGCGCGCGCCTACGGCCATGTGCAGGCCGCGCTGCACCCCGGCGCGGACGCTGCGCGCCTGGAGCTCATGGTGGCTTCGTTCGCGGGCGGGGTGGCCATCCACAAGAGCCTGGGGCCCGCACATGCCATTGCCCTTGCCTGCGGCGACCAGCGCCTGCACCACGGGATGATGGTGGCGGCCGCCCTGCCCGAGGCCATGGCCATCGCCGCCGACAAGGTGCCGGCCAAGTCCGACCGACTGGCGCAGGCGCTGGGACTGTGCTCACGCTTCGACATCGCCCCGGCCCTGCGCGAGCTGAATGCCGCGCTGGACCTGCCCACGCACCTGGGCCGCGCCGGCTACCGCGTGTCGGACCCGGACGGCCTGGTCCAGGCCATGGCCACCAGCCCCTTCAACCGCAGTGCGGCCTATGCACCCAGCGCCGACGAATACCGCGCGATGGCAGCCACGCTGCTCTTCTGACGCCACCGAACACGACACACCCAGAACCGGAGACACGACCCCATGCCCCCCTTGATCGACCACACCACCCACTTCATCGCAGGGCGCTGGAGCGCCCCTGACACAGCCACCTTCCCCGACCGCAATCCGTTCACGGACGAGGTCGTGGCGCAGGTGGCCGCCGGCACGCGGCAGCACGCGCAGGCCGCCATCGACGCCGCACACGCCGCCTTCCCCGCCTGGGCCGCGATGCCGCCAGGGCAACGCCAGCGGCTGTTCCTGGCCGCGGCCGACATCGTGGAGCGCCGCGCCGAGGACTTCGTGCGCCTGCTGGCGGCCGAGACCGGCACCGCCTCGGGCTTTGCGCGCTTTCAGATCCGCTGGTCCGTCGACCTGCTGCGCCAGGCCGCGGGCTGGGGCTACCGGCCTGCGGGCGACGTGCTGCGCAGCGACACGCCCGGGCGCTTCGCGATGGCCGTGCGCAAGCCCCTGGGCGTGGTGGCCGGCTTCGCCCCCTGGAACGGCGCGTTCTGCCTGGCCTGGCGCACCGTGGTGCTGCCCATGGCGTTCGGCAACACCATGGTGCTCAAGCCCTCGGAAGAGGCGCCCCTGTCCGCCGGCTTGGTGCTGGCCGAGGTGCTCGAAGAGGCCGGCTTCCCCGCGGGCACCTTCAACGTGGTGACGCACGGCCCCGGTGACGCCGGCCCGATCGCCGACGCGTTCTTCGAGAGCCCGCACGTGCGCAGCATCAACTTCACCGGCTCCTCGGCCACGGGCCGCATGCTGGCCGAGCGTGCGGGCCGCGCGCTCAAGCGCATCGTGCTGGAGCTGGGCGGCTACAACCCGCTGCTGGTGCTGGACGACGCCGACCTGGACCTGGCGGTGAACACCACGGCCTTCGGCGCCTTCTTCCACCAGGGGCAGATCTGCATGAACACGCGCAAGGTGCTGGTCGACCGCAGCATTGCCGACGCCTTCGTGGAAAAGCTGGCGGCCAAGACCCGGTCGCTGCCCATGGGCGACCCAGCCGCGCCCGGCACCGTGATCGGCCCGCTCATCAACGACCGGGCCCTGGCCCAGGTGCGCCAGCGCGTGGACGAAGCCGTGGCCCTGGGCGCCCGCGTGGTGACAGGCGGGCGCGCCAACGGCCGCGTGTACGAGCCCACCATCCTGGTGGACGTGCCGGCAACCGCCCCGGTGAGCTGCGAGGAGACCTTCGGCCCGGTGCTGATCGTGCAGCCCGTGGACAACCCCGAGCAGGCGATGTCCGAGGCATTGGCCACGCCCTACGGCCTGTGCGCCGGCATCCTCACGCGCGATGCGCAGCGCGGCTTGGCATTGGCGGAGCGCTTCGACTGCGGCATGGTGCACATCAACGGCGCCACCATGGCCGGCGAGCCGGCCATGCCCAATGGCGGCGTCAAGGACAGCGGCTGGGGGCGCTCGGGCCACTACGCCATCGAGGACTTCACCGAGGTGCGCCTGACCACACTGACCCAGGGTGCGCTGCAGTACCCGGTGTAGCGCCCTTCATGCCCCAGGCCCTGGATACAGACCGGCATCCAGGGCCTTTCTCTTTCTGCGGGGCACCAACGGCGGCCCAAAAGAAAAGCCAGCCGGCACGGGCCGACTGGCTTGGCATCCCCATCGGCGCTCCGGCGCGTGCGTCAGTCGGCCGTGATGCCCGCGCGCTTGACCACGCCCTTCCAGCGGGCGATGTCGGTATTGATCAACGCGCCCATCTGGGCCGGGGTGCCCGTGCTCACGCGCAGGCCCTGCTTGGCCAGTTCGGCCTGCACGTCGGCGCGGTTCATCGCCTCGACGAAGTCGCGGTTCAGGCGCTGCACCAGGTCGGCCGGGGTGCGCGCCGGTGCCAGCACGGCATACCAGGCGTCCACCGCGTCCATGGCAGGAAAGCCCTGCTCGCGGAAGGTGCGCACCGCCGGCAGCAGATCGCTGCGCTTTTCGCCAGTCACGGCCAGTGCCTTGACGCGCCCTGCCTGGATCTGCGTGCGCAACGAGGGCACGGAGCCGAACATCATGTCCACCTGCCCGCTGATCAGGTCGGTCGTGGCATTGGCGATGCCGCGGTAGGGCACGTGGACCACGAAGACCCCCTGGTCCGCCTTGAACAGCTCCATGGCCAGGTGGTGCGGCGTGCCATTGCCCGGCGTGGCGTAGTTGAGCTTGCCCGGCCGGCCCTTGGCCAGCGCGACCAGCGAAGCCACGTCCTGCACCGGCAGGGCCGGGTTCACCGCGAGCACGAAATTGGCCTCGGCCAGCTTGGCCACGGCGGCGAAGTCGCGTGCCGCATCGTAGGGCTGGCTCGCCTGCACCGCGGGCGTCATGGTGTGGGTGTTGATGGCCATGAGCAGGGTGTGCCCGTCGGGCTCGGCCCGGGCCACGGCCTGCGCACCCATGGCGCCGCTGGCCCCGGGCTTGTTGTCCACCACCACGGGCTGGCCCCATTTGGCGGCCAGGTGCGGGCCGATCAGGCGGGCAATGGTGTCGCTGCCGCTGCCGGGCGTGAACGGCACGACCAGGGTCACGGCCCGGGCCGGGAACGCGGCGCGGGCCTGCGCGGCAGCGTGCAGGCCGGTACCGAGCAGGCCGGGCGCCGCCAGGCAGGCGAGCAGCTGTCTTCTGCGCAGTGGCGTCGTCATGTGGCCTCGCATGCGCACTGCAGGGCAAACGCCAGCTGCTGCAGCTGCAGCGTGTGGCCGTAGTGGTGAAAGTCCATGCAGTGGCCGGTCTGCTGCACCATGGCGGCATCGACGCGCGGCGAGTGCGCCAGCGCCCGGGCAAAGCCCGCGACCTCGTCGGCGCCCATGATCCACAGCGGGTCCTGCGCCGACTGGCGGTAGTGCACCGGCACGCGGATGGCCGCGAGCGTGGCGGGCGCGTTGTCCGTCCAGGTGCTGACGATGTCCACCAGCTCCGCCTTGGGCGCTGGCGCATCGGCCGCCTGGCTGGCCTCGACCATGGCCGGATGGTAGCTGCCCGCCGGGCCGAACATCATCTGCACCTTGACGGGGCCGGGCATCTCCACGGTGGGGGTGTCGGGCAGGCTCTCCCACAGCGGCTTGTGCTCGGGCGGGGTTTTGAGGCACATGCCCGACAGCGCAATGCCCAGCAGCGGGAAGGCGGGCGCTGCACTGGCCGCCTCGGCGGCGAGGCTGGCGGTGATGGCGCCGCCGATGGAGTGGCCGATCAGGAAGATGCCGCGCGTGCCCTCGCCATAGCGCTGCCAGCAGTCTTCCAGCACCTTGAGCAGGTAGGTGGCCTGGCCCTTCACGGTGCTCTGCGCTGCGGGCAGGGCCGGGCTGCCGCCGTAGCCCGGGCGGTCCAGCGCCACCACAGGGATGCCGTTGGCCACGGCCCGGTCCAGCAGCGATGCGCCGGGAATGTCGAAGTAGCGCGAGGTGTAGGTGCCGCCGTGCAGGGCGACCACCAGGGGCAGCGGGGGGCGGCTATTGCTGCTGCCGGGCAGCCGCACACGCCCGGTCAGGTCGCCGGCGACCTTGGCGGCGGGGCCGGGTTGGAACGATGAGGTATTCATGCTTTTTGTCTCCGTTGAAATGCTTCTGTGGGGCCATGCCCGGGTGCATATCCACCCACCGAACGCGCAGCGTAATGCCTCAGGGAAACAACGGACAGATGAGAAAGATGAGAAACCGATGCTGCGATTGCATCGCAGCGGGCCCTGCGGCCTCAAGGCACCACGGTGTCCATGTGCAGTGCGGCCCGGCGGATCATGTCGCAGAAGTACTCGGCCGCGGGCGTGAGCGGAAGGCCGGTGCGGCGCACGATGCAGATCGGCGGCGCAGCCAGCGATTCCTGCACATCGATCTTCTGCAGAAACCCCTTGAACAGGGGCACCTGCGCCCACTGCTGGGGCAGCATCGTCAGCAGGTCGGAATGCGCCACCGTGAAAAAGAAGGTCAGCGCGGAGTGGCCCTGCACGACCAGCCTGGGGGCGGGCAGGTCGTGCTGCTTGAACAGGGGGGAGAGCTCGTCTTCGGCACGGTGCGTCACCGAGGTGCTGACCCATTCTGCGCCCACGAGGTCCCTCAAGGACCTCGCGGATGACAGCGGGTGCCCCTTGCGCCCCAGGATGACGCGCTCATTGTCGAACAGCTTTTCCACCGTCAACTCGCCGGAAACTTCCCCGAGGATCGGGCCGATGTAGAAGTCCATCGTCCCGCCCGTGAGCTCCAGCTCCACCCGCGGCAGCACGGCGTCGAACAGGTCCAGGGTCACCTTGGGGAAGGCCTGCCTGAACGGCCCCAGGGCATTGGGAAGCAAGGCCATATGGGCAACGCTCGAGAGGCACATGCGGATGTGCCCATGGGTCGCGCCTTGCAGCTGTTCGATCTCTTCCTGGGCACGTCGGAACTCGCTGCGCACGGCCTTCGCACGCCGCAGGAATACTTCGCCCATGGGCGTCAGCTGCACGCCTTTCGCACGGCGCTCGAACAGCACCGCACCGAGTTCCTTTTCCAGCTCCTGGATACTGCGCGTCATGGCCGGCTGCGCCAGCCCCAGCTGGCGCGCTGCGGCACGCAAACTTCCACGCTCTGCCACTGCCAGAAAATCACGAATCGAATTGAACTTCACTGGCGGAGTTTGGCGTGGGATGCGCTATGCAAAAGAGGGAGAAAGCCGAAAATTATCGGCCCTCCCTCGTGCGCCAGGCATCCGGGGAATCCCGCACCATCGGCCCGATGGCGGCAACGCGTTCAGCAGTCGCCGTGCATCCCGAGCAGCTTGTACGCGTTGCCGAAGTACAGCTTGCGCGCGTCCTTCTCGTCGAGGTCCAGGTCTTCGATGGAGCGGATGCCCTCGCGGATGAACATGGGTCCGCCCTCGGGATCGAACGGACAATCGCTGGCAAACACCACGTGGTCGGCGCCGAAGAAATCCAGGCCGCAGCGCAGCGCGGAACTGGACCCACCGAGCACGGTGTCACCGTAGAACATCTTGAAGTACTCGATCGGCGGCTTGGACAGGCGTTTGAGCGCGTCGGCGTCCGACCCGTCGATGCTGCGGCTGCCCAGCTGGGCCCACAGCGTTTCGGCACGCCCGGAAAAGTACGGCAGCATGCCACCGCAGTGGTGCGTGATCAGGCGCAGCCCGGGCAGCTTTTCGAGCAGCCCCGAGAACACCATGCGGGCCATGGCGACGCTGGTCTCCACCGGCCAGCCCAGCACCTGCCAGATCTCGTACTGGGACTTGTCCTCGTCGGGGTAGTCGGCCCGGCTGGCCGGCCGCGTGGGATGCATCCACACCGGCATGCCGTGCTTTGTGGTCACGCGCTCAAAGACCTCGAACAGCTCCGGCCGGTCGAGCGCGCTGCCGTTGACGCTGGTCAGGATCTGCACGCCCTTGGCGCCGAGGACCTCGATCGCATAGTCCATCTCGTCGAGCGCGGCCGCGGGATTGTTCATGGGCAGCGAGGCCACGAAGGCCGGAAACTTGTGCGGCCACTGGCGGCAGATTTCGGCCATGCCTTCGTTGGCCACCCGCGCGTAGCCCGGGGAGACATCGGGCCCGCCCAGCATTTCCGGCGACGGCACCGCACAGGTGATGACCTGCCGGACCTCGGGCCACTGGTCCAGCATCTTCACACGTGCCTCCATGTCCCAGAGCATGCGCAGGGAATTCATGCGCCGGACCATGCCGGGCTCCTTGCCATGCCGGTTCACCAGCTCCAGGTAGGCGGGGGGCATGACGTGGTTGTAGATATCGATCTTGGTGGGTTTTGCAGTCGTGGTCATGGGTCTCGGTGTCTCCTGCAGGCACTTTAAGCGACCCGGGCTGCTGCCCGGTAGATCACAAAAACGCGCATGCGCCACGGATTCTGAATCGCTCCACGCCGCCTGCGCAGGGCCGGCCCCGAGAGATGCGCCAACGCTATCGAACCGACGATTCCGTCATCTGTTGCGGAACTTCTTCGCTCCCTATCTTCAGGGCCCAGTTGCTCGCAACCCCATGCGGCGACTGACAACCCATCAGGAGACAAAGTGAAAAAATCCATGCTTGCCGTGGCAGCCGTTGCTGCCACCGTTCCGTTTTACACCCACGCCCAATCGAGCGTCACGCTGTACGGCCGCATCAATGTCGGTGTCGAGCATTTCAGCTATGGCTCCACGCCCACGCGCGCCGCGTCGCGCCTGAGCGTGCTGACCAGCGACGCATCCCTGTGGGGCGTGCGCGGCAGCGAGGACCTTGGCGGCGGCAACCGTGCCTACTTCAAGCTGGAATCGGGCTTCCAGGCGGACACGGGCGCGGTCACCGACGGCACCAAGTTCTTCAGCCGCGAGTCGTACGTGGGCCTGAGCAGCCCCACGATGGGCTCGCTGCAGCTGGGCAGCCAGTGGGCGCCAGGGCTGTGGCAGTCGCTGCGTGCGGACCCGTTCCTGCGCTTCGGGCCGGGCGGCCAGCCCTATGTGCTGCAGGTGGCGCGCGGCTACACCCTGCGCTACGACAACGCGCTGCAGTACATCTCGCCCAAGCTGGGCGATGTCTCGGCCCGCTTCTACCATGCGCTGGGCGAAGGCCAAGCCGTCGGCAAGGCCAGTGCCCTGAGCGTGGACTACGACAGTGCACCGCTGTATGTCGGCGCCTATGTGGAACAAAGCCGCGTCGATGGGGCCACCGTGGGCCGCCCTGGAGGCCCGGTCTCCAGCCGCACCACGTCCGTGGCGGCCTCCTACGACTTCTCGGTGGTCAAGCTCCACGCGCAGGCCCAGACCAACCACGTGGCCGGACTGCCCAACGTCGATGGCTACCTGCTCGGCGTGTCGATCCCCGTCGGCGTGGGGCAGATCAAGGCCTCCTACGTGCACAAGGATGCCCGCAACGCGGACGCATCGTCCCTGGGCGTCGGCTACTGGCATTCGCTGTCCAAGCGCACCATGCTGTTCGCGAACGTGGCCCGCCTGTCGAACAAGGGTCTGGCCGCCTACCGCATGGGCCCCGCGCTGGCCGAGCAGGGTGCCCTGGGCCCCAACGGTCCGGTGGCCGGGCAGAACGCCACGGCCATCAACATCGGCATGATGCACACGTTCTGAGCCTCCATGCAAAAAGCCGCAACACGGACCGTGTTGCGGCTTTTTTCTTGTGCGCCCGCTGCCGGCAGCGGGCCTCGGGAATCAGCTGCTGCGCCCGCTCACCCGTGCCAGCAGCGCCACCAGGTCCGCGGGCAAGCCATCCCCGCGCCAGGCCACGTGCTGGTCCGGACGCACCAGCACGTGGCGCGCACCATAGAGTGCTGCCACGGAACCTTTTGGCGCGCGCACCACGGTCAGTGGCAGCTGGCAGGCCCGCGCCGCGGCCTGCACCTGCTCCGCGGCCGCATCCTCGGACCCATCGGTCACCAGCCAGGTGAAGCCGCTGCCAAAGGTGTCGTAGAGCGAGCGCCCGTCGTGCAGCCAGGCGTGGGGTGCGATGCTGCCGGGGCGCGCCGAGGGCAGGTAGTTGAGGAAGTCGGCCTCGGGCTCGGGCCCTTCCTCGCTGGCGATGATGGGCGAAGCCACATACCGGTAGCCCTTGACCACGCCCAGGGTGTTGAACTCGCGCAGCTTGGCGGCCATGATGCGCGCACCAATGGCAGCCCGCGCCTGCGTGCCCGCGGCGGAGTCGTCCTCCAGCCCGTCCTGCACCAGCTGGTTGCTCAGCGTCGAGTGGTTGGCCGTGGCCTCGTCCATCACGAACTGGTGCACCGGGCGGCGCTCGGCCTCATAGCTGTCGAGCAGCCGGGGGCCTCCCCAGCCCTGCAGCACGGCAGCCAGCTTCCAGCCCAGGTCCACGCCGTCGGCAATGCCCATGTTCATGCCGTAACCACCGAAGGGCGGGTGCAGGTGGCAGGCATCGCCCGCCAGGAAGACACGGCCCTGGCGGTAGCGGTTGGCCAGCAGCTTGCTCGCCACCCACTCGTCGGAACTGAGGATCTCGTAGGGCAGGTCGATCCCCGTGGCGCGCTGGATCAGCGGTGCGGCGTCGGCCGCACGGAACTTGACGCTTTCGGACACCGCGGTGGGCATGAAGAACCAGCGGTCCCCGGTGTCCATGGGGCCGATCAGGCTGGGCACATCGGTATTGACCTGCCAGTACATGATGGCCGGGCCGTGGCGGTGGGCCTTGTCCAGGCCGGGCGCGCGAAACACCACGTTGTAGTTGCGCGAGAGCCCGTAGCTGCCCTCCATCTTCGCGCCGATGGCGTCGCGCACGGCGCTGCGTGCGCCGTCCGCGCCCACCAGGAAGTCGGCCACGATCACGGACTCGCCACCGCCGTCGAGGTCCTTGACCCGGGCGGCCACGGTGTCGCCCTGCTCGAAGCCCAGCAGCTCGCAGTTGAAGCGGATCTCCACGCCCGGCAGCGAGGCGGCATGCTCGCGCAGCACCTCCTCCACCGTGTACTGCGGGATCCACTGGGCATGCTCGGAGTACATCGGGTTCTTGCCGGGCGCGCAGTACATCGCATTCTCGAAGCGGGCCAGCTCATGGCCGGCCAGCCGCGTCACGAAGAGCACGTTGGAGGGGTAGTCCACGCCCAGCGGCGAGGCCTGGCGCAGCTTGTCGGCAATGCCCCAGCGCCGCAGGTGCTCGCGCGTGCGCACATTGGTGGTCTTGGCGCGCGGCGCATGGCCGACCCGCGCATTGCGCTCGATGACCAGGCAGGGGATGGAGCGGTGGCCCAGCTCGATGGCCAGGGCCAGTCCGGTGGGGCCTGCACCGACGATCAGAACACGCGGCGTGGTGCGGAGGGGTTGATTCATGTTGTCATCCTTGGCTTGGTTGGCGCAGCTGTCGCCGCTTTGCGAGTCGGGATCGTAGGAACCAAGCACGCGCGCCAACAGATGCCGCACGCGTGGCATTGATAGCTGGTTTCGATCACCCGGCCATCTGTGGCGCCAAGTTGATTCACGGGCGGCATCGACAGGCGCTTTTTTCCATCTCCCTCGGCGGTGTCGTCAGTCCTACGATGCGCCCACAACAAAGGAGATGGCCGTGACAGCCGAGACAACCCCGTGGATACGTTCCGCGTTCTGGACTGGCCGGGTCAGGGCCGGTGCCGAAACACGCTTCCAGAAGCACATGCAAGAGGTCCTGGTGCCGGGCCTCGCGGCCATGCCCGGTGTGCATGGCGTGTACGCGCTGTGGCCCCGCAACCTGGAAGACTCCCCGCCCGCCATCGCCTGCCAGGTGCTGGTGACCTTTGCCAGCCGCGCCGACCTGGAACGCATGCTGGCGTCCGAAGAGCGCCGCCAACTGCGCCCCCAGGTGGCCGAGGCTGTCTCCATGTTCGACGGCAGCATCAGCCACATCGAGTTCGTGGCCAGCGCCCCCCCCAACCCCCTACTGAAGTCCATCCCATGAAGCTGCTACGCCATGGCCTGCCCGGCCAGGAAAAGCCCGGCGCGCTCGACGCCGCCGGCCAGGTCCGCGACCTGTCTCTTCTGGTCGCTGATTTCACCCCCGAATGGCTGTCGCCCGAGAAGCTCGGTGCGCTGGCGGCCATCGACCTCGCCCGCATGCCCCTGGTGCCCGCGGGCACGCGGCTCGGCGTGCCGGTGGCCGGCATCCGCCAGTTCGTCGCCATCGGCCTGAACTACCGCAAGCATGCGCAGGAGGCTGGCATGGAGATCCCCAAGGAGCCGGTGGTCTTCAACAAGGCTCTGACCTCGATCGCCGGGCCCAACGACGACATCACCCTGCCCCCAGGATCGGAGGCCGGCGATTGGGAAATCGAGCTGGCCTTCGTGATCGGCACGCTGGCGCGGCAGGTGCCGGTGGAGCGCGCACTCTTGCACGTGGCCGGCTACTGCCTGGCCAACGACGTGTCCGAGCGCGACTGGCAGATCAAGCGCGGCGGCCAGTGGGGCAAGGGCAAGAGCTTCGACGGCTTCGGCCCGATCGGTCCCTGGCTGGTCACCGCCGACGAACTGCCCGATCCGCAGGCCATCCCCCTGGAACTCAGGGTCAACGGCGAGCTGCGCCAGCGCAGCAACACCTCCGACATGATCTTCGGCGTGGCCGAGGTGGTCTCGCACCTGAGCCAGTTCATGACGCTGCTGCCAGGCGACGTGGTGATCACCGGCACGCCCGAAGGCGTGGGCCTGGGCATGAAGCCCAACCCCGTGTTCCTGCGCCGTGGCGACGTGATGGCGCTGTCCGCCGGTCCGCTCGGTACCCAGACACAGCGGGTGGTCTGAAACCCACGCCGCCCAGATTCAGGAGTTGTCCATGACCGATACCATCCGCCCCCGCTCGTTCGCACACGTCGTGTACCGCACCTACCGCTTCGAGCAGATGCTGCAGTGGTACGTGACCGTGTTCGGCGGCCATGTCCAGTACCAGAACCCCGTGATCGCCTTTGTCACCTACGACGACGAGCACCACCGTGTCGCACTGCTCAACCTGGGCATCCTCAAGGGCGAGTCCCAGGACCGCGTGCCGCGCGGGCAGCCCGGCGTGGACCATGTGGCCTATGGCTTCCAGAGCCTGACCGAGCTGATCGCCAAATACGCCGAACTCAAGGCCCGGGGTGTTCTGCCGTATTGGTGCATCCACCATGGCGTGACGGTCTCCATCTACTACGCCGACCCCGATGGCAACCAGATGGAATTCCAGGCCGACTGCTTCACGACCAACGACGACGCCAACGGCTTCATGAACGGCCCCCACTTCGAAACCAACCCGATCGGCGTGGAATTCGACCCCGAGGTCTACCTCGCGCGCCTGAACATGGGAACAGCAGAAGCCGACCTGCTGCCGCGCAGGGAGCACCTGCCGGTCTCTGACATCCGCGGTACCCTGATGGGCTAACCCGCGAACCATTGGCACCTCCAAGGATTCGGGCCCCTTTTTGCGGGCCCTTTTTTTCGCCAGTCGACTCTGGCCCTGGCGGCCTGGCGGCCTGGCGGCCTGGCGGCCTGGCAGCCTCGCACAGTGGTCTGAATTTATTCACAATTAGTTACAAATACCCTCTGCTCGGGGCGGCTCCACGGCCGCGTTCCGCACAACCGGATGCGTGTTTGACATCTTCCAATCACCCCCATGTCTTGAAACGGCAACAAATGCCCGTATCATTAGCACTCACTGCAACGGAGTGCTAACACCCCTTGCTGGATGAAGTTTGGCAGTGACTGGCTTTTCCAGGCGCTGCGTACCGTCGGTAATTTTTGAACCAGGAGCAATGCAATGAACCTTCGCCCCCTGCACGATCGCGTGATCGTCAAGCGTATCGAAAGCGAAACCACGACCGCCTCCGGCATCGTGATCCCCGACAACGCCGCTGAAAAGCCCGATCAAGGTGAAGTGCTGGCCGTCGGCCCCGGCAAGAAGAACGACAAGGGCGAGCTGATCGCCCTGAACGTGAAGGTCGGTGACCGCGTTCTGTTCGGCAAGTACTCGGGCCAGACCGTCAAGATCAAGGGCGACGAGCTTCTGGTCATGAAGGAAGACGACCTGTTCGCAGTGGTCGAAAAGTAAAAAGCTGCCGAGCGCGTGCCATGCATGGTTGCCTGGCACCTGCTCACCGCGCTTTTTCTTTTTCCCCAAGACAGTCGTAATTGATTCAGTTAATTTTCAGGAGCTCCAAATGGCAGCAAAAGACGTAGTTTTCGGCGGCGAAGCCCGCGCACGCATGGTTGAAGGCGTGAACATCCTGGCCAATGCGGTCAAGGTGACCCTGGGCCCCAAGGGCCGCAACGTGGTGCTGGAGCGCTCGTTCGGCGCCCCCACCGTGACCAAGGACGGTGTGTCCGTGGCCAAGGAAATCGAACTCAAGGACAAGCTGCAGAACATGGGCGCCCAGCTCGTGAAGGAAGTGGCCTCCAAGACCAGCGACAACGCTGGTGACGGCACCACCACCGCCACCGTGCTGGCCCAGGCCATCGTGCGCGAAGGCTTCAAGTACGTGGCCGCCGGTATCAACCCGATGGATCTGAAGCGCGGTATCGACAAGGCCGTGACGGCCCTGGTGATCGAGCTGAAGAAGGCTTCCAAGCCCACCACCACCTCCAAGGAAATCGCACAGGTCGGCTCGATCTCTGCCAACTCCGACGAAACCATCGGCAAGCTGATCGCTGACGCCATGGACAAGGTTGGCAAGGAAGGCGTGATCACCGTGGAAGACGGCAAGTCCCTCGACTCCGAACTGGACGTCGTGGAAGGCATGCAGTTTGACCGCGGCTACCTGTCGCCCTACTTCATCAACAACCCCGAAAAGCAATCCGCGATTCTGGACAACCCCTTCGTGCTGCTGTTCGACAAGAAGATCAGCAACATCCGCGACCTGCTGCCCACGCTGGAGCAAGTCGCCAAGGCTGGCCGTCCGCTGCTGATCATTGCCGAAGAAGTCGAAGGCGAAGCCCTGGCGACGCTGGTGGTCAACACCATCCGCGGCATCCTGAAGGTCGTAGCCGTCAAGGCTCCTGGCTTCGGCGACCGCCGCAAGGCCATGCTGGAAGACATCGCCATCCTGACGGGCGGCAAGGTCATTGCTGAAGAAGTGGGCCTGACCCTCGAGAAGGTGACCCTGGCCGACCTGGGCCAGGCCAAGCGCATCGAAGTGGGCAAGGAAAACACCATCATCATCGACGGCGCCGGCGCTGCAGGTGACATCGAAGCCCGCGTCAAGCAAGTGCGCGTGCAGATCGAGGAAGCCACGTCCGACTACGACCGCGAAAAGCTGCAGGAACGCGTGGCCAAGCTGGCCGGCGGTGTGGCCGTGATCAAGGTTGGCGCTGCCACCGAAGTCGAAATGAAGGAAAAGAAGGCCCGCGTGGAAGACGCACTGCACGCTACCCGCGCTGCCGTGGAAGAAGGCGTGGTTGCCGGTGGTGGCGTGGCCCTGCTGCGTGCCAAGCAAGCTGTGGGTGACTCGGTCAAGGGCGACAACGCCGACCAGGAAGCCGGTATCAAGCTGGTGCTGAAGGCCATCGAAGCGCCCCTGCGCGAAATCGTCAACAACGCCGGCGGCGAAGCCTCGGTGGTGGTGAACGCTGTGTTGGCCGGCAAGGGCAACTACGGCTTCAACGCTTCGAACGACACGTACGGCGACATGCTCGAACTGGGCATTCTGGACCCCACGAAGGTCACCCGCACGGCCCTGCAGAACGCTGCCTCCGTGGCATCGCTGCTGCTGACGACCGAAGCCATGGTTGCCGAAGCACCCAAGGACGAGGCCGGTGCCGGCGGCGGCATGCCCGACATGGGCGGCATGGGTGGCATGGGCGGCATGGGCATGTAATTGCCTGGCCGGGCACAGGAGCAGGCCGCCACGCGGCCCCTGTGCCCACCATGAAAAAAGCCCCGCAGGCTGCAAGGCCTGCGGGGCTTTCTCGTTGGCGCGTCAGAATCTGTAAGTCGCGCTCAGCACCACGTTGCGGCGCGTGGCCCACCAGCAGTCGCCGCGCGCGAGGCAGGTGCTCACATACTGCTTGTCGGCCAGGTTGCTGATGTTGAGCGCATAGCGCCACTGCGGCGTGTCGTACGCGAGCAGCGCATCCACGACCCCGGCCGAGGGGATGGTGGGACCGGCACCATCGCGGAAGGACGACAGCCAGCGGTACCCCGCTCCGACCGAGAAGCCCCGTACATCGCCGATCGCAAAGCGGTACACGCCCCAGGCCGCGGCCTGGTGGCGCGGCAGGCCTTCGAGTTGCGCATCCACGTCGGTGTAGTTGTAGTGGGCGATCACATCGAAGGCCGTGGCGACGCGGCTCTTGACCTCCAGCTCCAGCCCCTTGTTGCGGGTCTGCCCGGCCTGCAGCGTATTGCCGGCATTCACCGGGTCGGCGATCTTCTGGTTCTTTTCCTTGAGGTCGTACACCGCTGCCGTGAACTGGGTGCCGCTGCCTTCGGGCACGTACTTCACGCCCAGTTCGATCTGCTCGCCCTCCAGCGGCTTGAAGCGTTGGCCCTGCTTGTTGGTGCCGCTCACGGGGCTGAACGACTCGGCGTAGCTGATGTAAGGCGTCCAGCCACCTGGCAGCTGGTACATCACGCCCAGGCGCTTGGTGGTGTCGCTGGTGCGGTCGTCGGCCGATCCGGCCAGGCTGTTCACCGCGCGGTCATGGCGCAGGCCGGCCACGACGATCCAGTGGCCCCACTTCATCTGGTCCTGCAGGTAGATACCACCCTGGCGCTGCACGTTGCGCGGGCTGGCCTCGAGCGGTGCGGTCACCAGGTTGCCGTACACCGGCGCATAGGCGTCGATGGTGCTGAAGGCGCTGGCGGTCGCCTTGTCTTCGGTCTGGCGGTTCCAGTCCACGCCCAGCAGCAGCTGGTGGCGCAGCGCACCCGTGGCCAGGTTGCCCTGCAGGTGCGTATCCACCGCGGCCATGCGCGTGCGGGTAAGGGAGTCATCGTAGAAGCGGCCCAGCACGCGCTGGTTGACCGGGTCGGAACCGAAGCCGCCAAGGGCCGTGTAGAAGTCGCCCCAGTGGTACACGCCGCGGTTCTCGTTGCGTGCCAGGCGCAGGTTCTGGCGCACGGTCCAGGCGTCGTTGAAGCGGTGCTCGAACAGCCAGCCGACCGATTCGCGGTCGCTGTCGTAGTGGTCACCGGGCTCGCCGATGAAGCGCGACAGCGACAGCTGGCCGTTCGGGTTGGGCAGTAGCGTGCCCGACCAGGGGAGGAACTGCGAGGTGCTGCCCGTGCGGTCCTGCTGCCAGTGCGCCTGCAGCACCAGCGAGGTGGCGGCATTGGGACGCCAGGCCAGCGAAGGGGCGATCAGGCGGCGGTCGTCGGGCACATGGTCCACCTGGGTGTCGGCCGTGCGCGCCAGTGCCACCAGGCGGTAGGACCACTCGCCCTCCTTGGTCAGCGGGCCGGTCAGGTCGGCCTGCACCAGGCGGCGGTTCCAGCTGCCCAGCTGCACACCGACCTCGCGCTGCGCCTCCTGCAAGGGACGCTTGCTGCCCATGTTGATCACGCCGGCCACCGTGCCCGCACCGAACAGCATGCCCGAAGGACCGCGCAGCACCTCGATGCGCTCCAGCGTGTAGGCGTCGGAGCGGGTGACGCTGGTGTACCAGTTGTAGTTCTGTCGCAGGCCGTCGAGGTAGACGTCCGGGTAGCTGCCGCGCACGCGCATGCCGTCGGAGCGGCTGTCCAGGCCGTAGGCATCGCTGCGCACCCCGGCTGCGTAGAGCAGCGCATCCTGCAGGTTGGAAGCGCCCTGGTCCACCAGTTGGTCGCGCGTGACCACGGTGACGGACTGCGGTGTCTCGGACAAGGGCGTGTCCGTCTTGGTGGCCGTGGCAGCATGGCGTGCGCGGTAGCCCACCACCGGGGCCGTGGCCGACTCCTTCTCAGCGTTTGCATCCACCCGCACCTCGCCCAGGGTGGGTGCCGTTCCTTGCTGCGCAACAGCCCACGATGGAAGCAGGCCAAACGCGAGCGCGATGCCCATGCAGACTGCCGTCTGCTGGTGGTGGATCTTCATGATGGTCTCAAATGGAGTTAAGAATGATTCCCATTTTAAAAACCAAAATTGGACCACAGCCACCAGGTGTCGCTCTGAGACAACAAGCGTCCGGCGGGCTCCATCCCATGCAAAAGGCCCGCAGGCGATTCGCCTGCGGGCCTTTTTTCAGCCGCGTGTGAGAGGAATGGGTCAGCGGCCCACCGGGAGAAGCTGCGCTCAGCTGGCCGGCCGCAGCGACTGCGTGGCCTGCGCCAGCTGCGTGATGCGCGCCCAATCACCCGAGCGCACTGCATCGCCGGGCGTGAGCCACGAACCGCCCACGCAGCGCACATTGGGCAGCGCCAGGTAGTTGGGCGCCGTGGCATTGGTGATGCCGCCCGTGGGGCAGAAGCTCACCTGGCCAAACGGGCTGGCCCAGGACTTGAGCAACGGGATGCCGCCCACGGCCTCTGCCGGGAACAGCTTGAGGAACTGGAAACCATCGGCCAGCGCCTGCATGATCTCGCTGGAGGTGGCCACGCCGGGCAGCAGGGGAAGGTTCAGCCCCTTGCAGGCCGAGCCCACCGCCGAGGTGTAGCCCGGGCTCACGGCGAAGCGGGCACCGGCCTCGCTCGCGCGGCGCGCATCCTCGGCATTGAGCACGGTGCCCACGCCGACCACGGCCTCGGGCAGTTGGCGCGCGATGGCCTCGATGGCGGGCAGGCCTGCAGGCGTGCGCAGCGTGACTTCGAGCACCTTCACGCCGCCGGCGAGCAAGGCCTCGGCCAGGGGAATCGCGTCTTCGACACGATCGATCACGATGACCGGAATCACCGGGCCGTAGCTGGCGATGTCCAGCGGGTTCAGGGCAGGGGTGGAGGCATTCACAGCCATGTACAGGCTCCTTGTTCAGCGCCGCCTGCATGGCGGCGAAAGTTGGCAAACAGTTCACGCCCGAAGCCAGTGGCCACGGGCGCCTTGCATTCGTCGGGGGTGCGCGCAGACCATTCGGCCTCGTCCACCAGCACGTCGAGCGTACCGGCCACGGCGTCCACGCGCACCATGTCGCCGTTGCGCACCTTGGCCAGCGGCCCGCCGCCCAGCGCCTCGGGCGTCACGTGGATGGCAGCCGGCACCTTGCCCGAGGCGCCGCTCATGCGGCCGTCGGTCACCAGCGCCACCTTGAAGCCCTGGTTCTGCAGCACGGCCAGGGGCGGCGTGAGCTTGTGCAGCTCGGGCATGCCATTGGCACGCGGGCCCTGGAAGCGCACCACGGCCACCATGTCCTGCTGCACCTCGCCCGCGCTGAAGGCCGCGAGCAGTTCCTCCTGCGAGTCGAACACGCGCGCCGGCGCCTCGATGATGTGGCGGTCCTCCGGCACGGCCGAAACCTTGATCACGGCACGGCCCAGGCGCCCCTGCAGCAGGCGCAGGCCACCCGTGGGCGAGAACGGTTGGGCCACGGGGCGCAGCACGGCCTCGTCGCCCGAGGTGGCGGGCGCGGGCTGGCCACCGGCGGCGATGCCGCCCTCGTTCACGCTCAGCACGTCGGGGTGCATGAGGCCGTTGGCCAGCAGTTCGCGCAGGATCCAGGGCGGGCCGCCCGCGGCCTGGAACTGGTTCACGTCGGCGTCTCCATTGGGGTAGACACGGGCCAGCAGCGGCACCACGGACGACAGGTCGTCGAAATCGGTCCAGTCGATCAGGATGCCGGCGCTGCGCGCGATCGCCACCCAGTGGATCAGGTGGTTGGTGGAGCCGCCCGTGGCCAACAGTGCGGCCATGGCGTTGACGATGCAGCGCTCGTCCACCACATGGCCGATGGGCGTGAAGCGCTGGCCGCGCTTGCCGATGTCGAGCACGGTGCGCATGGCCTGGCGCGTGAACTCCTCGCGCTCGCCACTGCCCGGCGGGGCGAATGCGGCATCGGGCACGTGCAGGCCCATGGCTTCCAGCAGCATCTGGTTGCTGTTGGCCGTGCCGTAGAAGGTGCAGGTGCCAGGGCTGTGGTACGCGGCCGATTCGGCCTTGAGCAGTTCGTCGCGGCCGACCAGGCCCTGCGCGTAGAGCTCGCGCACCTTGGCCTTGTCCTTGTTGGGCAGGCCCGAGCCCATGGGGCCGGCGGGCACGAACACGCAGGGCAGGTGGCCATAGTGCAGCGCGCCGATCAGCAGGCCGGGCACGATCTTGTCGCACACGCCCAGCAGCAGCACGCCATCGAACACGTCATGGGACAGCGCTACCGCGGTGGCCATGGCAATATTGTCCCGGGAGAACAGCGACAGCTCCATGCCGGGCGTGCCCTGGGTCACGCCATCGCACATGGCGGGCACGCCGCCGGCCACCTGGGCCATGGCGCCGTGGCGCGCAGCCTCGTCGCGCAGCAGCGCAGGGTAGCTCTGGTAGGGCTGGTGGGCCGACAACATGTCGTTGTAGGCGGTAACGATGCCGATGTTGGGCGCCTTCTCGACCGTCACCTTGAACTTCTCGGAGCCCGGCAGCGCGGCATAGGCATGGGCCAGGTTGGCGCAGCCCATGCGGTCCTGCGGGGGCTTGCGCTGGACCATGGCGTCGACCGTGGCCAGGTAGGCGGCGCGGGTGTCCTTGCTGCGTTCGATGATACGGGCCGTCACGCGCGCTACGACTGAATGCATGGAATGCTCCATCGGGGGTGGATTTGGGTAGTGGGGAAAAGAGACAACGGCTCCGGTCGGAGCCTCTAGAATGTAACTCGATAACCATCCCGGATCAAGCCAATGTCCCTGCAGACCCTGCCCCTGCCGCCCTCGGAACTGGGCGAATCGCCGTTCTGGCACCCCCATGAAGCATCCCTTTACTGGTGTGACATCCAAGGCAAACGGGTGAATGCCTGGGAACCCGCCAGCGCACGCCTGCGCACCTGGGAGATGCCCTCCGAGCCCGGCTGCTGCGCACCGGCGGGTGGTCAAAAAATAGTAATCGGGTTACGGGACGGCTTTTACCTGCTCGATACCGTGAGCGGCGCCCTCGCCTGTCTGGCCCTGCTCCCTGCCGCCGCGCACGACACCCGTGTGCTGCGCCTGAACGATGGCCGCTGCGATTCGGCGGGCCGGTTCTGGGCCGGCTCGGTGATCAGCCCGCGCACGGCGCCCGACGCGGCCCTGTGGCGGCTGGAGGCGGCGCCAGGCGGCTTTCGGGTGCAGAAGATGGCCGGCGACAACTTCACTGCCAACGGCCTGGCCTTCAGCCCGGACGACCGCTGGCTCTACTGGTCGAACACGCCCGAGCACCGCATCGACCGCTTCGGCTTCGATGCCACCACCGGCAGCATCGAGGGCCGCACGCCCTGGGCCACCTTCCCGCCCAAGGTGGCCGGCGAGCCCTATGGCGGCCGGCCCGACGGCGCGGCCGTGGACGTGCAGGGCAACTACTGGGTAGCCATGTACGAAGGCGCCTCTTTGCTGCAGCTCTCGCCCGAAGGCCAGGTGCTGCAGAGCATTGCCGTGCCCGTGCAATGCCCCACCATGGTCTGCTTTGGCGGTGAGGACCTGCGCACGCTGTACATCACCTCGGCGCGCGCCGGGCGGCCGCAGGAGGAACTGGATGCAGCCATCCCGGCTGGCTCGCTGTTCAGCCTGCCCGTCGAGGTGCCGGGCCTGCCCGTGAATTTCTTCCAGTCCAGCGCGGCACTGTAAGACCCGCGCTCAGGGCGCGCGCTGCGCGCCCAGCGCCAGCAGCACGTCGTAGCAGGCGCCCATGTTGTGGTAATCGACCTTGCCGGCGTTGCTCTTCTCGCGCGTGTGGTTGCGGTTGCGGCCGTCGAGGATGCGGAACCAGGCGCCATGCGCGTGGTCCACGAAGTGCTGCCAGCAGTAGGCCCAGATCCGGTCGTACCAATCCCAGTAGCGCTGCTCGCCGGTGTGCACGGCCAGCACGGCGGCGGCGGCCATGCTCTCGGCCTGCACCCAGTGGTACTTGCCGTCGTCGCAGATGCTGCCGTCAGGCGCCATGCCGTAGACGATACCGCCGTGCGCGGTGTCCCAGCCCTTGTCCAGCGCGGCGTCGAACAGGAAGCGCGCGCACGGCAGGTGCCAGTCCGCAGGCGCCAGCGCATCGAGCTGAAGCAGCAGCTTGGCCCATTCGGTCTGGTGGCCGATCTGGTAGCCCCAGGGGCGGAAGATGTTGGTCCGGTCGTGGCGGTTGTAGTCCCAGTCCACCGACCAGTCGGCGCGAAAGTGCTCCCACACCCAGCCACCGGACAGCGCCGCCTGGCGCTGGCAGATGCCCTGCGCGAGCTGCTCGGCACGCTCGATGTAGCGCCGCTCGCCCGTGGCGCGAAAGGCCGAGATCATGGCCTCGCAGGCATGCATGTTGGCGTTCTGCCCGCGGTAGTCCGACAGCGCCCAGTCGCGCGTGGCCTCATCGGCATACAGGCCCCGGGACGGCTGCCAGAAATGCTGCTCGGCCGTCTCGAAGGCCTCGGCCAGCCACTGCCGCGCCTCGGGCACGCCGGCTTCGTGCGCACGCGCATAGGCCAGCATCACGAAGGCCATGCCGTAGCAGTGGCGCGTGGCGTCGAGCAAGGTGGCATGCCCGCCATGCCAGTCGATGAGCCAGGCGTAGCCGCCGGTGGCCGGGTCGAGGAAGGCCGCGCGCAGGAACTGCAGCGCATGCTCCATGCCCTTGCGGTAGCGTGCCTCGCCCGTGGTCTGGAACAGGATGGCATGCGTGACCACGAAGCGCGTGGCGCTCACCAGGTGGCGCGTGCGCTCGTCGTAGACGGTGCCGTCGTCCAGGAAGAAGTGGTACATGCCGCCGCCCGCATCGGTGGCCACGGGCTCGTAGAACGCCATGGTCTGGCGGATGTGCGCATGCAGGAATGCGGGCGAACGGAAATCGGGCGGTTGCGGTGCAGTCATGGGCTTGTCTCCTCGTTGGGCTGCGGTGGGCGGCCTGGACGCCTGAAGGCGCCTCGTTGTGAATGCAATGGAAGAAAAACGCTGCGCGGCAGCTCAGCCGCCGCGCAGGCGCGCCAGCAGGCCTGCCGTGGAGCCATCGAGCCCCGCCGCATCGCCCGAGGCCAGGCGCGACTCCAGGTCGCGCGCCAGCACCTTGCCCAGCTCCACGCCCCACTGGTCGAAGCTGTTGATGCCCCACAGGCTGCCGCTCACAAACACGCGGTGCTCTTGCAGCGCGATCAGCGCGCCCAGCGAGGCCGGGGTCAGCGAGTCGAGCAGCAGGAACGTGCTGGGCCGGTTGCCCGGGAAGTGGCGGTGGCCGTCTTCGGGGCCGGCCTTGCCCACCATCAGCGCCTGGGCCTGGGCCAGGGCGTTGGCGAGCAGCTTGTCCTGGTGGCCCGGCAGCGGGTGTGCGGCCTGGCGCACGGCCACGATCTCCAGCGGCAGCACGTCGGTGCCCTGGTGCAGCATCTGGAAGAAGGCGTGCTGGCCGTTGGTACCGGGCTCGCCCCAGAGCACAGGCGAGGTGGCGTACGGCAGTTCCTGCCCGTCGGCCCCCACGCGCTTGCCGTTGCTCTCCATCTCCAGCTGCTGCAGATAGGCCGGCAGCCGGCCCAGCGAGGCATGGTAGGGCGCGATGCAGCGGCTGGTGAATCCGTGGAAGTTGCGGTACCAGACATCGAGCAGGCCCAGGCGCACCGGCAGATTGGTGGCCAGCGGCGCGGTGCGGAAATGCTCGTCCATGGCATGCGCGCCGGCCAGCAGCTCACGAAAGCCCGCCGCACCGATGGCGATGGCAATCGGCAGGCCGATGGCCGACCACAGGGAATAGCGGCCGCCCACCCAGTCCCAGAAGCCGAAGGTGGTGGTGATGCCCAGGGCGCCTGCGGCCTCGACATTGGTGGTCAGCGCCGCGAAGTGGCGCGCCACGTCGGTGCCGCCTTCTGCACCGAACCAGGCCAGCGCGGAGCGCGCATTGGCCATGGTCTCGGCCGTGGTGAAGGTCTTGGAGGCGATCAGGAACAAGGTGCTCTCGGGCTTCACGCCCTGCAGCACGCCGTGCAGCTCGTGGCCGTCCACATTGGAGACGAAGTGCAGGCGCTTGCCGGCCGCGCGGAACGCATCGAGCGCGAGCACTGCCATGTGCGGTCCCAGGTCCGAGCCGCCGATGCCGATGTTCACCACGTCGGTGATCGCTCGGTCGTTGCGCACCTGCTCGGCGTACTGCAGCATGGCGTCGAGCGTGCCGTGCACCTCGGCCAGCTTCTGTGCGATGTCGGCGCCGTCACCGGGAAGTGCCAGGCCCTGGGGGCGGCGCAGCAGCGTGTGCAGCACCGCGCGGCCCTCGGTGTGGTTGATGGCTTCGCCAGCGAACATGGCGTCACGCTGGGCGGCGAGCCCGCAAGCCTCGGCCAGAGCGAGCAACAAAGCCTCGGTCGGCCGGTCCCACAGGTTCTTGGACAGGTCGGCAAAGATGTGCGGCGCCTGCTGGCTGAAGTGGTCGAAGCGCTCGCCATCCTGCGCGAACGCCTGCCGCAGATCCAGGTGGCGTCCCTCGGTGTCGAACAAGGCCTGCAAGGCGGGCCACGGCGGGGTCTGGTCGCAACGGAGGGACATGGAAAGGCTACCTGGGACGAAAGAATGAAAACGGCGAGATAGTAACTTGATTACCAAAACTGTCTGGTACTTTTTTGTTGCAGACACAGCTTGGAACGCCAGTTGCTCTGCAGTCCTACACAAAACGATGTAACGTGATTACAATTTCGAGCCACACGCGATCACACAAATGCACTGACACGGAGACCCCATGAGTTTTGACCTTGTCCTGTTTGGCGGCACCGGCGACCTGGCCTGGCGCAAGCTCATGCCGGCGCTGTTCCAGGCGTTCCGCCACGGAACGCTGCCCGAAGGGGGCCGCATCATCGCGGTGGCCCGTGACGAGCTCAGCCATGAACAATACCGCAGCCTGATCCAGTCACGCTTCGATGGTGTGGATCTGGCCAAGCGGCCGACCCCCGACGAGTTCGCACGCTTCGGCGCCCTGCTGCACTACCTGCGCATGGACCTGTCGCAAACCCAGGACTATGCCCGCCTGGCCGAGATGTTGCACGAGCGCAATGCCGAGTCGGTGGTGATGTACGTGGCCACGGCCCCGAGCCTGTTCACCAATGTCTGCGAGCAGATCGCCGCCGTGGGCCTGAACGGCCCCACCACCCGCGTGGTGCTCGAAAAGCCCCTGGGCCACGACCTGCGCTCCAACCAGGCCATCAACGACACGCTGCGCCGCGTGCTCAAGGAGGAACAGGTCTTTCGCATCGACCACTACCTGGGCAAGCCCTCGGTGCAGAACCTGTTCGCCATGCGCTTTGGTAACGCCCTGTTCGAGCCGCTGTGGCGGCGCGAGACCATCGCCAACATCCAGATCACCATTGCGGAGGAGCTGGGCGTGGAAACGCGCGGCGCCTTCTACGACCAGACCGGCGCCCTGCGCGACATGGTGCAGAACCATGCCCTGCAACTGCTGTGCGCGATCGGCATGGAGCCGCCCATCAACGCCAGCGCCAACGCCATCCGCGACGAAAAGCTCAAGGTGCTGCAGTCGCTCAAGCCCTGGAGCCCGGAGACCATCGGCCAGCACGTGATCCGCGGCCAGTATGTGGCCGGCAAGACGCACGGCGCCAGCGTGCCGGGCTACCTGCAGGAAAAAGGCGTGGCCGCAGCCAGCACCACCGAGACCTTCGTCGCGCTGCGCACCGAGATCTCCAACTGGCGCTGGGCCGGCGTGCCCTTCTACATCCGCACCGGCAAGCGGCTGGCGGGGCGCGACGCGCACATCGTCGTCAACTTCCGGCCCGTGCCGCATCCGATCTTCCGCACCTCGGCCGGCGCCGCCAACCGCCTGGTGATCAACCTGCAGCCCAAGGACGGGCTGGAACTGCACCTGATGGCCCAGGGCGCCGCCCAGCACCAGACCGAGCCGGCCCTTTCGCAGGTCTACCTGAACCTTGACTTCGACCAGCGCTTCGGCACCGAGCGCGTGGGCGCCTACGAGCGCCTGCTGCTCGACGTGATTGCGGGCCGCCTGAACCTCTTCGTGCGCAGCGACGAGCAAGAGGAGGCCTGGCGCTGGGTGGAACCCATCCTGCAGCACTGGCGCAATGACGCGCTGGGCCCACGGCCCTACACCGCTGGTAGCTGGGGCCCCAGCGCCGCCAGCGCCATGATCGCGCGCGATGGCTACTGCTGGAGTGAAGAGGTGTAAGGTCCAGCACGCGCCACCGCAGGCACCAACAAAAGAAGGGCTCCCAATGGGAGCCCTTTTCAATTGCCCGTTTCGGGGCAAGGGTGGGGAAACACTTCCACATGGTGGCGGCACCCACGACCGTGAAATGCCACCACCATGGGAAGGCCCGCAACTGGCGAGCCTTTGGCAGGCTATCTATTACAGGGCGCTGATTTCGCCCGAAGGGATCTGGCCCAGGCGCACAGCTTCGGCGGCTGCTGCACGCACGGCAGCGCGGTCGGCCGTGGACTTG
>NZ_AKJX01000102.1 GCF_000276605.1 Acidovorax sp. CF316 | reverse complement strand
GTGTGGCTGCTGCTGCCGGCCGCCGCGAGCCTCGCGCTGTTCGCCTGGCTGCTGACCCTGCACGACACGGCCGCCGCGGGCCGCGTGTATGCCGCCTACGGCGGCGTCTACATCGGCATGGCGCTGGCCTGGCTCTGGGCGGTGGACCAGATCCGGCCCACCGTTTGGGACCTGGCGGGAGTCACAGTGGCGTTGTGCGGCATGGCCATCATCATGTTCCAGCCCGCGCGCTGAGTTCCTACTCGCCAGCTTTCGGCTTGGCCGCCTTGGCCGCGGCCTTGGGTCGCACATGGGCCGAGCGCGGACTGCGCAGCGTTTCGGCGTCCAGGATCAGCCGGCCCTGCAGGCGGCCCTTCATGCGCTTGACGCTGCTGGCCGCGTCCTGCATGTGGCGGACCATCAGGGCGCGCACCTTTTCCACGTCGCGCGCACGCGCGGCCTGCACGATCTCGCGGTGGAAGTCGGCGTTGACCTCGCCGAAGCGCCGGTGCTCGGCCTTGGGCGTGCGGTTGCCGTAGACGATGAGCTGGCGCAGCATCTCGTTGATCAGCTCGCAGTTGAAGCGCAGGAAGGGGTTGGGGCAGGCCGCCGCCAGGATGTCGTGGAAGTTCACATCCTCGCGGCGCTGGCTCAGCATGTCCTCGCTGCTCGACGCCGGGTCGCAGCAGGCGATGGAATGCTCCAGCGCCTCGAAGTCGGCCTCCGTCAGGTGGGGCACGGCGCAGGCGGCCAGCTCCGGCTCCAGGAACTGGCGCACGGCGTAGATGTTGTCGATGGTCACTTCCTGGAAGAACAGGTAGTTCTGCATGAACTGCAGGGTGCGGTCCAGCGGCACCTCGGCGATGGTGCCCCCGCCCGAAGGGCCGGTGGAGATGGTCACCAGGCCCTGCACCTCCAGCGATTTCAGGGCCTCGCGGATGGTGCCCTTGCTGACTTCGAACTGCGCCTGCAGCTCGCTCTCGCGCGGCAGGCGGTCGCCCGGGCTCAGGTTCTTCTCGGTGATCAGGCGCTTGACCTCCTGCGCCACCAGGTCGGAGCGCTTGAGGGCCTTGAGCGGCTTGTTGGTGGACGTTGTAGTTGCCATAGTCGGGATTGTCGTTGCTCAGCACCTGCGGGCAGTCTCCGGCAGTGCCATCGATGGTGCAGTGTATGCACCGCAAGGGGGCAGCGGGCGGAATGCAGGGTTTTTACGCACGGTGTTTATCCTATTTATCACTATAAATAGAAGAAATGAGCGCAAACGACGCTCTGTAGCGGTGGCACGCAGTGTGCTTTGCAACTGCCATACCGCCATCGGCCGACCGGCCCCAACCCCTCCCAAGGAGCTCGCCCCATGCACCGTCGTCAACTCTTGCAACTCTCCGCCCTGGGCGCACTGCCCGCATCGCTGGGCCTGGCCCAGAGCGCCTGGGCACAGTCCAGCGGTGCCATCCAGTTCGGCTGCCCGGTGCCCATGTCGGGGGCGTTCGCGGCCAACGGCAAGTTCGCCGACCTGGGCATGAAGCTGGCCATCGAGCAGTACGGCACGGCCCTCAAGCGTCCCCTGGCCTACACGGTGCTGGACACCGAGGGCAAGCCCGCCACGGCCGTGCGCAAGGTGCAGGAGTCCTCGCAGCAGCAGGGCACGCGCTTCTTCGCAGGCGGCATCCTGTCGTCCGAATCACTGGCCATGGGCAAGGAGGCCGAGAAGGCCGGCGGCATCTTCATCACCACCGCCGGCGCCGACGAGATCACGGGCAAGGACTGCAATGCCGCCACCTTCCGCTGGTCGGTGCCCACCTTCGGCGCCATCGAGCAGACGGTGCGTCCCCTGGCCGAGGCCCTGCCCAAGGCCAAGCGCTGGTACACCATCACGCCGCAGTACGTGTTCGGCGACGGCCTGCTGTCGGCGGCCAAGAACATCTTCAAGGAGAAGAACCTGGAGCACGTGGGCAACAGCTACCACTCGCTGACCGAAAAGGAGTTCAGCGGCTACCTGACCAATGCCATGGCCGCCAAGCCCGACGTGCTGCTGCTGCTCAACTTCGGCTCGCAGTCGTCCGACGCGCTGCGCCAGGCCGTGAGCTTCGGCATGCACAAGAACATGACCATCCTGGTGGCCTGGGCCTCGGGGCTGGAGCAGTTCGAGTCGCTGGGCGCCGACCTGTGCGAGGGCATCTACTTCGGTGCACAGTACTGGCACACGGCCAATGCGCCGCTGAACCTCGACCTGGTCAAGCGCAGCAACGACAAGTTCAAGTCCAACCCCAACTACAGCCTGGCGGGCTCGTACATCTGCACCAAGCTCATGATCGACGGCATCATCAAGGCCGGCACGGTGGAGCCCAAGGCCGTGATCGCCGCCATGGAAGGCATGAAGTACCAGGGCCTCACGGGCGACGAAGAGATCCGCAAGGGCGACCACCAGGTGCTCAAGAACTACTACCTGCTCAAGGGCAAGGCCAAGGCGAAGATGGCCAACAAGGACGACTACGTGGACGTGGTCAGTTCGGGCAAGTCGTTCCTGCCCCTCGACCAGACCGGCTGCAAGATCGCCTGAGTGCCGCGCGGCCCGACGGGCCGCGCCCCGGCCCCATTTCCTTCCACGGCCCAACCATGGGCCGTGTGTCCCCTCCTTCGTCCCTTGCCCATGAACATCTACCTGCTACAGGCCATCAACGGGATCGGCATCGGCATGCTGTACTTCCTGCTGGCGGTCGGCCTGTCCATCGTGTTCGGCCTGCTGCGCTTCGTGAACTTCGCGCACGGGGCGTTCTACCTGCTGGGCGCCTACTTCTGCTTCCAGATGACGCGCTGGGGCCTGAGCTTCTGGCTGGCACTGGCCGTGGTGCCCCTGGTCGTGGGCGCCCTGGGCTGGCTCACCGAGAAGCTGGTGCTGCGCCATGTGTACGCCAAGCCGCACGAGTTCCACATCCTCGTCACCGTGGGCCTGGCCCTGGCCATCCAGGAGCTGGTGATCCTGCAATGGGGGCCGCTCGGTGACAGCGTACCGGTGCCCGACCTGCTGCAGGGCGTGGTCATGTGGGGCGGCATCGTCTACCCCAAGTACCGGCTGTTCGTGATCGGTTTCACCGCCGTGCTGGCCGTGGGACTGTGGTACGTGCTCGAAGGCACGCGCCTGGGCAGCGCGGTGCGCGCGGGCAGCGAATCGACCGAGATGGTTTCGCTGCTCGGCATCAACGTGTTCCGCATCTTCAGCCTGGTGTTCGCGCTGGGTGCGGCCACCGCGGCGATTGCCGGCGTGCTGGCCGCCCCCATGCGCGGGGCCGAGCCCTTCATGGGCATCGAGGCGCTGGGCGTGGCCTTCATCGTGGTGGTGGTCGGTGGCATGGGCAGCTTTGCCGGAGCGCTGATAGGCGGCCTGCTGATCGGCATCGTGCAGAGCGTGATGAGTACCGTGTGGCCCGAAGGGGCCCGGCTCATGATCTACATCGCCATGGCCGCCGTGCTGCTGCTGCGCCCGCATGGCCTGCTGGGCCGCAAAGGATGAACACCACCATGATGACAATCTTGCGCAAGAATTCCCACCTGCTGCTGGCGCTGGCCGTGGTGCTGGTGATGCCGCTGACCATGCAATCGGGCTCGCTGGCCAGCGAGGTGCTGATCTATGGCCTGGCCGCCATGGGCTGCAACCTGCTGCTGGGCCACACCGGGCTGCTGTCCTTCGGGCAGGGCATCTTCTTCGGGCTGGGCAGCTACACCATCGCCCTCACGCTCACGCGCTGGCCCCTGCCCATGCCGCTGGCCCTGGCGCTCGCCGTGGTGATGGGGGCGCTGGGCGCAGCCATCGTGGGCTTGGTGGCCATCCGCCAGCGCGGCACCTACTTCGTGATGCTGACCCTGGCCTTCGCGCAGATGTTCTACTTTCTCGCCTACTCCATGCCGGGCATCACGGGCGGCGACAACGGGCTAATGGACATCCCGCGCCCCTCGCTGGCCGTGGGCGGCTTCACGCTGTGGCCGCTGGCCTCGCCCTGGCAGTACTACGGCTTCGTGGCCACGGTGTTCCTGGTGGCCTTCTGGCTGCTGCAGAAGGTGTCGGCCTCGGTCTTCGGGCGCACGCTGCTGGCCGTGCGCGACAACGAAGAGCGCGCGGGCGCCATCGGCTACAACCTCCAGCTGCTCAAGCTGCAGGCCTTCGTGATCTCGGGCGCGGTGACCGGCCTGGCCGGTGCGCTGCACGCCATGATGACGGGCATCGCCCCGCTCGCGAGCGCCGAGTACCACACCAGCGAGATGATCCTGGTCATGACCGTCATCGGCGGAACGGGCAACCTGCTGGCCTCGCTGCTCGGCTCGGCCTTCTACCTGCTGGTGGGCGACTGGCTGTCCGCCCTGTGGCCGCGCTGGCTGCTGATCCTGGGCGTGGTGCTGATGGTGGTCAGCCTGGGGCTGCAGCGCGGCCTGTGGGGCCTGGGCGAGTCGGCCTGGAACCTGCTGCGCGGCAAGGGTCGCACTGGCAAGGCCGACGCCGCCGCTGCGCAAGGAGGCCACGCATGAGCACCGCCACCGCCTCTCCCATCCTGCTCGAAGCCGTGGGCGTGGAAAAGCGCTACGACAAGTTCGCCGCGCTGGCGGGCGTGGACCTCAAGGTGCGCGCCAACACGGTCCATTCGGTCATCGGCCCCAACGGCGCGGGCAAGACCACGCTGTTCCACATGCTCACGGGCACCAAGGCGGTGAGCGGCGGGCGCATCGTGTTCGACGGACACGACGTGACGCACGAGCCTGACCACCGCCGGGTGCAGCGCGGCATGGCGCGCTCCTTCCAGGTGACGAGCCTGTTCCTCACCCTGCCCGTGCGCGAGAACCTGCGCCTGGCCGCCCAGGGCACGGCGCCGCGCCATGCGCTCAACTGCTGGCATGCGCCGCAAGGCGCACGCTCGCAGGCCGAGGTGGTGGCCAGCGTGCTGGCGCGCCTGGGCCTGGAGCGCCATGCCGACACGCCGGTGGGCAACCTCTCGCACGGCCAGCAGCGCCGGCTGGAGGTGGGCATGGCGCTGGCCGCGCGGCCCAAGGCGATCTTCCTGGACGAGCCCACCTCGGGCATGGGCATCGACGACCTCGACGACATGAAGCGACTGATCCAGGGCCTCAAGGACGAGCACACCGTGGTACTCATCGAGCACAACATGAACATCGTGATGGACATCTCCGACACCGTGACGGTGATGCAGCAGGGCCGCGTGCTGGCCGAAGGGCACCCGCACGCCATCCGCAGCGACGACCGGGTGCGCAGCGCCTACCTGGGCAACATGATCACGGGGGGCAAGGCGGCATGACGATCCTCGACATCCAGGGGCTGCATGCCCACTACGGCAAGAGCCATGTGCTGCAGGGCGTGGACCTGCGCGTGGGCGACGGCGAGCTGGTCACCCTGCTCGGGCGCAACGGCGCGGGCAAGACCACCACGCTCAAGAGCATCTGCGGCGTGGTACCGCCCACCCAGGGCCGTGTGCGCTTTGCAGGCGACGAGGTGCAAGGCCTGGCCACGCACGCCATCGCCCAGCGCGGCGTGTGCCTGGTGCCCGAGCACCGCGGCATCTTCAAGCTGCTCACGGTGGAGGAGAACCTGCTGCTGGGCCAGCGCAAGCGCTCGCCCTGGCAGCTGCCGGACATCTACCGCATCTTTCCGCGCCTCAAGGAGCGGCGCGGCAACGGCGGCGGTCAGCTGTCGGGCGGCGAGCAGCAGATGCTGGCCATCGGCCGTGCGCTGATGAATGCGCCGCGCCTCCTGATGCTGGACGAGCCCGTGGAAGGGCTAGCGCCGGTGATCGTGGAAGAGATCGTGGCGCAGCTCAAGACCATCAAGGCCGCGGGCGTGGCCATCCTGCTGGTGGAGCAGAACCTGGAGGTCTGCACCCAGCTGGCCGACCGGCACTACGTGATCGAACAGGGCGCCATCGTGCACGAGGCGGACAACGCCGCCTTCCTCGCCGACGACGCCATCAAGGACCGCTATCTGGGCGTGGGCCTGGCATAGATTTTTCAGGAATCCGACTGTGGACATGACGACGACCCCCTCCCCTGCCCTGCAAGCGCGCGTGAACGGCGCGCGCCTGTGGCAATCGCTGATGGACCTGGCCCGGATCGGCGCCACGCCCAAGGGCGGCGTGTGCCGCCTGGCCCTCACCGCGCTCGACGGCGAGGGCCGCGACCTGTTCGTGCGCTGGGCGCGCGAGGCCGGCTGCAGCGTGCGCACCGACGCCATCGGCAACATCTTCGCGCGCCGCGCGGGGCGCAACGACGCCCTGCCCCCGGTGATGACCGGCAGCCACATCGACACCCAGCCCACGGGCGGCAAGTTCGACGGCAACTACGGCGTGCTGGCCGGCATCGAGGTGGTGCGCACGCTGAACGACCACGGCATCGTGACCGAAGCCCCGATCGAGGTGGCGGTGTGGACCAATGAGGAAGGCTCGCGCTTCGTGCCGGTGATGATGGGCTCGGGCGTGTTCGCCGGCGCCTTCACGCTGGAGCATGCGCTGGCCCAGCGCGATGCGCAGGGCACCAGCGTGGCCGAGGCACTGACTGCCATCGGCTATGCAGGCGCTGACGGCCCCACGCCGGCCGTGGGCGCGTACTTCGAGGCGCACATCGAGCAGGGCCCGGTGCTGGAGGCCAACGGCTGCGTGATCGGCGTGGTCCAGGGTGCCCTGGGCCAGCGCTGGTACGACGTGAGCGTGCAGGGCATGGAGGCCCATGCCGGCCCCACACCCATGGAGCTGCGCCGCGATGCGCTGCTGGCCGCCAGCGCCCTGGTGGCCGAGGTGAACCGCATCGCCCTGGCCCATGCGCCGCACGCCCGCGGCACGGTGGGCGTGCTGGAGGTGTTCCCGAGTTCGCGCAACGTGATCCCGGGCAGCGTGCGCATGACGGTGGACCTGCGCGCCGCCGACGACGCCGTGCTGCTGCAGATGGATGCCGCGTTGCGCGCCGCCTGCGAGCGCATCGGCACGGCCGGCCGCACGCCCATCGCGGTGGAGCAGGTGGTGTACTTCCCGCCGCAGCCGTTTGCGCCCGCGCTGGTCGAAGGCGTGCGCGCCGATGCCCAGGCGCTGGGCTACAGCGCGATGGACGTGGTCAGCGGTGCCGGGCACGACGCGGTGTACCTGGCGCGCCTGGCGCCCACCGCCATGGTCTTCGTGCCCTGCGCCGACGGCATCAGCCACAACGAGATCGAGGACGCCGAGCCCGAGCACCTGGAGGCCGGCTGCAACGTACTGCTGCAGGCCATGCTGCGCAGCGCCCAGGTGGTCGCCGCATGAAGATCCTCATCGCCCGCCTGAACCACGAGACCAACACCTTCTCGCCCGTGCCCACGCCGCTTGCGGCGTTCGCGCCCACCTACGGCGAGGACGCCTTGCGCGACAACCTGGGCATGCGCACGGCCATGGCGGCCTTCATCGACCTGGCGCAGGGCCTGGGCGCCACGCTGGTCACGCCGGTGTCGGCCACCTCCAACCCCAGCGGCCCGGTGCATGCCGCCGCCTACGACGAGCTGACCCGCCGCATCGTGGAGGCCGCCCCCGGCTGCGACGCCATCCTGCTCGACCTGCACGGCGCCATGGTGGCCGAGAACAGCCCCGATGGCGAGGGCGACCTGCTCGCGCGCGTGCGCGCCGCGGCGCCCGGCGTGCCCATCGGCGTGGCGCTGGACCTGCACGGCAACATCACACCGAAGATGGTCGCCAACGCCGACGTCATGGTGGGCTTCAAGACCTACCCGCACATCGACATGTACGAGACGGGCGAGCATGCCGGGCGCCTGCTGCTGGCCATGCTGCCGGGCCAGGCGCGCTACGGCGTGCGCTGGCACCAGTTGCCCATGATGGGCCACACCCTGCGCAGCACCACGCTGGAGGGCGCCATGTTGCGTGCGGTGGACGCCGCCCGCGCTGCCGAGGCCGATGGCGTGCCCGCCGTCTCGGTGTTCGCGGGGTTCTCGCTGGCCGACATCGAGGCGCCGTTCATGAGCGTGGTGGTCACCGGCCTTGCCGATGCGCCCGAAGCAGCCCAGGCCGTGGCCGACCGCATCGCGGCCACCATCTGGCAGGAGCGCGCCGAGTTCGTCTACGACAGCGAGCCCCTGGCCGACTCCCTGCAGCGCGCGCAGACCCTGGCGCAAGGCGCCGAGCGCCCGGTGCTGCTGCTGGACCACAGCGACAACTGCATGTCCGGCGGCACCTGCGATTCCATGGACGTGTTGCAGGCCGCCCTCACCGAGGGCCTGTCGGACATCGCCGTGGGCCCGCTGTGCGACCCCGAGGCGGTGGCCGAGCTCGTGGCGGCCGGCGTGGGCGCACAGTGCACCGTGCGCCTGGGCAACAAGGTGCCGCTCACCCAGCTCAACGTGTCCAAGGAGCCCGTGGCGCTGACCGGCACGGTGCGCGCCATCAGCGACGGCGAGTACACCGTGACCGGGCCCATCTACACCGGGCAGCGCTGCGCGATGGGGCGCACCGTGCTGTTCGACACCGGCAGCGCACAAATCGTGGTGACCGAGAAGACCCACGAGCCCTGGGACCTGGGCGTGTTCTCGTGCGTGGGCGTGGACCCCACGGCGCACCGCTTCGTGCTGCTCAAGTCGCGCATGTACTGCCGCCCGGTGTTCGTGCCGCTGTCGCACGCGCTGGTCGAATGCGACAGCCCCACGGGCGTGACCAGCTCCAACTACGCACTGTTCCCTTTCAAGAACGTGCGCCGGCCGGTGTTCCCGCTCGACGCTGTCTGACCTTCCATCGCGCAGGGGGCCCCCAGAACCCGCATCAACAGCAAGCGCAAGCCGGCGCAACTGGCGCGCCCGACGCCAGTGCCCCCGCGCAAGGGCCGCCCCGCCGCGCTGGGGGCGTCCCCCTTCCCAAATCGCGCAGCGATTTGAGAGAAAGGGGCTGGGTGCCGCGGCTCCAGACCTGCCTGCGCAGGTCTGGACGGCACGAAGAGTGGCCGCCTCTGGCGGGCACACCGAGGCGCGAAGCGACTCATGGGGTTAATTGACCTTTATCAGGCGCCAGTCGATGCGGTTGTCGGGGCGCTGGACGAGTTCGACGTTCTTCTTCATGGCCCAGGCCAGCATCTGGTTGTGCAGGGGGATATTGGCCACGGTGTCGTTCTGCAGCTGCAGGCCTTCGGTCAGCAGGCGGTTGCGCACGGGCTGGTCGATCTCGGTCTTCACGCGGTCCACGACGTAGTCCATGCGCTCGTTGCTGTAGCGGCCCAGGTTGTAGTTGCCGTCGCCGCCCGTGGTCTTGGTGCGCGTGAGCGACTGCAGGGTGTACAGCGCATCGAAGGTCGGCACGCCCCAGCTGAGCAGCGCGATGCTGGCCTCGTGCCGCTGGGCCATGGGGTAGTAGGTCACCGACGGCAGGGTGCGCAGCTTGGCCTTGACGCCCACGCGCGCCCACATCGAGGTGATGGCCTGGCACAGGTTCTCGTCCTGGATGATGGAGTTGTTGCTGCAGGCAAAGTCGACCTCGAAACCGTCCTTGTAACCTGCCTCGGCCAGCAACGCCCGGGCGGCATTGACGTCGTAGGGCAGGCGCTTGTCCACCGCCTCGGTCCAGCCGTTGACCAGGGGCGAGACCATGGCGCCCGTGGGCTTGGACATGCCGCGCATGGTCACGCGCTGCAGAGTAGCCACGTCGATGGCCTGGTACAGGGCCTTGCGCACGCGCAGGTCCTTGAGCGGGTTCTTGCCCTTCACGCTGCTGCCCTGCAGCTCGTCGCGGAACTGGTCCAGGGCAAGGTAGACGGTGCGGTTCTCGACCATCTCCATGACCTTGATGTTGGGGTTGGCCTTGAGCCGCTCCAGGTCCTGCAGATTGGCTTCGCGCACCATGTCGACCTCGCCCGAGAGCAGGGCCGCGATGCGTGTGGCCTCGGACTTGATGGGCGTGTAGACGATCTCGGTCACGTTGCCCTCGGTCTTGCCGGCGTTCCACCACTGCGGGTTGGCGGCGAACACCAGCTTCTGGTCGGGCACCCACTCCTTGAGCACGAAGGGCCCGGTGCCCATGGCGTTGCGGTGCGAGAAGGTCTCGTCCTTGGACTTGATGTCCTTGGGCTCCACGGCGTTGTTCTTCTCGGACCAGGCCTTGCTCATCACGCGCAGCTCGGTCAGCTGGTTGAGCAGCACCGGGTTGGGGTTTTTCAGGAAGATGTCGATGGTCTCGCCATCCACCTTGGCGATGCGGTCCATGCCCTGGGTGTAGATGGCGTAGGTGGAGCTCTTGCTCATGGCGCGCTGCAGCGAGAACACCACGTCGTCCGCGGTCATGGCCGAGCCGTCGCTGAACTTCACGCCCTGGCGCAGCTTCACGCGCAGTTGCGTGGGGCTGACCTGCTGCCACGAGGTGGCCAGCAGCGGCTCGACCTTGAGCGTGCGGCTGTTGAACATCACCAGCGACTCGTACACCGCCGCATGGATGCCGTTGCCCAGGGCGCTGTTCTGCGAGTGGATGTCCATGGTCTGGATGTCGGTGGACCCGGCCCACTTGAACGGTTTTGCCGACACGGTGGGGGCGATGGCTGCCAGGGCCAGGGTGGCGGCCGCGAGCAGGGAGTGCTTGAAGTGCATGGGGGTTTCCTTTGCAAGACAGGAGTGTTCGGAGGAATCGGCAATATGCAGCAGGACGGGCGCGCGCAAAAGCCCCCGTCCAGGCAGTGTGGTTCCGCCGCGCAATTGCGCGTCATGGCGGATTGCGCAAATGCCGCAACTGCGGTATCTACCAGTACCTACTTGGCAAGGGGGTACCGCGCCGCGCGCCGCTCGGTTCCCACCTGCAGCAGGTTGATGACGCCCATCACGTCGTCCACCAGCTCCACGGCCTTTTCCAGCGCCCGCGCCTGCTCAGCCGACTGCACGCAGCCCATCAGCGTGACCAGGCGCCGCTCGCCCAGCACCCACACGCTGGTGTCGTCGAAGCGCCCCTCCTCGCGGACGTAGCGCTGCACGCGCGGGATGATCTCGGCGTCGTACAGGTAGGAGTTGGGCAGCCGGCAGCGCCCCACGCGGTGGCAGCTGCCGCCATGCTGCGAGCGCACATGGGCCAGCTCGCGCACCTCGGCTTCGGTGTACAGAGGGCCCTCGGGCACGGGGCAGCCGGGGATGGCGGCGGTGACCTGGAGGAAGGGGTCGTTGAAGGCGTTGGTGCGGGCCTCCTGCGCATGGGCGGGCACGGTGGACGCCAGGAGGCCTGCGAGCGCCAGGGCGCAGGCCTTCATCGGGGTCGGCAAAAGGGGCATGGGCACCTCGTCGGATTTCTATAACCATCTTAGTGAGGACTTGTCGCCCCACCAAGCGCGTCGCCACCCACCAGGCAGCGTGTAGGACATGGCTGCGATTTGCGGCGTGCACTGCCAACCGGCCGCACCCAGCGCTTAGGATGGACAGCCCACCCACCGCGCCCATGCCCAGCGACCTCATCGTCCACCGCCCCGAAGGCCTGTACTGCCCGGCCGGCAATTTCTTCATCGACCCCTGGCGGCCGGTGGAGCGGGCCGTGATCACGCACGCGCACTCGGACCATGCGCGCATGGGCTCGGCGCACTACCTGGCGCACACCGACAGCGAGGGGACGCTGCGCAACCGGCTGGGCGCAGACATCGATCTGCAGACGCTGGCCTATGGCGACGCCATCGACCACCACGGCGTGCGCCTGTCGCTGCACCCGGCGGGACACGTGCTGGGCTCGGCCCAGGTGCGGGTGGAGCATGGCGGCCAGGTGTGGGTGGCCTCGGGCGACTACAAGCTCGAGGACGACGGCACCTGCCCGCCCTTCGAGCCGGTGCGCTGCCACACCTTCATCACCGAGTCGACCTTCGGCCTGCCCATCTACCGCTGGCCGTCGCAGCCCGTGCTGTTCGCCGACATCAATGCCTGGTGGGCCGCGAATGCGGCGGCGGGCAAGGCCAGCGTGCTGTATGCCTACGCCTTCGGCAAGGCGCAGCGGCTGCTGCACGGGGTGGATGCGGGCATCGGCCCCATCGTCGTGCATGGCGCGGTGGACCCGCTCAATGCCGTGTACCGCGCGGCGGGCGTGGCGCTGCCGCCCACCCTGCGCGTGACGGAACCGGGCGTCACCAAGTCCGAGTTGCGCCGCGCGCTGGTGCTGGCACCGCCCTCGGCGGCGGGCACGCCCTGGCTCAAGCGCTTTGGCGAGCATTCCGATGCCTTTGCCAGCGGGTGGATGCTGGTGCGCGGCGCGCGCCGCCGCCGCGGCGTGGACCGGGGCTTCGTGATGAGCGACCATGCGGACTGGCCGAGCCTGCAGAAGGCCATCGGCGCCACGGGGGCCGAGCGCATCATCGTCACCCACGGCAGTACCGAGGTGATGGTGCGCTGGCTGTGCGAGCAAGGCCTGGATGCGCAGGTGTTCATGACCGAGTACGGCGCCGACGACAACGAGGATGATGCAGGTGCTGCGCCGCCAGCGCAGGCCGATGCAACGGCTCCCGAGGCTGCTGCATGAAGGCCTTTGCCCAGCTGTTCCAGGCGCTCGATGCCACCACCGGGCAGTCTGCCAAGCTGGCGGCACTGGTGGCCTACCTGCGCGTGGCACCGCCGGCCGATGCCGCCTGGGCCACCTACTTCCTGGCCGGGGGCAAACCGCGCCAGATGGTGCCCACCAAGCGGCTGAAGGCCCTGGCGCAGGAGGCGGCCGAACTGCCCGAATGGTTGTTCGAAGAAAGCTACCAGGCCGTGGGCGATCTGGCCGAAACCCTGGCCCTGCTGTTGCCGCCCCCGGTGCAGCCCGTGGACCTGCCGCTGGCCGCGTGGATGGCCCAGCTGCTGCCCCTGCGCGCCCTGGCACCCGAGGAGGCCGATGCCCGCCTGCGCACGCAGTGGGACATGCTGGCGCCGGAGCAGCGCTTTGTGTACTTCAAGCTCATCACCGGCAACTTCCGCGTAGGGGTGTCGCGCCTGCAGGTCACACAGGCGCTGGCCACGGTGAGTGCCCTGGACCCCAAGCGCATCGCGCACCGGCTCATGGGCTACACGCAGATCGGCCGACAGCCCCGGGCGGACGACTACGAGGCGCTGGTGGCGCCCGTGGAGGAGGCCGCGGATGGCGACGCGGGCGCCGCCGTGGATGCGGGCATGGCGGGCCAGCCCTACCCCTTCTTCCTGGCGCACCCGTTCAGCCAGCCCGTGGCCGAGATGCCTGCGCTGCTGGGCGCGCCCGGTGACTGGATGGTGGAGTGGAAGTGGGACGGCATCCGCGCGCAGATCGTGCGGCGTGCGGGCGCGGTGTGGGTCTGGTCGCGCGGCGAGGAGCTGGTGACCGACCGCTTTCCCGAACTGGCCGAGGCCGCGATGGCGGCCCTGCCCGATGGCACGGTCGTGGACGGCGAGATCCTGGTGTGGCTGCCCGATGAGCCCCAGCCCCGCCCCTTCGCCGACCTGCAAAAGCGCCTGGGCCGCAAGACCCTGGGACCCAAGTTGCTGCGCGAGCTGCCCGTGGTGCAGGTCACCTACGACCTGCTCGAACATGCGGGGCAGGACCTGCGCCAGCAGCCCCAAGAGGCACGCCGCGCTCTGCTGGAGGCCACGCTGCAGCCCGACCCGGCGGCGATCGCTCCCGCCGCGCAACCGGGCCTGCGCCTGAGCACGCTGCTGCAGGGCGCCGACTGGCCGGACCTGGCGCGCCAGCGCGAAGCCGCGCGCGGCATGGGCACCGAGGGTTTCATGCTCAAGCACCGCCAGGCGCACTACGGCGTGGGCCGCACCAAGGACGTGGGCGTGTGGTGGAAGTGGAAGATCGACCCCATGAGCGTGGACGCGGTGCTCATCTACGCCCAGCGCGGCCACGGCCGCCGCGCCAGCCTGTACAGCGACTACACCTTTGCCGTGTGGAACGGGCCGCAGGACGACCCCGAGCGCCAGCTGGTGCCGTTCGCCAAGGCCTATTCGGGCCTGACGGACGTGGAGATCGGCCAAGTGGACGCCATCATCCGCAAGACCACGCGCGAGAGCTTCGGCCCCGTGCGCAGCGTGGATGCAACCATGGTCTTCGAGCTGGGCTTCGAGGGCATCGGCAGGAGCCCGCGCCACAAGAGCGGCATCGCCGTGCGCTTCCCGCGCATGCTGCGCTGGCGCCAGGACAAGACCGTGGCTGAGGCCGATACCCTGCAGACCCTGGTGGCCCTACTGCCAGGGCAGGACACTGCCGCATGAGCACGGCCCGCCGCCCGCGCAAGCCGCTGCCCACGGTGGCCGCGAGCGCGGCTGCTGGCTGGATGGCCACGCGCGGCTGGCAGCCCTTCGGCTTCCAGCAGGAGGTGTGGCGCGCAATGGGCGAAGGCCGCTCAGGGCTGCTGCATGCCACCACCGGCGCGGGCAAGACCTATGCCGTGTGGCTGGGCGCGCTTCAGCACCTGGCGCTGGCAGGCGAGCCCGTGGCACCGACTGCACAGGCCAGTGCGCGCACGGCCCTGCGCACGCGCCGCGCGGCAGCGCCGCCGCTCACGGTGCTGTGGATCACCCCCATGCGCGCCCTGGCGGCCGATACGCTGCGTGCGCTGGTCGCGCCCCTGCCCGATCTGGCGCCGGACTGGACCAGCGGCCTGCGCACCGGCGACACCGCCAGTGGCGAGCGCGCCGCACAGGACCGGCGCCTGCCCACGCTGCTGGTGACCACGCCCGAAAGCGTCTCGCTGCTGCTGGCACGCGCCGATGCGCACGAGCGCCTGCGCCACGTGCGGCTGGTGGTGGTGGACGAGTGGCACGAGCTGGTGGGCAACAAGCGCGGCGTGCAGGCGCAGCTGGCGCTGGCGCGCCTGTCGGGCTGGAACCCGACCCTGCAGGTCTGGGGCATGTCGGCCACGCTGGGCAACCTGCAGGAGGCGCTGGATACGCTGCTGCCCCGCCCGGTGCCGGGCGCACCCGCAGTGCCGCCCGCCGTGCTGGTGCAGGGCCGCATCGACAAGGCGTTGCAGGTCGACGTGATGCTGCCGGCCAAGGTGGACCGCTTTGCCTGGGCCGGCCACATGGGCCTGGCGTTGCTGCCGCAGGTGGTGCAGTCCATCGAGGCCTGTGCGTCCACCCTGGTGTTCACCAACACCCGCTCGCAGGCCGAGCGCTGGTACCAGGCGCTGCTGGAGGCCCGGCCCGACTGGGCCGGCACACTGGCATTGCACCATGGCTCGCTGGGCCAGGAGGTGCGCGCCTGGGTGGAGAACGGGCTCAAGGCCGGCCAGCTCAAGGCGGTGGTCTGCACCTCGAGCCTGGACCTGGGCGTGGACTTTCTGCCCGTGGAGCAGGTGCTGCAGATCGGCTCGGCCAAGGGCGTGGGGCGGTTGGTGCAGCGCGCGGGCCGCTCGGGCCATGCACCGGGGCGCACCTCCAGCATCACGCTGGTGCCCACGCACAGCCTGGAGCTGGTGGAGGCCGCCGCCGCGCGCCATGCGCTGGCGCTGGGCCGCATCGAAGAGCGGCACACGCCGCACGCGCCGCTGGACGTGCTGGTGCAGCACCTGGTCACCATCGCACTGGGCGGCGGCTTCGTTCCCGCGGAGCTGCTGGCCGAGGTGCGCCGCGCCCCGGCCTATGCCACGCTGGCCGACGATGACTGGCAATGGGCCCTGCAGTTCGTGCGCCAGGGCGGGGCCTCGCTGGCCATCTACCCCGACTTCCAGCGCGCCGTGCCCGACGAGGAAGGCGTGTGGCGCGTGCCCGATGCGCGGCTGGCGCGCCGCCACCGCAGCAACATCGGCACCATCGTGAGCGATGCCAGCATGCAGGTGCAGTTCGTGAGCGGCGGGCGCCTGGGTTCGGTGGAAGAGAGCTTCATCGCCCGCCTGCGCAAGGGCGACGTGTTCATGTTCGCGGGCCGCCTGCTGGAGCTGGTGCGCACCCAGCAGATGACGGCCTACGTGCGCATCGCCCCCCGGGCCAGCGCCGCGCTGCCGCGCTGGAACGGCGGGGGCATGC
>NZ_AKJX01000101.1 GCF_000276605.1 Acidovorax sp. CF316 | reverse complement strand
GCAGCGGCAGCCAATCCAGCCTCCAGGTACGGCGGGTGCAGTGATGGGCGCCCGACACCCCCAGGTGATCATCAAGACGCCCGCCGAGATCGCCCAGTCGCGCATTGCCGCCCAGCTGGCGGCCCGGGTGCTGCAGATGATCGGCCCCTACGTGCAGCCCGGTGTGTCCACCGAAGAACTGGACGACCGCTGCCGCGAATTCATCGTGCACGAGCTGCAGGCCACCCCGGCCAACATCGGCTACCAGGGCTTCACCAAGACGCTGTGCACCTCCGTCAACCATGTCGTCTGCCACGGCGTGCCCGCGGCCGACAAGGTGCTCAAGAAGGGCGACATCATCAACATCGACGTGGCCGTCATCAAGGATGGCTGGTTCGGCGACACCAGCCGCATGTACTACGTGGGCGAGCCCAACCGCCTGGCGCGCCGCCTGGTGGAGACCACCTACGAGGCCATGTGCGCCGGCATCCGCCAGGTGCGCCCCGGCGCCACGCTGGGCGACGTGGGCCATGCCATCCAGAGCGTGGCCGAGCGCGAGCGCTTCAGCGTGGTGCGCGACTACTGCGGCCACGGCATCGGGCAGATCTACCACGAGGACCTGCAGGTGCTGCACTACGGCCAGCGTGGCCAGGGCATCACGCTCGAAGAGGGCATGGTCTTCACCATCGAGCCCATGATCAACGTCGGCAAGCGCGAAACCCGGGAACTGCCCGACGGCTGGACCGTGGTCACGCGCGACCATTCCCTGTCGGCCCAGTGGGAGCACATGGTGGCCGTGACGGCCGATGGTTTCGAGGTGCTGACGGCCTGGCCCGAGGGCACGGGGAGCTACCCGGCGATCGGCTGAGTCCCGCCGTCAGGGCGCTTCGAAGCGCCGGGTGAAGGGAACGCCGTTGAAGGTGTGGGTGCAGCAGCTGCACTGCGGTGCCAGGCTGTCGGGACCCAGGCCGGGGTTGACCCGCTGCAGCAGGCCAAGTGCATCCACGCACAGGCCGCTGAAGTAGCTGGACTCGCCCAGCCGCACGTATTCCTGCCAGTCCTCCTTGCGCAGGGCGACCATCCAGAAGATCGGAGCCTGCTGGTCCAGGCGTGCAACGGCTTCGCTGTGGACCTCGTTCCATGGTGCGCCCACCCTGGACAGCAGGAAACGGAACAGCGGCGTGTAGTCCAGCCCGCGTCGCTTGCCTGCGTGCATGGAAACGCGCGGCGGTGGTGGCGGCAATCCGTCGCCGCCAGCAGGCGCCCTGGCATTGCGCCCGTCCCGGTAGTCCCCGCCAGACAGGTGGTGTACGCCATGCGCCGTGGTGTTCACGCGGCGGTACAGCGGTGCCTTCTGGCCGTTTCTGGTGGGCGAAGTGGGCATGGTGCCCGCAGTTTACCCCGCGCTTTCCAGGAGACCGCGGCGCACGGCCACTGGCCCGGACTCGCTGCCACATCAGGCTTGGGTCCATTGCACTGCCTGCATCGCCTCGAACTGCTCCACCGGCATGGGCCGGGCAAACGCAAAGCCCTGCAGTACATCGCAGCCGGCGTCCACCAGGTAGTCGATTTGCGCCGGGGTCTCCACGCCTTCGGCCGTGACTGCCAGGCCCAGGCCGTGCGAGAGGGCGATGATGGCCTTGACGATCATCCGGCTGTGCTCCTGCTCGGGCAGGTCGCGGATGAAGCTGCGGTCGATCTTCAGGCGTTTCATGGGCAGGCGCCGCAGGTAGGCCAGCGAGGAGTAGCCGGTGCCGAAGTCGTCGATGGCCAGGTGCACGCCCAGCTGGCTCAGGCGGTGCAGGATGCTGGCGCAGGCATCCATGTTCTCCATGAGCACGGTCTCGGTGAGCTCGATCTCCAGCAGGTGGGCCGGCAGGCCCTCTTCGCGCAGGATGTCCATCACGCGCTCGAGGAACTGCGGGTCGCCCAGCTGCCGCGCCGAGACGTTGACCGCCACGCGCAAGGGGGAAGACGCCTGGGCCTGCCAGCGGGCCGCATCCCGGCATGCGGTGCGCACCACCCAGTAGCCCAGGTGCACGATCAGGCCGCATTCCTCCGCCACCATCACCGCTTCCAGGGGCGGGATGGGGCCCAACCGGGCGTGTGTCCAGCGCAGCAGCGCCTCGGCGCCGATCATTTTGCGGTCGGTGGCCGAGAACACGGGCTGGTAATGCAAGGCCAGGCCTTGCCCGTCCTCCAGTACCTGGCGCAGGGCTTTCTCGATGGCCTGGCGCCGTGCGGCAGCGAGGTTCATGGAGGCGTCGAAGCGCTCGCAGCGGTTCTTGCCGAGGTCCTTGGCCCGGTACATCGCCGTATCGGCGCTGCTGATGAGGCTGTCGCGGTCCGGCGCGTCCCCCGGGTAGGTGGCGATGCCCGCGCTGCAGGTCACCATCACCTCCTGGTCCGACTCGACAAAGCCCTTCTCGAACACGGCGACGATGCGGTCTCCATAGTTGCCGAGCGCCGCCTCGTCCATGTCCAGCCGCAGGATCACGGAAAACTCGTCACCCCCCATGCGGCAGATGTCGTCGCCCGCGCGCACCACCGACTGCAGGCGCTGCGCCACCTGGCGCAGCAGGCCGTCGCCGGCGGCATGGCCGAAGGTGTCGTTCAGGGTCTTGAAATTGTCCAGGTCGATGTAGACCAGCGCCAGCTTGCTGCCCAGCGTGGCGGCCCGGGCGATTTCATGCGCCAGCCGTTCGTTGAAGTAGTGCCGGTTGCCGACGCCGGTCACGGCATCCTGGTGGGCCAGCACCTGCAGGCGGCGTTCCGCCTCGCCGACTGCCGCGCGGCTGCGCAGGACCAGCGCGGTGGCCAGGGCCATGGTGCCCCCGGCGATCAGCAGCGCGCCGCCGAAGCGGATGACCAGCTGGGTGTAGACCTCGGCCATCGACTTGCGCAGGTAGATGCTGCCCGAGCTCTTGCCCCGGAACTTCACGGGCTTGGCCATCTCCAGCAGCGACAGGCCCTGGTATTCGAAATCCCCGTTGCCACCACCCGGGAGGGCGCTGGGCGCCACCTGGTCGCCATCGCGCTGGTACGAGGCGAAGAGGCTGCCCTGGGCATCGTAGATGGCGGCCATCAGCACCATGGGCGAGGCCTTGAGGGCGCCCAGGATCTCTTCCGTCGTATGCGCATCGCGGAACATCACGGCCGTGGAGACGTTGTCGGCCACGATGGAGGCTTCCACCCGGCTGTCGGCGAGCATGGCCTTGCGGCTGCTCCAGTAATCGAAGGCCGTGAGGGCCAGCACCATGGTCAGCAGGGCCAGCCCGGTGGCCAGCAGCCCGGTCGCCACCACGCGCGATGACAGCTGCTCCGAGTCGGCGGCTGTGGCCGGGCTGTTCGGGCTGTCGGGGCCTCTCATCGGGCCCCCCTGGACAGGCGCAGCAGGCGCGAGCTGACCGACAGGCCCGCCTTGCCGATGGCATCGGCATTGATGTCGAAGACGATGCGGTCGCCCTCGCGGTGCAGGACGATCATGATCTCCGGCGCGGCGGCGGCCGCATCGTCGGTGATGGTCAGCACGGCCGTTCTGCCGGGCACGGCGCGCAATGCGCGCAGAGCGCGGTCGGTGTCTGCGCCGCTGAGGACCAGCACGCGGCAGTCGTTGAGCTCGGTGGCTTCCCAAAGCCGGATGCGGATCGGATTGTCCTTGCGTGCGGGCCGCCCCTCCAGTGCCAGCAGGCTGCGCTTCAGGGGGCTGAAGGGTGATACGCAGATGGTCCAGTCGGCACCGGCGCGGCCATCGCCCTGGGGCCACTCGACGAACTGGATGAAGTTGAAGACATAGGCCGCCTTCAGCTCGTTTTCGCCCACCCGCTCCTGCGCACCCACTCCGGGGTCGCACGCGAGTACGCACAACCCCACCAGGAGGGCTTGGTACAGGCGGTGCAGGTACGGCATGGCCTAGAACGCATAGGTGAGCTTGAGGCGCAGGGTCCGGCCGTCCTGCAGGAGCGAGTCGCCGCGGATCTCGAAGGACGCAGGGTCGGCAAACCTCCGGTCAAACAGGTTGTACACCCCGAGGGAGACATCCGTGCCCGCCAGCCGCGTGGTGTAGGTCAGATTGGCCAGCGCGTGGGCCGGCAGGCGCGAAGCCAGGGTGTTGCGCGCGCCGATGGCGATGGCTTCCACCCCGAAACGCCCGCGGGCCCATGGCGCAGCGTCGGCGCTGCCGATGGCGCTGGACCACTGCGCCTTCAGCAGGTGTCGGGGCGAATTGGCCAGGGTCTCCCGCGTCAGGGCATCGCGGGCGCGCTGCCAACTGTAGGCCAGGCGCAGCCGGGCGTCGGGCCCCAGGCGCTGCTCGATCTCGGTTTCCATTCCGTACACGCCGACGCTGTTGGCATTGCCGAACATGAACCGGTCGGCCTGCAGTGCCTCGCCGATCGCCAGCAGGTGCGAGACGCGCGACTGGAACACCGTGAGCAGCGCGCGCGAGGCGCCCGACGGGGCATGCTCCAGCACCAGTTCCGTGGTGCGGATGCGCTCGGAGCGCAGGCTGGCCGTGCCGACCACGCCGCCGGGGGTTTCCACGCGGTAGTCGCGCTCATAGGCGTTGGGTGGCCGGTAGGCCGTGCCGTACAGCAGCTTGAGGGCCGTTGCCGGCCCCACAAGGTACACCAGGCCCAGCCGCGGGTGCAGGCTGCCCTGGCTGTCCGAGTGCTTGCCCCAGCGCAGCCCGGCGTGCAGCACCAGGTCGGGGCGCAGCGCGACCTCGTCCTGCAGGTAGACGCCCATGACGTCACCGCTGCTGCTCTTGTTGAGGTAGTGTGCTTCGGGCGTGAGGTCCAGGTTGCGCTGCGTGATGTCCAGGTCGCGCCGGTAGTCCACGCCCCAGGAGATCTTTTGCCGCTGGAATGCGGTGCTCACCCACTGCAGCTCCGAGCCCACCCAGCGGCCGCTACCGATGTCGCGGTTGGTGGTGACGGGCGGGTAGTCGTAGACATAGTCGCCCACATACCGGTACTGGCCGCCGTGGAGCCTTGCCGTGAAATGCAGGGTGGGGTTCCACTGCCCGGCGTACTCTGCCGCAAGGCGGGTGCTGGAGTCGGCCACGCGGGAGCGCCGGTCGTTGAACACTTGCGAGAAGGCCGCCGTGGGCAAGCCCTTCTGGCGCTCGCCGTGCGACAGGGACAGCGTCACGCCCCCGCGCCGCCACTTGGCGAAGAAGCGGGTGCTGCGATCGTAGTCCAGGCCCTGCGCGATGCCCTGGTTCTGGGCGGGTGTATCGTAGGCCGGAAAGTAGAGGTCCTCGCCCCGGGTCGTGGAGCGCGATGCGGACACCAGCCAGTCGCCGCCATGCCCGTCCACCGTGCCCAGCGTAAAGCGCAACCCGGCGTGGCCGTGGCTGCCCAGTTCGGTGCTGACCTGGGCGCCCTCGAGCTGCCGGCCTTCGCGCGTGATGATGTTGAGCACGCCAAAAAAGGCATTCGCCCCATAGACGGCCGCACTCGGCCCGGGCACGAACTCCACGCGTTCGATCAGGTCGATGTCGATCGGGAAATCCGTGCCCACCGGCGCCTGGTCGTACAGGTTGTCGTTGAACCGCACCCCATCGACCAGCAGCAGCACCCGGGTGTTGTAGTCCCCCGGCGTGGAAAAGCCGCGCATGCCCAGGTAGTGGTAGGACCGGTCATAGGAGACATACAGCCCGCGCATGCTGGCCAGGATCTCGGCCAGATTGCGGTACCCGAAGGTGCGGATGTCTTCCGCGGTCACGACGCTGACCGCAGCCGGGGCCTCGAGTGCGCTTTGCAGGTAGCGGCTCGCGGTGCGGACCTCCATCTGCATCAATTGCTCCAGCGGCAACTGGGCGACATCGGCCTGGGCCCCGGGCGCTAGGCAGGCAGCCATGCACAACCCGAGGGCAAGCCGACTGCGTCCTGCACATGGTGGGGGTCTTGTCATGGCATCTCTATCGTGGGCTTGTCCAGCCGTCATCGCAAGCTGCGCCCGATGGCTGTAACAAATGCTTTCATCCTACTCTTCTGGCAGCTACCGGGGCCTGGGTTTACCTTAGTTCAAGATCTGAGTTACATCCATCGTGCGCATGAAATATATACGCAATGCGTTTTATAAAACTGCTCATTGCGTATAATTGCTGGCATGAACAGCCAGCAAGACTTCCTGCGCGACGCGATGCGCCGCCTCAACCTGACGCGTGATGCGTTTTCCGACCGGCTGGGCGTGCGCCGCCGGGCCCTCGATACCTGGCTGCTGCCGGCCGATTCGGGCGAGTCGCGCAGCATGCCGGAGATGGTGGAGAAGTTCGTCTCCGAGATCCTCCTCACGCACGAAGCGGCAAGCGCCGGCACGCAGCGGGGCAGGGCGCCCACGGCCCAGCCGCTGGCCCAGCGCATCGCGGCCGAGGGCCGGCCGCATCTGCTCTCGGTGGGCCAGTTCGACCGCGGCAGCTTGGAGGAACTGTTCCAGGTGGCCGACCTGATGCAGCCCATCGCCCGGCGCCAGAAGGTCTCGCGCGTGCTCGAGGGCGCTGTGCTGGGCAGCCTGTTCTTCGAGGCCAGCACGCGCACGCGCGTGAGCTTTGGCGCCGCGTTCTGCCGGCTGGGCGGCACGGTGTGCGACACGACGGGGTTCACCTTTTCCTCCATGGCCAAGGGCGAGTCGATCTACGACACCAGCCGCGTCATGGCCGGCTATGTGGATGCGCTGGTGGTGCGCCACCCGGAGCAGGGCGCTGTGGCCGAGTTCGCGCGCGCCACCAACATCCCCGTGATCAATGCGGGCGATGGCCCGGGCGAGCACCCGAGCCAGGCCATCCTCGACCTCTACACCATCCAGCGCGAGTTCTCGCGCTTGGGCAAGCTGGTCGATGGCACGCACGTGGCCCTGGTGGGCGACCTCAAGTACGGCCGCACCGTGCACTCGCTGATCCGCCTGCTGGCGCTCTACAAGGGGCTCAAGTTCAGCCTGGTGGCCCCGCCGTCGCTGGAGATGCCCGCCTACCTGCTGGAGCTGGTGGCGCGCAACGGCCATGTGATCGAGCAGACCACCTCGCTGCAGGACGGCCTGCGCGGTGCCGACGTGGTCTATGCCACGCGCATCCAGAAGGAGCGCTTCGTGGGCGAGGCCATCGAGGGTTACACGCCCGAGTTCCAGATCCGCAAGTCGCTGGTGGACGAGCTGTGCAAACCCGACACCATCCTCATGCACCCGCTGCCGCGCGACGGGCGGCCCGGTGCCAACGACCTTTCCACCGACCTCAACCACGACCCGCGCCTGGCCATCTTTCGCCAGACGGACAACGGCATCCCCGTGCGCATGGCCTTGTTCGCAGTGCTCATGGGGGTGGAGAACCAGGTGGCGCGCTCGATGCGCGATGCCGGCTGGCGCTCGCCCTCCCATGTGGGCCCTGACGACGCAGTGTTCGACGGATTGGACTGAGAGGCTGAGAGCCTTTCAGCCTCCGAGGGAAAACCCTTGCGGGTACTACACTCGCTGTCTCCCTCCCCGCGCGCCGCTGCACCGTGAATTCCCCCGTCTTCGCCTCCCTGATCCCCGTCGTTCTGTTCATTGCCATCGGATTTCTGTCGGGGCACCAGGGCTGGATCAGGGCGGGCTCGGTCAAGGATCTCTCTAACCTGGTGTTCATGGTGCTGACGCCAGCGCTGCTGTTCCGAACCATGAGTTCGGTGCACCTGGGGGACGTGGACTTTGCGCCCATCGCCGCGTACTTTGCGGCGGCAGGGCTGGTGTTCGGCGGCACCATGCTGCTGCTGGGCTTCACCAGCCTGGCGGCGGCGCGGGCACTGGCCAACATGTTCAGCAACACGGTGATGATCGGCGTGCCGCTGGTGGGCCTGGTGTTCGGCGAGGCCGGGCTGGTCACGCTGTTCACGCTGATCTCGCTGCACGCGCTGATCCTGCTCACCGCGGCCACCGTGGTGTTCGAGCTGGCGGCGGCGCGCGAGCGGGCGGGTACGCCGGGGCATGAACGCCGCTCCATGCTGCGCACCGTGCTCATGGCGGTGCGCAACGGCATCATCCACCCCATCCCCATGCCCATCATCGTGGGCCTGCTGTATGCGCAGACCGGCCTGCCGATCCCGCTGGTGATCGACAAGCCGCTGGAACTGCTGGGCCAGGCCCTGGGCCCGCTGGCGCTGCTGCTGGTGGGCGTGACGCTGGCCTTCACCAAGGTGGGGACCCATCTCCGCGCGGCCATGCGCATCGCGCTGGTCAAGTGCCTGGTCCATCCTGTGGCCATGGCCGCGGTGGGTTGGGCCATGGGCCTGTCGGGCATGCCGCTGGCCGTGATGGTCGTGGCGGCATCGCTGCCGGTGGGGGCCAACGTGTTCCTGTTCTCGCAGCGCTACGAGGTGGCGCAGGACGAGGTGACGGCCAGCGTGGCCGTGTCGACCGCGCTGGCGCTGATCACCATGCCGGTGGTGATCATTTTGGTGACCCGTTTTCTGGTCTAGGGCGCCAGCCGCTCGCGCACCCAGTTGGAGCCGTCGAGCCGGTAGCGCAGCCGGTCGTGCAGGCGGCTCTTGCGACCCTGCCAGAACTCCCACTGCTCGGGCTTCAGGCGGTAGCCGCCCCAGTGTGGCGGGCGGGGAGGGCGCAGCAGGAACTGCGCGCCGTACCTGGCGGCGTTGGCCACCAGCACGCTGCGGTCCGCGATCACCTGGCTTTGCGGGCTGGCCCAGGCGCCGATGCGCGAGTCGAGCGGGCGGCTGGCAAAGTAGGCGTCGCTTTCCTCGTCACTGACCTTTTCCACCACGCCTTCGATGCGCACCACGCGCTCGAGCTCCACCCAATGGAACTGCAGCGCCGCAAACGGGTTGCCCGCGATCTGGCGGCCCTTGCGGCTGTCGTAGTTGGTGAACCAGACGATGCCGCGCTCGTCATAGCCCTTGATGAGCACGATGCGCGTGCTGGGACGCAGGTCCCCGCCCACGGTGGCCAGGGTCATGGCATTGGGCTCGGGCACCTGGGCGGAAATGGCTTCCTGGAGCCATTGATCAAACTGCTGCAGGGGCGCAGCATGCGAGGCGTCTTCGTTGAGTTCGGCGCGCTCGTAGCTCTTGCGCAGATCGGCGATGGAGGTGGTCATGGGCATGATTGTGCACGCCGCCAAGGCGGGGCTTGGCGCCTTGCGCGCACGATCGGTCGGGCCCGGTTGTTGCCGAATAAAAATTCGCTTATATTGGCGTTGCGATGAAACCCAAAGACGATGAAAAGCAGCGCGCGATTGCGCAGGCCACCTTCGACCTGGTGGGTCAGACCGGCCTGAGCGGGCTCACCATGGCCCAGATCGCGCGTGCCGCGGGCATCGCCACCAGCACGCTCTACGTCTACTACCCGTCCAAGGACGAGCTCATCAGCCAGCTCTACCAGGACGCCAAGACCGTTACCGCCGCGCGCATCATGGAGGGCGTGGTGCCCAGCCTGCCGTACCGCGCCCGGGTGCGCCGCATCTGGGAGAACCTGCTGCGCCACCGGCTGGACCAGCATGCCGAGGTGGTCTTCCAGGAGCAGTACTACAACTCGCCCTGGTTCACCGAGGGCAACCGCGAGTTCTCCACGCGCCTGATGGCCGGCTTCTACGCCCTGATGCAGGAGGGCCAGCAGCAGGAGATCCTCAAGGCCGTGCCCGTGCCCCTGCTCACCGCCAGCCTGATCGGCTCGGTGCGCGAAACCGCCGGCCTGATACGCACCGGCGTGCTGCCCGACGACGATGCCCTGCACCAGATGGCCTTCGGCCTGTGCTGGGATGCACTCAAAGCATGATCCGCCGATTTGCGCTTTAATCGAATAAATATTCTCTTAAAAATGGCAACCCCTACCGCGTTCCCGTTGCCTGGTCGATGGCGGCGCTCAAGCTGCCTTCGTCCTGCTGTTCCCCCCGCACTGTAAAAAAACCTCCCCAAGGAGAACCCACGATGCCCACCCTCCATATCAACGGCAAAGAAACGGCTGTGGATGCCGATGAATCCACCCCCATCCTCTGGGCCCTGCGCGACACGCTGGGCATGACCGGCACCAAGTTCGGCTGCGGCCAGGCCCTGTGCGGCGCCTGCACCGTGCACCTGAACGGCGCGCCGATCCGTTCGTGCATCACGCCGATCTCGGCCGCTGCGGGCCAGAAGATCACCACCATCGAGGCCATCGCGGCCAGCGACAAGGTGGGCAAGGCCGTGCACGCCGCCTGGGTCAAGCACGACGTGGCGCAGTGCGGCTACTGCCAGAGCGGTCAGATCATGAGCGCCACCGCCTTGCTCAAGGGCAAGAAGAAGCCCAGCGACGCCGACATCGATACCGCCATGGCCGGCAATGTCTGCCGCTGTGGAACCTATGTACGCATCCGCGCGGCCATCCATGATGCCGCCCGCACCCTGGCCTGAAGGAGCGCACACCATGCATTTCCATCCCGACACCGTTCAGGCCCACATGCCCCGCCATTTGCTCGCGCTGCTGGAGAAATCCCAGGAGGGGCCTGCCGAAGCGGGCCTGGCCGAAGGCCTGGCGCGCCGCAGCTTTCTCAAGGTCACGGCGGCCACCGGCTTCGCCCTGGGCGCGTTTCCGCTGGCCTCCGTCGCGCAGGGCACGGCAGCTGCGCCGGCCGCCGGCCTCAAGCCCTTCCAGCAGCCTTCGGCCTTTGTGCGCATCGAGCCCGATGGCATCGTCACCGTCACCATCAACCGGCTGGATTTTGGCCAGGGCGTGCAGACCGGCCTGCCCATGATCCTGGCCGAGGAGCTCGATGCCGACTGGTCCAAGGTGCGCAGCACGCACGGCGACGCCAACATCGCCTATGCCGACCCGGCCATGGGCCTGCACCTCACGGGCGGCTCCAACTCCATCAAGAACTCCTACACCCAGTACCGCGAACTCGGTGCCCGCACCCGCGCCATGCTGGTGTCGGCCGCGGCGGCGCAGTGGGGCGTGGACGCATCGGCCCTGCGCACGCAGAACGGCTTTGTCGTGGGGCCCGGCGGCAAGAAGCTGGGTTACGGCGAGCTGGCCGAGGCTGCCATGAAGCTGCCGGTGCCCGAGAAGGTCACCCTGAAGGACCCCAAGCAGTTCCGCCTGATCGGCCAGCCCACGGGGCGGCTCGACGCCAAGGCCAAGTCCAGCGGCCTGCAGGACTATGGCATCGACGTGCGCCTGCCCGGCATGCTGACCGCCGTGGTGGCGCGCCCGCCGGTGTTCGCGGCCAAGCTCAAATCGCTGGACGACTCGGCCGCCAAGGCGGTCAAGGGGGTGAAGGCCGTGCTGCGCGTGCCCACCGACCGGGGCGGCGAGGGCGTGGCGGTGATCGCCGATGGCTACTGGGCGGCCAAGCAGGGCCGCGACGCGCTCAAGGTGGAATGGAACACCGACGCAGTGGAAAAGCCCGACACCACGGCCCTGCTGGCCAGCTACCGCGCGCTCGCGGCCAAGCCCGGCCTGGTCGCCATGCAGGCCGACACGGCCGCGCTGGCGAATGCGCCGCACAAGATCAGCGCCGAGTTCGTCTTCCCCTACCTGGCCCATGCCCCCATGGAGCCGCTCAACTGCACCGTGCTGCTGGCTGGCGACAAGGCCGAGTTGTGGATGGGCACGCAGATGCCCGGCCTGGACGCGGTGGCCGCCGCCCAGGCCCTGGGCCTGCAGCCGCAGAACGTCAAGGTGCACACGCAGATGGCCGGGGGCGGCTTTGGCCGCCGTGCCATTCCCACCAGCGACTACGTGGTAGAGGCCTGCGGCGTGGCCAAAGCCGCGCTGGGCGCCGGCCTGGCGGTGCCCGTGCGCACGCTCTGGAGCCGCGAGGACGACATCAAGGGCGGCTACTATCGCCCCATGCATGTGCACCGCGCCGAGATCGGTTTCGACGCCCAGGGCCAGATCCTGGCCTGGGACCACACCATCGTGGGCCAGTCCATCGTCAAGGGTTCGCCGTTCGAGGGCTTCATGGTCAAGAACGGCATCGACGCCACGGCCATCGAAGGCATGAAGGAGCCCTATGATGTGCCCATGAAGCTTTCGGTCCACCACCCACAGGTCAACGTGCCAGTGCTCTGGTGGCGCAGCGTGGGCTCCACCCACACGGCCTACGCCATGGAGACGCTGATCGACGAGGTGGCCCGCACCACCAAGCAGGACCCCGTGGCCTACCGCCTGCGCCTGATGGGCGACAAGCACCCCCGCCACAAGGCGGCGCTGCAGCTCGCGGTGGCCCAGTCCGGCTATGGCAAGAAGAAGCTGGCCGCGGGCCGCGCCTGGGGCGTGGCGGTGCACGAATCCTTCCAGTCGGTCGTGGCCTATGTGGTCGAGGCCTCGGTCAAGGATGGTGCCCCCAAGCTGCACCGCATCACGGCCGGTGTGCACTGCAACCTGGCGGTCAACCCGAAAAGCGTGGAGGCCCAGGTGCAGGGCGGGGCGCTGATGGGCCTGTCGATGTGCCTGCCGGGCGGTGCCATCACGCTCAAGGACGGCGTGGTGGAGCAAAGCAATTTCGGCGACTTCGCCGTGCCGCGCATCACCGACATGCCGCAGGTGGCCGTGCACATCGTGCCCAGCGCAGAACCGCCCACGGGCATGGGCGAGCCCGGGCTGCCGCCGCTGGCGCCGGCATTTGCCAACGCCATTGCGCAACTCACGGGCAAGACGCCGCGTGAGCTGCCGTTCAAGATGGCGTGACGATGGCACCGCAACCGCTGCCATCCCCCGTGGTGCTGGTGCTGGCCTCCGGCCGGGGCGAGCGCTTTGCGGCTTCAGGTGGCAGCGTGCACAAGCTGAGCGCGTTGCTCCATGGCCTGCCGGTGCTGGAGCACACGCTGGCCGCCGTGCGCGCCAGCGGCCTGCCCTGGCACCTGGAGGATGCGGGCCACCCGGGCATGGGGGATTCGATCGCGGCGGCTGTGCGTGCCACGGCAGATGCGCCCGGCTGGCTGGTGCTGCCCGGGGATCTGCCCCTGGTGCGGCCGCAAACCCTGCGCAGGATGGCGGCTGCGCTGTACGGCTGTGCGGTGGCCGTGCCGGTGCACGAGGGCGAGCGCGGTCACCCGGTGGCTTTTTCGGCGCAATGCCTGCCGGGCCTGCTGGCCCTGGCGGGAGAGCAGGGCGCCGCCAGCGTGGTGCGCGAGCAGCAGGCGCAGGGCCGGTCGCGGCTGGTGGAAGTCGATGACGAAGGCGCGGTGACCGATGTGGACACCGTGCAGGACCTGGCCCGGGCGGAGCAGGTCCTGGCCGGCAGGCTTACTTCGCCGTGATCACGGCGCACGCCAGGCGTGGGCCGGCATTGCCGGTGGGCTGGGTGGTGTAGTCGTCGGGGTCGCGGTGCACGATCAGGCCCTTGCCGACGATGTCGTTGGCGGTGCTGCCCACGCGGATGGAACGCGACTCGAAACTGATCTTGGCCACGCCGCCGGCGTCGGCCTTCAGGCTGGGCAGGTCGCCCGTGTGGTGCTCGGCGGCGCCATGGCTGCCGTGCGGCTTGCCGCCGGGGTTGAAGTGGCCGCCGGCGCTCATGCCGTCGCCGCTGGAGCAATCACCCTTTTCATGGATGTGGAAACCGTGCTCGGCACCGGGCTTGAGGCCACGGACTTCACCGTGGACCTTGACCACGTCACCGGTCTGCACGAAGGTCACCGTGCCGGTGGTGGTGTTGCCACGCGTGGATTCGAGCTTGGCCACGGCCGAAGGGCCGGACGACGAAAAGGCGGCGCAGCCGGCAATGCTGGCCACGGCGGCGGCGGCCAGGGCGGTACGAAGAATCATGATGAAGCTCACTCCTTGAACAAACAAACGAACAGGGCAGATAGGTCGATAGAGGTGCAGTGGCGCAGACGGCTTGCTCTGCACCACACCAGTGCCGCACTATGCCTGCTTTTTGTCGGTAAGCGAAAGTAATCTTCCCAGCGAGCGGTCGTGGATGCCCAGCCGGCGCAGCTCGTCGTAGGTGGCCTGGGCGTAGTCGCGCGTGGTGCCGAACTTGCCGCAGGCCTGCTCGAAGATACGGCAGTACTCCTGGTCGGGCAGCTCGCCCGTGTGGTTGGGGCTTTTGCGCGACAGGGTGAAGGCCAGCGCCTGTACGCTGCCATGGGGCGTGTGGCAGGTGAGCCAGCGCGGGTCGTACACGCCGGTCATCATCTCGCGCTGCCACAGGTTGATCAGCACCTGGCGCGCATGCGCCTTGTCCACCCGGAACACCATGCCCCGGCAGCTGCCGCCCGAGAGCATGCCAAACACCAGGCCCGGGCACTCGGGCGTGCCACGGTTGATGCGGCTCCACATCTTGAGTGCCCGGTGCCAGCCGTGCACACGGGCCGCCCGGCGCTCGCTGAAGTCGAAATCGGGCCGCCAGATCAGCGAGCCGTAGCCGAACACCCACAGGTCCTTGTGGCCACCCCATTCCTGCAGGGCCCGCTCCAGCATGGGAGCGGGATCGCGCAGCGGTGCGGGAAGACTCGTCATGCCATCACTCTACAATGAAGAAGGTGCCCGAGCCTGGCACCCGACAACATCCATCACGCATATAGATATACATACAGGGAGACCCCATGTCCGGTAGTTCCGACAACGACAGCCAAGAACGTTTTGCACTCGGTTTTCTGTTCATCCTGATCGCACTGATCATTTCCACCGCGGTCGGTACCGTGGTGGTCAAGCGCCTGGGCGCCGCAAAGTCCGCTAAGGCAGCCCCTGCAGCCACCGCACTTGCAAGCAACGCACCAGCCGCTCCGGCCGCTGACACGGCTGCAACTGCTGCTGCGGCCGACGCCGCCAGCGTGCGCGTCGAGAACGGCGTCGTGAAGTTCTACTTCGCCAGCGCCAAGGCCGACCTGGCCGCTGGCGCCAACGAAGCCCTGGCCGACGTGGTCAAGGGCGTGGCCGAAGGCAAGAAGGCTGTGGTCTCGGGCTTCCACGACGCCACGGGCGACGCCGCCGCCAATGCCGAACTGGCCAAGCAACGCGCCTATGCGGTGCGCGATGCGCTCAAGGGCCTGGGCGTGGCCGAGGACAAGATCGAGCTCAAGAAGCCTGAGGAAACGACGGCCAGCGGCAGCAATGCCGAGGCGCGTCGGGTGGAAGTGGCGCTGGCTGCAGGCTGATCCCCATGGCGGGCTCCACGTTACAGCGTGGGGCGCAGAGAATGCAAAAGCCCGGCATTGCCGGGCTTTTTTGTTGGATGCAGCAGGGCGGTGCGCTCAGCGCAATCCGGTGCCGCCCGTGTCGTTTTTGCGCTCGATCAGCTCGATCTTGTACCCATCCGGATCCGTCACAAACGCGATCACCGTGGTGCCGCCCTTCACCGGCCCGGCCTCGCGCGTCACGTTGCCGCCCGCGGCCTTGATCTTGTCGCAGGCCGCGTACGCATCGGGCACGCCCAGGGCGATATGGCCGTAGGCCGTGCCCAGGTCGTAGCTTTCGGTGCCCCAGTTGTAGGTCAATTCGATCTCGGCCTGGCCGGGGTTGCCGCCGTCGAAGCCGAGAAACGCCAGCGAGTACTTGTACTCGGGGTTTTCGGACTGGCGCAGCAGCTGCATGCCCAGCACCTGGGTGTAGAAATCAATCGAGCGCTGAAGGTTGCCAACGCGGAGCATCGTGTGGAGGAATCTCATGCCCTCGATTGTGCCGGCAGATCGAAGACCAGGCACACCACGGTGTTGGCAGGGTCAGATCCGCGCGAGCAGTTCGGCCTTCTTCACCGCGAATTCCTGCTCGGTGAGGATGCCCCTGTCCTTGAGCGCGGCAAGCTGTGAGATGGTTTCGACGATGGACGCTTGCGTGTTGCTATTGCTGCCGGGCGCTGCTTCTTTGGGCGGGACGGCTGCCTGGGGTCCAACCACGGGATCATCACCCTGGCGAACCACGGGCAGGGCAGACAGGTCCACGGTGCCGTGCTGGCTGGTGAAGGTAAGCGTGCCTGTGCCGCCTTGCTGCTGGCCGACGCCTTGGATCTGGTGTTCCAGCGTGTCGTACAGCGACACCCTGCCGCCCACATCCACCGCAAGGCGGCGCTTGTCGGCGAAGTAGGCATACCGGGTGGTGTTCTGCGAGCCGCTGCTGTGGGGTGTGCCCAGGTCCGCTGGATACCAGGGGGATTGAGGATGGGTGGCGAAGATCGATGGTGGTGCACTGGCGAACCCCATTTTGCCGTTGCTCTGGGATTGCGATGGGGGAGGGCTTGCCGGCATGGGGGCTGGTGAACCGGCCAGGGCACTGGCCAGTTCGGTCGCCAGGGCATTCACGCGTGCCTTCAATGCGTCATTGAACATGTCGCCGATCATGACCATGCCGCCGCGCACCCATTGGCCGCTGCCGCCGAACTCGGGGTGGGCAAACTGAGCCATCGTGCCGTTGCCCTCCTGCAGGGCCGCCAGCAACTGCCTTACGGCATCCGGACTGAAGCCGGTGCGTGAAGACAGGCCCAAGACAAGTTGCTGACCGTGTTCGCTGAGTTCTGGTGCCATACGACCCTCGATGAGGTTTCACTGCCGCTGCGCTTCGCTGCGGTCCCGTAGGGTAGCACCAGGCATGCGCCGGAAGGCAGCGATCAGAACCCTCCGGATTCCTTACCTTGGAAAGCCTACGCCTTCGCCTGCGTCGGCAGATCGAAGACCAGGCAGGTGGTCGTGGCGTGGGCGTACAGGGTGCCGTCGGGGCCCACCAGGCGCGCCTCGGCCGTGGCCAGTTGGCGGCCGCAGTGGATCACGCGGCCTTCGGCGCGCACGCGCTGTACCTTGGGGGTGATGGCCTTGACCAGGTTCACGCCCAGCTCGGCCGTGGTGTAGCCGCGCCCGGGCAGCATGCGGGTGTGCACCGCGCAGCCCAGGGCCGAGTCGAGCAGGGTGGCGAACCAGCCGCCGTGCACCGTGCCCATGGGGTTCAGGTGCTCCACGCCGGGTGTGCCCTGGAAGACGGCCAGGCCTTCGCCGACCTCCACCAGGCGAAAGTCGAGCGTGCGCGCGATGGGCGGGTAGGGCAGTTCGCCGCGCAGCATGGCCTGCATCATCTGCAGGCCGGTGAGGCCGGCCACCCGGTCGGGCCGCGCCACGCCGGGGCCTACGCCGCCGTCCATGCGGGCCATCACCTCTTGCTCCAGGGCAAGCCATTGTTCGAGTTGGTTGTGCTGTGTCATGGGGTCTTCTTTCGATTGAAGTGTTGCATATGCAATTATTGCAGATACAATCAATTCCATGCAAGCCGAAATCACCATCCCACCCACCACAGCCGGGCGTCCCCAGGGCTGTACCAACTTCAAGCTGCGCCAGTTGTTGCGCCGGGTAGGGCAGCACTACGACGCCGAGATGGCCAAGTGCGGGCTCAAGACCACGCAGTACTCGCTGCTGTCGCATGTGTTCAAGCTCGGGCCCATCCGCCCGGGCGACCTGGCGGCGGAGATGAAGATGGATGCCTCCACGCTCACGCGCAACCTGCGCCCGCTGGTGGATGCCGGCTGGGTGACGCTGGAGGTGGGCGCCGACGCGCGCAGCCGCCTGGTGCACATCACCGACGCGGGCCGCGACAAGCGCGCCGAAGCCCAGCGCTGCTGGAAGGTGGCGCAGCTGTCGCTCAACGACCTGCTGGGCGTGGAGCGGGTGATGGCCCTGCACACCCTGGCCGATGAGTGCCTCGAATTGTTGTCCCCCGTGTCGGAGCTTGACCATGGCGAATGATGTGAACGCAGCCTCTCCCAACCGATCGATCGCCATCTGGCTGGTGCTGCTGGCCGCCGCAGGCGCCTTTGCCCTGACCATGGGCACGCGCCAGACCATGGGGCTGTTCCTCTCGGCCCTCAACACCTCCACCGGACTGGGGGTGGGCAGCATCAGCCTGGCCTTTGCCTTTGGCCAGCTGTGGTGGGGCCTGACCCAGCCGTTTGCGGGCGCCGTGGCGGACCGCATCGGCACCGGCCGGGTGATCCTGCTGGGCGTGGCGCTGGTGGCCCTGGGCACCATCATCACGCCGCTGATGACGACGACTGCGGGCCTGATCTTCGCCATCGGCGTGCTGGCCGCGGGCGGTGCGGGCATGGCAGGGCCATCGGTTCTGATGGCGGCGAGCACCCGCCTGGTACCCCCGGCCAAACGCGGCCTGGCCACCGGCATCGTGAATGCAGGCGGCTCCTTCGGCCAGTTTGCGATGGCTCCCATTGCCATCGGCCTCACGGCCGCCGTGGGCTGGGCCAGTGCCATGCAGTGGCTGGGTGTGCTGGTGCTGCTGGCGCTGCCGGCGGCCTTCGTGCTCAAGGGCAATTCCAAGGCGCTGGCGGCCCAGGCGGCCGCGGTATCGGGCGTCAAGGCGCTGACTGCGCGCCAGGCCATCGCACAGGCGCTGGCCACGCCCAGCTACCTGTACCTGTCGGCGGGCTTCCTGGTCTGCGGCTTCCATGTGGCCTTTCTGGCCACGCACCTGCCGGGCGTGATAGCGGCCTGCGGGCTGCCACCCGAAGTCGGCGGCTGGTCGCTGGCCATGATCGGGCTGTTCAACATCATCGGCAGCTTGGCCATGGGCTGGGCCGTGGGGCGCTGGCGCATGAAGTCGCTGCTCTCCATCCTGTACGCCACGCGCGGCATTGCGGTGCTGGTCTTCCTGCTGGCGCCCAAGACCACGGCCGTGATGCTGGTCTTTGCCGCCGTGATGGGCGTGAGTTTCCTGTCCACCGTGCCACCCACGGCCGGCCTGGTGGCCAAGATGTTCGGCACGGCCAACATGGCCATGCTGTTCGGCGTGGTGATGCTCTCGCACCAGATCGGCGGCTTCTTCGGCGCCTACCTGGGCGGCAGCGTGTTCCAGGCCACGGGCAGCTACGACTGGGTCTGGTACATCGACATCGCGCTGGCCCTGGGCGCCGCATTGGTGAACCTGCCGATACGCGAAGCGCCCCTGAAGCGCCTGGTCCCCGCAGCCGCCTGATTCCCCGGCACCGTTTTCAATGAGCCTGTGACCATGACCGATACCACCACTGCAGTGCAACCCCTGTATTTCGACGACATGGCCGTGGGCCGCCGCTTCAAGAGCGGCGAGCATGCGATGGACGCCGGGCAGATCATCGCCTTTGCCAGGCAATTCGATCCGCAGCCCTTCCACATGGACGACGAGGCCGCCAAGGGCACCTTGTTCGGCGGCCTGGCCGCCAGCGGCTGGCACACGGCGGCCATCACCATGCGGCTGCAGGTGACCACGGGGCTGCCTGTGGCCGGCGGCATCATCGGTGCCAGCGGCGACGTGAGCTGGCCTCGGCCCACGCGGGCGACGGACGTGCTGCACGTAGTGAGCGAAGTGGTGGAGGCCACCCCTTCCAAATCCCGGCCCGACCGCGGCATGGTCACCATCCGCAGTGAAACGCGCAACCAGAACGAGGAGGTGCTGCAGGTTTCCACCGTGCGCATCGTCGTGCCGCGCAAGCCCGGGGCTGCACCATGAGCGCTGTTGCCAGTCCAGCCACCGCTGCGGGCGCGGCAGCCATCAACCCGCGCACCCGCATGCTGCTGGAGGCGCCCATCGCCCCCACGCTGCTGCGCCTGGCGCTGCCCAACGTGCTGGTGATGCTGGCCCAGGCCGGCGTGGGCCTGATCGAGACGTATTTCGTGGGCAAGCTCGGCACCGATGCGCTGGCCGGCATGGCCCTGGTGTTCCCGGTGGTGATGCTGATGCAGATGATGTCGGCCGGTGCCATCGGCGGCGGCGTGGCGGCGGCCATTGCGCGGGCGCTGGGTGCCCGGCGCAAGGACGATGCCGATGCGCTGGTGCTGCATGCCCTGGTCATCGGCCTGGTGTTTGCGCTGTGCTTCAGCGTGGCCGTGGTGGGCGGCGGGCGCTGGCTCTACACCCGCATGGGCGGGGCAGGGGGCGCGCTGGAGGCGGCGCTCATCTATTCGAACTGGGTGTTTGCCGGCGCCATCTGCGTCTGGGTGTTCAACACCCTGGCGGCCATCATCCGCGGCACGGGCAACATGGCGGTGCCGGCCTATGTCACGGTGTGGGGCGCGTTGGTGCTCATCCCGCTGTCGCCGCTGCTGATCTTTGGCTGGGGCCCGCTGCCGGGCCTGGGCATTGCGGGCGGGGCCATCGCGCTCATGGCCTACTACGTGCTGGGCAGTGCCGTGCTGGCCTGGTACCTGTGGTCGCCGCGCAGCCTGCTGCGGCCCTCGTTCAAGGGGCTGCAGCTGCGCTGGCCACTGTTCGCCGACATCCTGCGCGTGGGCCTGGTGGGGGCGGTCTCCACCGTGGCGACCAATGTGGCCATCGGCGTCACCACGGCGCTGGTGGGCGGTTTCGGCACGGCGGCCATCGCCGGCTACGGCACGGCGTCGCGGCTCGAGTACCTGTTGGTGCCTTTGGTGTTCGGCTTTGGTGCGCCGCTGGTGGCCATGGTCGGCACCTGCATCGGCGCCGGTCAGCGCGAGCGCGCGCTGCGCGCCACCTGGATTGGCGCCGCCATGGCGTTCGGCATGACCGAGGCCATCGGCCTGTGGGCGGCGATGTTCCCCGCCACCTGGCTGTCGCTGTTCGCCAGCGACCCGGCCATGATCGCCGCAGGCAGCCAGTACCTGCGCACGGTGGGGCCGGTCTATGGCTTCTTCGGCCTGGGGCTGGTGCTGTACTTTGCCTCGCAGGGCGCGGGCCGGCTGTTCTGGCCCGTGGCCGGCAACCTGGCGCGCCTGGTGGTGGCCGTGGTGGGCGGCTGGCTGGCGCTGCGCTGGGACGGCGGCCTGGCCGGCGTGTTCGCGGCCCAGGGCGTGGCCCTGGTGGTCTATGGCATCGTGATCGGCTGGGCCATTGCCGGCGGCGCCTGGTTCGGCCGCGTGGGCTGGCCGAGCAGCCCGGCGGGACTCCTTCGGCGGGTCCCCCAACCGTAGCCTGGAGTTTGCCCACTGCTGGCGCGACTGGCGTGGCCTGTGCCAGTGCTCCCGCGCAAGGGCGGCCCCGCCGCGAAGGCGGCGTATCCAGCCCTTGCGCCGGGAGCGTCCCCCTGGGGGGAAGGCGCGAAGCGACTCAGGGGGGCTTCTTATACAGGTACGGTGTAGTTGAGGGTCATGCGGCCGCCGTCCACCGTGACGATTTCGCCCGTGACGTAGCTGGCTGCATCGCTGGCCAGCCAGGCCACCACGTCGGCGATCTCGGCGGGGTCGCCCAGGCGCTTCATCGGCGTGCGCGACATGATCTTCGCCTTGGCCTCGTCGCTGGTGAGCACGGCCTTGGCGGCCAGTTCGGTGGCGATGGTGCCGGGCGCCACGGCATTCACGCGCACGTTTTTATCGGCCAGGGCCAGGGCCATCACGCGCGTGAGCTGGTTGATGCCGCCCTTGCTCACGTTGTAGCTGGAAATGCTGGGAATGGTGAGCACGCCATTGACCGAGCTCATGTTGACGATGGAGCCACCGCCCGAGGCCACCATGGCCCGCGCCACGGCCTGGCCCACCAGGAACGAGCCCTTGAGGTTGACGCGCAGCACGGCATCGAAGTCCTCTTCGGTCACCTCGAGGAAATCCGCGGCGCGAAAGATGCCCGCGTTGTTCACCAGCACGTCCACCCGGCCATGGGCCTGCAGCGTGCGCTCCACGAGGGCGTCCACCTGGGTCTTGTCGCCCACGTCGCAGCGCACGTACAGGGCGCCGAGCTCCTGGGCCAGTGCATTGCCACGGGCATCGTCGACATCGGCGATCACAGTGTGGGCGCCCTCGCGGGCAAAGCGCCGCACGCAGGCCTCGCCGATGCCCTGGGCACCCCCGGTGACGATGCAGACCCGGCCCTGGTGGCCGAAGTGGACGGTGGACGAAGCGATGGAAGAGGGCGCGGCAGGGAATGTCATGCCCGGGATGGTAGCGGGTTGCCGGCCACGCACCGGCGTCTGCCTAGTGTTCTGTCCCGTAAATAGATGCCAAAAATAAAACCGATGGATTTCGCGCCAAGGCAAGGCGCAAACCGCAGCGATAGCCGTAGCTATCGCGAGGATTTGCAACGCGGCCCTGGCGTGAAAGGCACGGTTTTATTGGCATTTATTTGCGGGACAGGACACTAGCGGCGCGGAGGGCCTCGGCGGAGGGTTTTGGGGGTGGAGGTGGTGCCCGTCGCCTTGTGGGCCATCTGCCGTGTGCGGGGGCGCAACACGGGCTTGAAGCGGGCGCGCTCCCGGCTGGCGCGGTGGCCGCGCCACAACCAGGCGAGCGCCAGCATCAATACCACCGCCCAGGCGGTCACCATCCGAGGGTTGCCGGCCAGCCAGGACATCAAGAAATCGACATACTCCATGGGGCGCAAGCTATCACAGCACGAATGCCCGTTGCATGGGTGTAAACAATCATCAACAAATGTCCGAAGGCCGGGATTTGCTGAAACCCTTGGATACACTCCAACCATGAGCGACCTGACGGCCACCACGACCGAAGCGCCTTCGCACGCCAAGGCCTTGCTGCAGCTGTGCAGGCGCCTGGAACGTGCGTGGACCCTGTCCGACATCCTGGATGCGGTGTCCCCCGTGGCGGAGCAGGTGCTGGGCTATCCCCATTGCTGGCTGGGCGTCTATGGGCTCAAGCCGGGGTTTGTCTCGATCCTGTTGCATTCCAGCCAGATCAGCGACCCGGCGTTCGCCCGGGCCATCGACACCACCGAAATCCCCATTGCCGGCGACAGCATGGTGCAGGAGATCATGGCTGCGGACCACGTGGTGGTGGTGGCCGATGCCCGCACCGACCCGCGCACCAACAAGGAGATCGTGGCGGCGCTGCACAACCGCACCATCATCAACATCCCCTTGATCCTGGCAGAGCAGCGGCTGGGCGCGGTGGGCATGGGCACCTATGGCGATGCGGAAGGCGTGCGCCCGCCCTTGCCCTGGCAGATCGATTTCATGCAGGCCATGGGGGCCCATGTGGCCGTGGCCATGGACCGGGTGCGCTTCATGCAGGCGCGCAAGGACGCCGAGGACGCGCTCTACCACGAGAAGGAGCGCCTGCAGGTCACGCTGCACTCGATCGGTGATGCGGTGATCTCCACCAATGCCCAGGGGGATCTGCTCTACATCAACCCGGCTGCCGAGGCGCTGACCGGCTGGAGCCTGACCGCTGCCGTGGGCAAGCCCTATGGCGAGGTGTTCCGGCTGCTCGGGCCCGAGGGGGCCGGGGAGCCGGCGCCCGACATGATGGCCGGCGCCATTGCCGCCGCGCAGGCCCTGCGCTACCCGGAGCTGCAACTGCAACCCCTGCAGGGCGGCCGGGTGCTGGTGGAGGCGACGGCATCGCCCATCAAGGACGCCGATGGCGAGGTGCAGGGCGCCGTGCTGGTGTTCCGCGACGTGACGGAGCAGCGCCGCCTGAGCCACGAGATCGCCTACCAGGCCCTGCACGACGAACTGACCGGGCTGGGCAACCGGCGTGCATTCGAGCAGGCGCTGGCCTGCGCCTTCGACGGGACGCGGGGCACGGCACGCCACGACGTGGTGTGCTACCTGGATCTGGACGAGTTCAAGGTGGTCAACGACACCTGTGGCCACACGGCAGGCGATGCCATGCTGCGCGAGATATCCGGCCTGTTTGCCAGCCTGCTGGACGAGCAGGACCTGCTGTGCCGCATCGGCGGGGATGAATTTGGCATCCTGCTCACGAAGCGCAGCGTGGCTTCGGCCCTGCAGCTTGCCGACAGGCTGCAGCAAGCGCTGGCCCACTACCACTTCGTGTGGCTGGAGCAGCGCTTTGGCGTGGGCGTCAGCATCGGCATGGTGGCGTTCGATGCCCAGACCGAAAGCGTGGGCGCCTTGCTGCAGGCCGCGGACAGCGCCTGCTACGTGGCCAAGGACGCGGGCCGCAACCGGATCCATCTGTACGCCATCGACGACCCTGCGCTGGCGCAGCGCTATGGCGTCATGGAGTGGGTGAGCCGCATCGAGCATGCCCTGCTGCACGACCGCTTCGAGCTGTTCGCGCAGCCCATCGTGCCGCTGCAGGGCGGGGATGAGCAGGGCCTGCATTGCGAGATCCTGCTGCGCATCCGCAGCGAGCAGGGCGAGCTGGTGCTGCCGGGCCGCTTCATGCCGGCGGCCGAGCGCTACCACCTGGCCGCCCGCGTGGACCGCTGGGTCGTGACCCATGCATTGCGCTGGGTGGTGGAGCAGCAGGACCGCATCGGTCAGTGCTCGATCAACCTGTCGGGCCAGTCGCTGGGGGATGCGGCCTTCACCGCCTTCGTGCTGCAGGCGCTGCAGCATGCCGATGTGCCGTGCTCCAAGCTGTGCTTTGAAATCACCGAGACGGCAGCCATCAGCAACCTGCACACGGCCAATCACTTCATCGAGGCCTTGCGCGCCAGCGGCTGCAAGATCTCGCTCGATGACTTTGGCAGCGGCCTGTCTTCCTTTGCCTACCTGCGCAACCTGCCGGTCGATGTGCTCAAGATCGATGGCCAGTTCGTGCGCGACATCGACCGCGACCCGGTGAGCCTGGCCATGGTCAAGTCCATCCACGAGATCGGCTGCCTGATGGGCAAGCGCACCGTGGCCGAGTTCGTCGAGAGCCCTGCCCTGGTGGGCATATTGCAGAAGATCGGGGTGCACTATGCCCAGGGCTATGCCGTAGGCCACCCGGTACCGCTCGCGCAGGTGCTCGAGGGGCACCGGGCTGTGCTCCCATGACATCCACCCGAAGGCGCATCGACCCCTGGCGGCGTTCTGCGCTGAAAGGCCGGTACGCCATGGCGCCGCCCGCGCAGGCACGCGTGTTGCATGCAGCGGGCGTGTAACCGGAGCCCATGAGGATGCGTGCCTTCCAGCTGTCTCTGCGGACCGCCATTGCAGTGCCTTTTGCGGCGCTGTTCATGGCCACGGTCGTGCTGCAGGCAGTCACGCAGCACCGGCAGATCAGCCAACTGATCGACCAGGAGAGTGTGCGCGTGCTGGAGGCCCTGACCAGCAATTCGCGGGCGCGCCTGGCGGAATTCCTCGAAACCCCGTTCCTGATCCAGAGCACGGTGGCCGACGCCATCAGCCGCCATGGCCTGTACCAGGAAGGCAACCTGCGCCCTGTGTACACCCATCTGCGGGGGGTGTTTTCCGACCTGTATGCCGGGCAGCAGCAGATCAGCCTGCTGAGCTTCGGGAGCCGGGCAGGGGAGTACACCGGCATCCGCCGCGAACCCGGCGAGGGTTTTCGGCTGATCCTCAAGGATGCCACGACGAGCGGCATGATGAATGTGTACGAGGACGATACGCTGCGCAAGGTGGCGGCGGCCTTTCCCAACTACGACCCGCGGGTGCGCCCCTGGTATGCGCCAGTGGCCGGATCGGGCCAGCCGCGCTGGTCGCCCATCTACACCACCGCCGGGGAGCGCGGGGACATCACCATTTCGGCGGCAACCCCTGTGGTGGCCGATGGCAGCCTGCTGGGCGTCATGGAGGCCGATGTCCGGCTGGACAGCCTGAACCGCTTTCTGCGCGAGGACCCGCTGCGCGGGCAGGGGCAGATCTTCATCGTCGATGCGCAGGGCCTGATCGTGGCCCATTCGGAGCCGGGCTCGGTGCTCGGCGAGCGGCGCAATGCCGCCGGCCAGCGGGAGCGCCTGCGCATTTCGGAAAGCACCAGCCCCCAGATCCGCACGGCCGAGAGCTACCTGCGCGAAGTTCCGGCCGCTGCCGGTGGCAGCTTCCACTTCCAGCACCTGGATGCGCGCTACTTCGGCCGCGTCACGCCCTATGCGGACCGGCGCGGCATCGACTGGCGCATCGTGGTGCTGCTGCCCGAGTCGGAGCTGCTCGGCGACACCCGCAGTGCCGGCCAGGGAGCGTTGCTGGCCGCCGGGGCCATTGCCATCATCGGTCTGCTGCTCGGCCTGTGGGTGATCCAGTGGGCTGCGCGGCCCATCCTCAGGACCGCCGAGGCGGCCAACCGGATCGCGCGGGGCGATTGGGACACCGACATCGCCGCCCCCAGCCCCTTGCGGGAAACCACGGTCCTGGTGCTCGCCTTCAATGAAATGTCACACCGGCTGCAGCGCTCGTTCCTGCAGATGCAGGAGCTGCTCACCCACGACAGCCTGACCCAGCTGCTCACGCGCCGGGGGCTGCTGGAGCAGGTGCAGTGGGCGGAGCCCAAGCGCGCGGTGCTCAGCCTCGTGGGGCTGAACGCCTTTCGCGCCATCAACGACAGCGTGGGCTATGGCACGGGTGACCGCATGCTGCAGGCGGTTGCCAACCGGCTGCGCGGGCATTTTCCCGCGCCCGTGCTGCTCGCCCGCGTGGGTGGGGACGAGTTTGCCCTGCTGAGTCTGGTGGAGGAGGGGGAGCAGTCTGCGGAGCGCTTTGGCAAGGCTGTGCTGGGCCTGTTTGCCACCCCCTTCTCGGCGGGGGCCGACGAGGTCATGGTGCATGCCTCGGTGGGCCTGGTGGCGGGACATCTGCGCGGGGAGGAGCTGGCGGAGTGGCTGCGCAACGGCAGCATTGCCCTGGGTGAGGCCAAGCGCCACGGCCAGAGCCAGTGGATGGTGTTCGAGCCCGGCATGGCAGACCAGTCGATGGAGCGCACGCGGCTGGCGTCCGAGTTGCGGCAGGCCCTGGACAAGGACCAGTTCCTCGTGCACTACCAGCCGGTGATCGACCTGGCCACAGGCCGCGTGACGGGTGCCGAAGCCCTGCTGCGCTGGCGCAGCCCCACACGCGGCATGGTGCCGCCGGGCGTGTTCATCGCCATGGCCGAGGAAAGCGACCTGATCCTGGCGCTGGGCGACTGGGTCATGCTGCGGGCCACCCGGGACATCGCCCAGCAATTGCCGCAGTTGCCCGACGACTTCGGCCTGCATGTCAATGTGTCAGCGCGACAACTGATCCAGTCGGACTTTGTCGAGCAGGTGCAGCGCACGCTGGAGGCCAGCGGCCTGCCGGCGCGCCACCTGACGCTGGAGCTCACCGAATCGGTGCTGATCGAGGGCGATGCCGTCACGCACCAGCAGCTCTCGCGCCTGCGCGCGCTGGGGCTGAAGATCGCCATCGACGACTTCGGCACGGGCTACTCGTCGCTGGCCTACCTGAGCCGGCTGCCTTTCGACTGCCTGAAGATCGACCAGACCTTCGTGCGCGACCTGGTCGAATCTTCCCAGAACGCCGCCATCGTCACGGCCGTGCTGCACATGGCCAAGGGCTTCGGCGTAACCGTGGTCGCCGAGGGCGTCGAGACCGAGGCCCAGGCCCGGTGCCTGCTGCAGATGGGCTGCGGCAGCGCCCAGGGCTACTGGTTCGGGCGCCCGGCGCCGCTGGAGCACATGAACCTGGCCCAGCGCAGCCTGGATGGCTCGGGCCAGGGTTTGAAATAGGCCTGCGGGCCGGGAAAAGGCGGCCCCTCGACGCCCGCAGTGGGGAACCGGCTGGCGGCCTCAGGAGCCGGCGTCGATCAATTCCGCAATGCGGGTGTGGCCCAACCTTCTGGCTTGCTGGGCCGCGCTCAGGCCTTCATGGTCCACCAAGGCGGGGTTGGCGCCCAGGGCCAGCAGCCTCTGGACCGTGGTGGTCTGGCCGTTGGCGGCGGCGAGCATCAGCGCCGTCCTGCCCAGATTGTCGCGGGCGTCGATGGCGGCGCCTTGGGCGATGAGGCTTTCTACCTCTGGGGTACGGCCTGCGCGGGCCGCTTCCCGCAGGGCATCCGGCAGCGCGGCGCTGCTGCGCCCGCTGTCGGCGCGCGGGGCGGCCGCGGTCAGGCGGTTGTCCGCCGCACCGTCTCGCCGCAGGCCGCTGCCCGCTGCTGCTGCCTGTGCCGCAGGCCGCGCTGGTTCTGGCAGGTACGAGCGAGCGGCTTCAGCGGCCTCTGCAGGGGCTGCCGCCGAAGGAGACGGTGGCGGTGGCGCCGCCGATTTCGCGACCGCTGCATCCTGGGCCGCCAGGCGCTCGCGCATTTCCGTGCGTGGGGGCGTGGAAGGCAGTGTCGGCGCGGCGGCTGGTGAGGCGGGGAAGCCCGACACGGCGCCGACGTTCCCTGGCGCTGGTGGAGCTTGGGCCTCCTGGATGGCGGGGGCCGGCGCCGTCTTGGCCAGCGGCCGGGTGGGCCCTGGCGCCGGTGCGGCGGGCTGGTGGGCCTGGGGCCTGGCCAGTGCGCTGGCCTCCTCATGGGCGCTGCGTTGCAATGGCGCGGGCGCGGAGGGCTCGGGAGCGGCGGCCGCAGGGGCTTGTGGCGTGGCTGCAGGTGCGGGCGGCGCTGTGGCGGGTGCCTGCACGCTGGCGGAGGGCGTAGCGCGGCGCTGGCCGTAGGCGATTTCCTGCTCCTCGGGCGTCCCGCGCTGGAACTGCAGCAGCAGCAGGCCGGTCAGTCCCACCACGGCCACGGTGGCCAGGGCCGATACCTTCCAGCGCGACTGGTTGGCGGCAGGCTGCTGGGGGGCAGGGGAGGCGGGCAGGGCGGCCGTGGCCGCTGCCAGCATCTGGGCATGGGCACGCACGGCGTCGCGGACATGGGCGCCGGGGCGGGCACCGTCCTGTTCGCTGGCTTCGCGGTACCGCTGGGTCAGCTCGTCGTCCCGCGCGCTCATGGTGCAAACTCCTGTAGCTGTTGGCGAAGGCTGGTGCGCGCATAGCGCAGGCGGCTCTTGGCGGTTTCAAAATGGACGCCGGTCGTTTGCGCGATCTCCTGCACGCTGAGGTCGCCTTCGGCCTGCAGAAGAAAGGCCTCGCGCTGCTCGAACGGCAATTGCTCGACCGCAGCGATCAGGGCAGCCGCCTGCTCGCGCGACTGCAGCTGCCGCACCGGGCCGAAGCCGGAGTCGGCCGCCAGCGTGTCGGCCAGGCCGGAGCCTCCTGCGCCGCTGCCGTCGCCGTCGTCCGCATCCAGGCTGGCGTGGTTGCGGGTGGTGCGCAGGTGGTCCACCAGCCGGTTGTGGGCCAGGGTGAACAGCCAGGTGCGGAATTTCGCCTTGACTTCATAGCTGGCTGCGTTGCGCGCCACGGCAAACCAGACGTCCTGCAGCAGGTCGTCCGCCACCGCCTGGACCTTCACGCTGCGCAGCACGAAGCGCCATACGGCCAGCTCGTGCCGGCCGTACAGCGTGTCGAACGCGCCCATGTCGCCGGCCGCATAGCGCAGCATCAGCGTCTCGTCGGCATCGTCGGGGGACTGGGCGGTCTGCACCCGCGCATTATGCGGGCCTCTCATCCACCGGCGAAGCCTGCCGAGCTGCGCCGGGGGCCATCACCTGGGGTCGGGCACATAGGACACGGCGTCCGACTGGGGAAAGGCGCGCGGGATCGGCGGGCGCACCGGTTGCTCGCGAATCACGCCGTAGGCCACCAGGTTCTCGCGGCTGTCGTAGCGGATGCTGATGACTTCGTTGGGGCGCTCCTGCAGGCGCGTGAAGCTGGTGTGCGAGACCACGGAGGTCTCGCGCTGGCCATGCGCCGTGCCAAGCTTGGCCGATGGCGCCGGCGCCGCCTTCGCCAGGCTGCCTGCGCCAAGAGCGCGCGCCGAGGACTCGGCTTCCTGCGCCGGGGCCGGTGCGGCTGCGGCGGCAGGTGCCGCCGGCTCCTCGCGCAGGCGCCCCAGGCCGGCACTGTCATTGCTGCTGCTGTCGCGGCGCTGGCTGTAGGGCTCGGGGGTGACCACGGGTGCCGGCAGGGGCTGCTGCTCACGGAACAGCGCCACGCCGATCACCCCCACATTGGCCGGTCGGCCGGTGCGGCCCGCATAGGAGTTGGCGACGCTGGAGAACTCGAACGCGGCGACCTCGCTGCTGCTCTTGCGCCAGCCGGTGATCTGGTAGCGCTCATAGGCCGAGAACACATAGCCGCGCTGGTCCCACGCCGCGGTTTCGCCGCTAAGCACGTTCACGCCATCCACCGACGGCACGGCCAGCACGCGCTCGCCGGTGCGGTTGTGCACGGTGACGGCATAGCGCGCGCCGGGCCGGCCGGCCACCCAGTATTCGCCTTTGGCGTAGTGCACCGGCAGCGTGGCGCCGGTATCCCGGTCCACGATGGTGACGTCGGCCAGGCGGCCGATGGCCTGGGCAGGCAGGCTGGCCAGCGACAGCATGGCGGCCAATGCCGTCAGTGCGGGAAGGATCAGTGAACCGGATTTCATGGCAGCTCCATCAATCGAAGTGTTGGTACTGGGTGAAACGAACGGGGCGGAGAAATGGGGTTGAAGATGCGCAAAAAAATTTTCGATGCCCCGACGGCGTGGTGGGGAAGGGCGCTGACAGGTAGCAGGCAGGCCACGCCCGGAGCCGCGTTGATCCGGGAAACCCCTTGCGCAACCGACAGCGCATTGACAGGTGCAGGCAGCAAACTGGCCCAAAACCATCCAACAACGAGAGTTCCACCATGTCCGTACCGTTCTCCTTCGCCGCCCGCCTGCGGCGCCGGCCGCATCGGCCGCCGACTCCGAGGTCGACACCTTCAAGAGCATCTACAAGCAGCTGATAGAGATCAACACCACGGACTCGGTGGGCAGCACCACGGAGGCCTCGCAGGCCATGCGGCAGCGGCTGCTGGACGTGGGGTTTGCCCCGGGCGACTTCGAGGTCATCGAGCCGTACCCGCGCAAGGGCAACCTGCTGGGCCGCTACAAGGGCACGGGACTGAAGAAGCCGCTGCTGCTGCTGGCCCACATCGACGTGGTGGAGGCCCGCCGCGAAGACTGGAAAACCGATCCCTTCAAGCTGCAGGAGGTCGACGGCCGCAACATCGCCCGCGGCGCCATCGACGACAAGGCCATGGCCGCCTCCTACGTCTCTGCGCTTGCACAGTTGCGCCGCGAGGGCTTCAAGCCCAACCGCGACATGGTGCTGGCGCTGACAGCGGACGAAGAGTTGGGGGATTCACCGGCCAACGGGGCTTCCTGGCTGCTCAAGAATCGCCGCCAGGACGTCGACGCGGAATTCGGCATCAACGAGGGCGGCCGCGGCGAACTCAAGAACGGCAAGCCCCATGCGCATGTGATGCAGATCGGGGAGAAGACCTTTCTCCAATACCAGTTCGAGGCGACCGGCCCGGGCGCGCACAGTGCCCGGCCCACCCCGGCCAACACCATCTACGACCTGGCCGAAGCCCTGGTGCGCCTGCGGCAGTACCGCTTTCCGGTCGACATCAACCCGGCGGCGCGCACCTATTTCGAACGCAGCGCCCCCATGCAGGCCGAAGACGTGCGTGCGGATTTCCTGGCGGTGGCGGGCGGAAATCCGCCGGCCGACGTGGTGGAGCGGCTGTCCAACCGCGGCCCCATCATCGGCCTGCTGCGCACCACCTGCGTGGCCACCATGGTGCAGGCCGGCCATGCCGTCACTGCGCAGGCCCAAAGCGCCAAGGCCACCATCAACTGCCGTGCGCTGCCCGGTCAGGATCTGGAATTCGTGGAGCAGAAGCTGCGCGAGATCGCAGGCCCCAAGGTCAAGGTGACGCAGCAGGTGCGCGAAGAGCCGGCACCCGGTTCGCCGCTCAAGCCGGAACTCATGCAGGTCGTCGAGTCCATCAGCGGCAGCATGTGGCCAGGGGTTCCCGTGGTACCGACCATGGGGGTCAGCACCACGGACAGCCGCCATTTTCGCGCTGCGGGCATCCCCATGTACGGCGTGTCCGGACTGTTCGTCGATCCCGACAAGACCGGGGTGCATGCCCTTGACGAAAACATCGGCGTGGCCGAACTGCTCAAGGGCCGCGAGTTCATGTACCAGCTCATCAAGCGCCTGGCGTCCCAGTCTTGAAGGATCAAGGCTGGAGCATCGGCGGTTCCCGTGTCTGGCCGCGCAAGGCCGGTGGGAACCTCAGTTGCGAGCGGCCGGGTTTTGCCGGGCTGACACGTGCAGCTTCAGTCATGCTGATTGCAGTGTCCGCCTAGCCACCTCTGTCGATTCGAAGGGCGAGAATGACCGAGGTGTTTGTTCTGGTGACTCCCTCGATCTCCCCAATTTGATCAAGCAGCACGTCAAGCCGCGCCGTGTTGTCTGCCCGAAGGGTGGCCATGTAGTCAAACTCGCCGCTCACCGATGCAAGCTGGAGCAATTCGGGAAACTTCGTCAGCTCCCTGATGACTTCTTTGCCAGCTTTGGGCTGCACCACGATGCCCACAAATGCCTGTACGCCCCGTGCGACTGCTTCGCCTCCGAGGCGCACCGAGTAGCCGCCGATGAGGCCGTTTGCTTCGAGTCTTGCAAGACGTGCCACGACCGTGGTTCTGGCCACGCCGAGCTTGCGGGCCAGGTTGGCGGTGCTTTCACGCGCGTTGGCCTGCAGCAGCGCAATGAGTTCCCGATCGAATTTGTCGCGCAGCAGTGTTTCGGGAAGGTTTGTCGGCACGTTCAGGTGAAGGACAGAAGTCAAAAAAAGAGAGAGGGTGACGATTCGGCGTTATTTTCCATCATTCCGGCGAAGATGGTTGGTATTTCGTCGAACTCATGCTTTTTTTCGTCAGCGGGTTTGGGAACACTCGGGTGCATCGCCTCTACCCACCACGTTCCTCAAGGAAACTCGCATGAAAGTAGCTCTTCTCGGCGCAGGCCACGTCGGCCAAACCATTGCCCAACTGCTGTACACCAATGGCGACTATGAGTTGACGGTCTTCGACCGTGACCAGGCCGCATTGGGTCGGCTTGCCCAAAGGGGCATCCGGACCCTGTGCATCAACACCGCCAATGCCGTTGAACTCACGAATGCCCTGGACGGGCACGTTGCAGTGGTCAATGCGCTCCCGTACCACCTCGCAATTTCTGCTGCCCAGGCGGCCTTGCGAGCCCGTTGCCACTACTTCGATCTGACGGAGGACGTGGCGGCAACCAAGGAAATCAAGCGTCTCGCACAGGACGCTGAAACTGCGTTCATGCCCCAGTGCGGCCTTGCCCCGGGCTTCATCGGGATCGTGGCCCACCACCTTGCCAGCAGCTTCGAGGCTCTCCACGACGTGAAGATGCGTGTGGGCGCATTGCCGGCGTTTCCCACAAATGCGCTCAAGTACAACCTGACGTGGAGCGTGGATGGCCTCATCAATGAGTACTGCCATCCGTGCGAGGCGATACACGACGGCCAGGTGATCTCGGCCCTGCCGCTCGAAGGGCTGGAGCACTTTTCCCTGGACGGGGTGGAGTACGAAGCCTTCAACACGTCGGGTGGTCTGGGAACCTTGTGTGAAACTTGGGACGGAAAGCTGCGCAATCTTGACTACAAGACGGTGCGCTACCCAGGGCATCGCGCCTTGATGCAATTTCTGCTGGATGAGCTGCAACTCAAGAGCGACCAGGACACACTCAAGACCGTCCTTCGGCGCAGCATGCCCGCCACCATGCAGGACGTGGTGCTGGTTTTCGTCACCGTCTCCGGCACCAAGAACGGCGCGCTCGTGCAGGAGGTGTTCGCGCGGAAGATCTTCGCCGAGCGTGATGGTGCATACCCGTTGTCCGCCATCCAGATCACAACCGCTGCAGGGATCTGCGCGGCCCTTGACCTGTTTCGGGAAAGGAAGCTGCCTCAGCGCGGGTTCATTCGCCAGGAGCAAGTCGCTCTCACGGATTTCCTGGCAAATCGTTTTGGCCGGGCCTACCAGCAGTACCGTCAAGTTGAATCGATTGGTTGAGTAGGGAGGGCAGGGCAGCGGCCTTGGCGCAAGCCATCGTGCCGCTTCACATGCTTACGGCGACAGGCAAAAATGTAAGACTGTATCCAGTTGGCTGCCAGCCTGGTCAGGGGCGCATGAGTTTCGCGAGTGTTTCCAACGTGCTGCAAACATGCTCGCGAACCACCGCTTCGATCAACTCCGGGCGCTTGCGGCGCAGCGCGTCGATGATGAACCCGTGCTCCTCGCGGCTCGGTCTGGGCTTGTACGTCGACTGCAGCCATAGCCGCATATGGGGCTCGATGCACACGTGGAGCGCCGCAATCTGCGCTACCAGTCGCGGACGGGCACTCAAGCCGCACAAGTACAGGTGGAAGTCGCGGTGCTCGGTCACCCAGGCGGAAAGATCTTCTGCGCATCGGTCCATGGCATCCAGTCGCCGCTCGAGCTCATCAATGTCCGCGGGGCCGATCCGGCTCAAAGCGGCTGTTGCGGCCAAGCCTTCCAACACCGCCCGCATCTCGAACACCTCGATCGCCTCGGCATGGTTCAGGCCCCGCACCACCGCACCACGGTTGGGGCGGATGGTGAGCAATTCTTGCGTTGCAAGGCGCCGGAACGCGTCGCGCACCGGCATTCGACTCATCCCCAATTGCGACGCAATCTCCTCGGGCACGATGCGGTCGCCCGCCTTGAACTGACCCATGCGGATTCCGTTGAGGAGGAACCGATAGGCTTCTTCCTCCGCCGTTGCGGGGCTCGAAAAGGGCGTCAGCATGCTTGCCATTCAATTGGATTGGATACACGAATATACTCCGGCCCATGCTGCCCTTTGACTGGTCGTTCCCGTACCCCTCGCAAAAGATGCCACTGCTCGCGGCCAATGCCGTGAGCGCCAGCCAGCCTTTGGCGGCGCAGGCAGGTTTGAGCATGCTGTACCAGGGCGGCAACGCCATCGATAGCGCATTGGCGTCCGCTATTGCGCTGACCGTGGTGGAACCGGTCATGAACGGGATCGGCGGCGACATGTTCGTGCTGGTGTGGCATGAAGGCAGGTTGCATGGATTGAACTCGAGCGGACGCGCGCCCGCGCTCTGGACGCCGCAGTATTTCGGCAGGCATGAAAAAATGCCAGAGAAGGGCTGGGATTCGGTGACCGTGCCCGGCCAGGTTGCGGGATGGAAGGCGCTGTCGGATCGCTTTGGCAAACTGCCTTTTGCGCGCCTGTTCGAGCCGGCTGTTCGGTACGCGCGGGACGGCTTCATGGTTTCGCCGCAAATTGCGAGGCAGTGGGCCAACCAGATTCCACGACTGATCGACCAACCGGGCTTCCGCGATGCGTTCACATGGGATGGGCGCGCTCCTCGCGCAGGTGAGCTTTGGCGGTTTCCAGCGCAAGCCAGGACACTCGAGCTCATTGCCGAGAGCGGCGGCGAGAGTTTCTACCGGGGCGAACTCGCCGAGAAAATCGAAGCGTTTGCCAAGCAGTGCGGCGGTGCGCTGCGCGCTACCGATCTCGCGGCGCACCGGGCCGAATGGGTCGAGCCCATCGAGCAGTCGTTTCGCGGCTACACCTTGCACGAGATTCCGCCGAATGGCCAAGGGCTGGCAGCACTGATTGCATTGGGCATCCTGGACCATTTCGACCTGGCAAGCATGGGAGTGGACAGTGCCGACTACTACCACGTGGGCCTGGAGGCGATGAAGCTGGCCTTCGCCGACCTCCACCAATATGCTGCCGATGCGCCTGCCATGTCGCCTGTCTCTGCGGCGCACTTGCTCGACGCTGCCTATCTGGCGGAGCGCGCGAAGCTCATCAACATGAAGCGCGCGGCCAATCCAGGCCCCGGCATGCCGAAAACCGGCGGAACGGTCTACCTTGCGTCAGCGGATGCGGCTGGCACCATGGTCTCTTACATCCAGTCGAACTACCATGGCTTTGGCTCCGGCGTGGTCGTTCCAGGCACCGGTATCAGTCTGCACAATCGCGGCGAAGACTTCAGCCTGGTCCCGGGCCATCCGAATATCGTCGCTCCAGGCAAACGTCCACTGCACACCATCATCCCGGGCTTCATCACGCGCCATGGCGCACCCGTGATGGCGATGGGCGTCATGGGCGGCTCAATGCAGGCACAAGGGCATGTGCAGATGGTGACGCGGCTTGCCAGCTTCGGACAAAACCCGCAAGCCATGAGTGATGCCCCACGGTTTCGCGTGGAGCCAGGCCCCACGGTCACGCTGGAATCGCATGTCCCCGGCGATGTGCCGGACTCCCTGCGCGCCCGCGGACACAGCGTCACTGTCGCGCAGCGCCAAAGCCTGGACTTCGGGTCAGCCCAGCTGCTCTACAAGGCGGAGCATGGGTACATCGCAGCATCCGACTCGCGCCGGGACGGACAGGCGGTTGGCTTTTAGCAGCAGCAGTGCCAGGTCACTCCAGCCTTTGAACCTGCGCGCATCGCTGGCCTGATCGACGCCAATGCCTCGTCCAAGACTTCTCCTTTACGCACCGGATTCCCCTTCCATCAACCGCAACAGAGCAACAAGCCAGGAGACACCCAGAATGAAGCGACGAATCTTTTCCGCAGCAGCTGCAGCCTCAGCACTCTCACTGGCTTTGCCAGCATCTGGGCAAGACCGGACCCTGAAGCTCATTGTTGGGTTCGCGCCCGGTGGCTCATCCGACCAATTGACGAGAATCATTGCCGACAAGCTGCGCGCTTCGCTGGGACAAAACGTCGTCGTCGAGAACAAGCCGGGCGCATCGGGGCGGGTGTCGATGGCTGAGCTCAAACGATTGCCGCCGGATGGGCAAACCCTGGTCATGGCCACCAGTGGCACGCTGGTGGTGGCTCCCTGGCTGTATCCCAACCTGCCGTACGATGCCGTGAAGGACTTCACGCCGATCGCGCGTGCCGCGAGCTTCGACTTTGCCCTCACCATCGGTCCTGCAGGTCCCCAACGCGATATCAAGCATGTGCTGGCCTGGATGAAGGCGAACCCTGACAAAGCCAACTTCGCCACCTCGGGAGCCGGAACATTGGGCCACTTCACTGGCGTGCTGCTTTCGCAGACCACTGGCGTCAATCTCACGCACATACCGTACAAAGGGGGCGCACCCGCAGCGCAAGACCTGGTAGCCGGGCTGCTCCCACTCATGGTGGATACAGCCTCTGAAACCTTGGAGCATCACAAGGCGGGCAGGGTGCGGATTGTCGCGGTGACTGGACAGGAGCGCTCCAGCGCTTTGCCCGACGTGCCTACGTTGAAGGAAGCCGGAATCAACATGACTGCGGATGGGTATTTCGGCCTGTACGGTCCTGCGGGAATGCAACCGGCAGTCGTGCAGCGCATCGAACGGGCCGTCGCCGAGGCGCTTCGCGCCCAGGATGTGCGGGACAGGATTTCCGCGCTGGGGTTGGTTCCGGACTACCTGGATTCATCCGGGCTCAAGAAGCTGCAAGCCGAGCAGCTCAAACGCTGGGAACAGCCGGTGAAGGCCTCTGGCTTCAAGCCAGACTGACCAAGCGTTCGTCTGAAACCTCAGTTGCGTGTGGCCGCGTTCAGCCGCCGGATCTGAGGTCCGTGCAAGGTGCAACCAGCCAGATCGAGCACTGGGTGGGGCCAGGTTCAGCTCTTCTGCAGCCTGGGCATCATGACTAGATACGATGTATACGAAGTTTTACAGGTTGATTAACCGGGTGGCTGGTCTTCGAACCTGAAATCAAGGCGCCGCTGTAGGAAGAATCCAACACTCCCCCCTCGCCAGCGGCTAGCACCTTTCCCAAAATCTCCTTTAGCAGATGGCCCTTTCGCCCGTCTGCGTTGCGCTCGATGATGGCTGCGATCGCAGCTTCTCGGGCGTCTTCCCCTGCAATATCAGCAAGCTCCGCCGCCAGTTCTGGCGATAGCGGACGCGTCCCCTTGTGCAGCTTTGAAATTTCTGCACGGTCAATTCCCATCTTGCGGGCAAGCTCTGCGGCACTCCCGCACGAATGTATGGCTTTGTCAATTAGTGTTACTGCGTATGGCATGTTGTAAACCTTTACAGCGATAGTCCGGCTTGTTGTGAATGTTCACAACACTCTAACCCGGAGAAAATCCAATGATCAAAGTATCGGTGACATCGACCGACGTGCGCAACCAAAGCGGCACAGCAAAAGCAAGCGGCAAAGCATACAGCCTGAATTTTCAGACCGTCTACTTCCACACCCACGACCGCACCGGCAAGCCCAACCCATACCCGGAAAAGGTCGAAATCATCCTTGAAAAGAACGAGCAGGGCGCTGCACTTTTCTATCCTGCTGGCGAGTACACGCTGGCCCCTGAGTCCATCTACGTGGACCGCACTGGCAACCTGGCTATCAGCGCAAAGCTGAACCCCGTCAAGGTTGCCCCCGCCGCCTCCGCTCGCCCCGCTGCCTGATCGCCATGCAGCAGGCCATGCACGCCGCGCGCCTTGTCGCGGCTCATTCGGCTCTGCTCTCCCTGCTCTACGAAGCGCAGGGAGAGTCCCCCCAGGTTGACGCGATCACCGTCACCCTCACGTACTCCCCCGATGCTGATGGCCTGGACATTTCCTATCTGTCCAAAGGCATGCCGGTGGCAGGGGAGGGCATGTGATCACCGCCATCAGTGGCCAAAGCGGCGCGGGCATGCTCAACGACTGGGGCACCCCCGCTCGCTACACCCCCACCTACGAACCACGCATGAGCGACAACGCCCGCCGCGTGGTCGTTCTTCGGCATTGGGTCGAAGCTCTGGAGTCCGAGCCGCGCAATTCCACTTGGTACGAACAGCAGCTTATGCAGAGCCAAGCCAGCTTGCGGCATGAAGCTGCTCATGTCATCGGGCGGGGTTGCTGATGGTTGCCGCTCTGTTCGTTCGCAAGCGCAACCACTACGCGGCATTGGGCGTCGACTGCTACGACTTCGACCGTGACGCGTTGACCTGGCAGGGCGGGTGCCCAGGCATCTTCCACCCCCCATGCCGCTCATGGAGCCAGCTCAGCCACATGGCAAAGCCACGACCTGGCGAAAAAGAGCTGGCCATTTGGGCAATGCAGAAGGTTCGCGAGTTCGGCGGTGTCGTGGAGCACCCCTACAACTCCAGGCTGTGGGCCCATTCGGGTTGCCTTGGCTTCGGCCTTCGGGACCAATACGGCGGGGTCCTCGTGCCGGTAATGCAGAGCTGGTTCGGTCATCGCGCCCCCAAGCGCACCAGCCTCTACATCGTCGGCCCCGTGCCGGAAATCCCGTACGTGGCTGATGCGCCGACCGTCACCACCGTCGAACGCATGGGCCGCGCGGAACGCGAGCGCACGCCCGAGCAGTTTGCGAGCTGGCTTGTCGAGCTGGCCGAAAGGTGCCGCTGATGGCCTGCCCAGTCTCCAACCTCCTGCACTTCGACAGCACGCCCCGCATGGAGCGCGCTGCATGGGCTGCGCATGCCCAATCGTGCGCACGCTTCGAAGAGCAGGCGGCTGTTCAGGCTGCGCGCAGCGCGGCCGGGCTTGTCTCTATTTCAACAACTTGCAGGGACCTCCCTGCAGTTGTTGCCTTCTCTGAAAACTGCGTGCAGATCGACCGCGATGCGTCCCGCATCAAGCGGTTGCGCAAAGCCCTGTGGGCGTCGTCCCGCAACCTGCACAGCCAGGGCGACAAGAACCAGCAAGTCTGGATGCAGACCCTGACCTACAAGGGCGACAACCGCAACTGGGCCCCCGAGCACATCAGCCGCTACCTCGATGCCCTCCGCAAGTGGCACTACGCCCGCACCGGCAGCAAGACCGTGCGATATGCCTGGGTCGCTGAGCTGCAGGGCAGGGGGGTCATCCATTACCACGTGATCGTGTGGCTTGCTGCGGGCCTCACGCCACCCAAGCCCGACACCGCATGGCGGCACCCGAAACAGGGCATGCAGCCGCCTATGTGGCCCCACGGCATGAGCAACCGGCTCAAGTCGCACCAGCCTGTGGCCTACCTCATGAAGTACGCCTCAAAGATCGAATCCAAAAATGTCGGGAGCTTCCCCCATGGCGCACGAATCCACGGTTCAGGCGGCGTTGATTTTCACGGCCGCTGTCTTCGTCGCTGGCTGCTTTGGCCTGCGTATGTGCGCGGCAATGCTTCGATCTACAACCGCTTCCGACCTGCGCAGGGAGGCGGCTATGTCGATGCTGACACAGGCGAGTTCCTGGCCTCCGAATTCGCTCCCACGGGCGGCGGTTTCAACTCTTTTATCCGAGTCCGCACGACCCCCCGACAGGTGGACCCCTCCGGGCCGTTTTGCTGGCTCTCCGATCAACCCATCGCCACTTCTTGACCATGCCCGATGACACCGAACTTGAATGCCCTGTGTGTGGTGCTGCTGCTCCTGGCGATGAGCTGGAAAGCGACGGTGACCACATCGCATGCCCTGAGTGCGGCGAGCGCTCTCCCGCTGACGATTGGGAGGGCTGAGTAATGGCCCTCTGCCTCGCTGTCGAAGCTGTTGTCTCGAACGGTCGCGCGGCTACGTCACCGACTGGCCGCACTGATGTTGCCTGGGTCGCTGGCACTGCCACCAAGACCGGCGATCAGTACGCCTGCCCCGCTGGCACGCATCTGCTCATGACCGTTGAGGAGGTCAACACGCCCCCTGAATTCGTCCTCGATCTGCCCGCCCTCGGCATCACGCCAGAGACCATCTTGATCGTCGCAAGCATGGGTGGTGCCCTCGTCCTCGGCTCGTTCTTCGCAGGCTGGGGGGCAGGAATTGCAAAGGACCTGATCAAAAAAATCTGAGTCGTCAGCGTCAAGCCTGCAAGGGCTTCGCGGTGTCGATTCCCGATACCAAAACCATCAACCTCAAAGGAGCCTTTCATGTTCAAGACCGCTTTCAACAAGACCCGCACCCTGGCCCTGGTGGCCGCTTCCGGCCTCGTGGCCGCATCGGCACACGCTGCCCCCGGCGACAACCCCCTGCTGGACGTCATGAACAGCGTGGACATCACCGGCATTGCTGCCGCTGTGCTGGTCCTGGCCCTGGCCATCGTCGGCATCGCCCTGGCTTTCAAGGGCCCCGACCTCGGCAAGCGCGTGATCCGCAAGATCTAAGGCGCAGCCATGGCCATCGGCGCTCAACTCGCTCTGATGTGGGCAATCGTTGCCCTTCTTGGCGGCTTGAGCGCCGTCTGTTTTCTGCAAGGACTCAGGGGGCTTTAATGCGAGTTCCACCCATCGCGCGCAATGCGCTTTTCGTCCTCGGCATGGGCCTGCTCACTGCCAACTATGTTCACGCCGCTGCAGCCGTTCTTACGCCTGCTGCAGGTCAGGCCATCACAACTGCCAACGGCGCAAGCGTTGCTTCTGGCGTGGTCCGTGGCGGCTACGTCATGGGTCAAGCGGCCCTGTACATCGCTGAGTTTGGCGGCAATGTAACGGTGGCCGTCGCTTCGCGCATCGCCGCTGGTGCCGTCGTCGCCGCTGCTGCAACTGCTGCCGTTGCTCCTCTCGTCATTGGTGGTCTTGCCCTCGGCGTGGCTGCTGGTGCTGCTGCCGATTGGCTCGCCGATGCCCATGCTGCTGGCCTTGCAACCGGCTATGAAGTGGGGCCTGATGGCAAGCTTCAACGTGGAGCGCAAGGCGGTCTTTCAGGGTCCACCATCGTTAGTAACGGCACAGGTCATGTGCCGCTCTCGCAGGCCCTCGCAGGCCCTGGTGGCTCTGGCAGTGCAAACCCAAGTTGCGCAAATGGGTGCTACACCTCCTATTACAAATTTCACGAGTGCTTCGCTGCGCCTAATGGTCCCAGCAATGGCGTCATCTGGGTGCATAACCAGTACGGCACCGTAGTCGGTCAATTCTGCTTGCCTGCTGGCAGTCAGCCTCAATATGACACCGCCCCGCCCACCACCCCCACCGCTGAGCAGTGGGAACAGTTGGCCCAGCAACTCGCCACCATTCCGGTCAATCCCAAGATCCTGGAACAGCTCGGCAAGCCCATCCCAGTTGACCCCGTCCCAGTCATCAACCCGCCTGATCAAACCGGCGTCGCTGACGTCGAAGTAGGGGCTACAAACCCCGCTCCAGTGCTCCAAGGTCGTCCGACCACTGTCAACGGCCAGTCGGTCGCTGTGCCCGGCACCGTTCCCCAGCAATACACCCAACCCGTCTGGACCGTCACCCCTGCAAACACTGCCGCCAACCCCTACGGCGTCAACGTGGTGGTGAACAACATCACCACCGGTAACCCGGCCACGCCAACTAACCCAAGCACCCCCATCCCTGGCACTGCCACACCGTCCACGCCTGACGTTTGCGCACAGAACCCCAATGCTGCCATGTGCCAGCCCGTTGGCACCATCACCGATCCCAGCATGCCGCCCATTCCGCAGCTCTACGAACGCAAGTACCCGCAGGGCATGGTAGGCATCTGGCAAACGAAGACAGCCGCGCTCACGCAAACCAGCTTGGTGACCGTGCTCAACCAGATGATGCCGACCGGCATTACAGGCGGCACATGCCCCGCGTGGACCATCAACCTCGCATTCGGTCCGAGCTGGGCCGACCTCGGCACGCATGAGGTCGCACCCCCCTGCTGGCTGTGGGACGTAGCCAAGGCGATCATGATCATTTCCGCGCTCATGCTCGCCCGCCAACTGATCTTTGGAGGCTGACATGCTGGGCGATTTCATCAGCGCCATCCTGGCTAAATTCGTCGCCCTGGCGCAGTGGTTCGGCGAGCTTGGAAAGGCCGTCTTCACCGCGCTTTGGGACTTGCTCCGCGATGCCGTCTGCTGGCCATTCGAACAGATCATGGACATAGTCGTCACAGCGGTGTCAGCGCTCGATCTGAGCGGCCTTTCGAACTACACCGGCACATGGCACACGCTGCCCGCTGAGCTGCTGAACGTCCTGGCCCTCATCGGCGTAGCAGAGGCTTCTGCGATCATCATCACTGCAATCGGGATCCGCCTGATCCTGCAGTTGATCCCCTTCACAAGGCTCGGATCATGATCAACGGTCTTGAGGGAATTCCGGGCTCTGGAAAGAGCTATGAAGCGGTTGTGTATCACGTGCTCGATGCGCTCAAAAAGGGTCGCAAGGTCATCACGAACTTGCCCCTGCAGGTGGCCATGTTTGCCGCTATCGATCCTGCATATGCTGAGCTCGTCGAAGTCCTAGTGAAGCCGCGGCCGATCATCGGCGTTTGGAATGCTGCAGCCGTCGACGATAAAGGCAACGGCCAGGCCTACAAGCTGTTCGAGGACGGACGCAAGGAACAGCCAGGGGAGGGCGTTTCGGTCTTCGGCCACGTGTGGGATTACCTCAGCGACTGGAAGCACCCGGAGACAGGGCAGGGCCCGTTGTTCGTGATCGACGAGTGCCATGTTCCTATCCCCCAGCAGGGCACCGATAAACAGGTAGTCGAGTGGTTCAAGCTTCACCGGCATTTCAACGCCGATGTGCTGCTCATGACCCAAAGTTTTCGGGACATGAATCAGCCCATCGCCCGGCTGATCGGCTTCTTGACAAAGGTCCGCAAGGCGGACGTTTTCGGCCGCAAGGATGCCTACATTCGCAAGGTCCACGCTGGCTATCGCGGTGCCGTCATCAGCACCGAGGAACGGCCCTACAAGCCTCAGTTTTTCGGGCTGTACAAGAGCCACACCCAGGGCAACAGCGTCGGCGAGTCGTCGGCTTCGGACGTTGCACCCTTCATCGTCAAATTCCGCCGCTTCACCTGGGCGTGGTGGGGCCTGACAGCAATAGCTGCAGCGTGGTACCTCTGGCCAGCCGACAAGGCCAAGAAGACCCCAGCGCCAGCCGTCGCCCAGGCATCGGCCGCAGCACGCGCCCCAGCGGCCCCGGCAGGGCCTGCAAACGCTGCAAGCCATGCCACGGCACCAGCACCGGCCAAAACGGCCTCAGAGCCCGACCCCAATGCAACCCCGGAGCCATTCGCAGGCAAGACGCTCCACCTCACTGGTCGCATAACCATGCGCGGCGTGGACGTGTACACGTTCGCTGTGAGCAACGCCGCCCAGCGCGTCAGCACCATGGACAGCCGCGACTTGGTGCAGATGGGCTACCAGTGGCAACCGCTGACCGACTGTGCCGGGGTGCTTCGCTGGGAAGGCAAGCCAAAGGCCATCACATGCGATGCCCCGGCCATGGCCCAATGGTCGGCAGATAAACCCATCGTCGTGCAGTCCGGCAAGGATCGACCTGGCCAACCTGGCACCCACGCAGCCTCGCCAGCGCAAACCGTCCCCATGCCCGAGTTCCAGCGGCCGCAGGATGGCCAGATCACTCAGGCCGATCTGACCGCCGCTCTCAGGGTGAAAAATCCTGCCTTCGCTGGCGGCCGGGGCAATCTGCAATAGGCACATCGCGCACAAGGGGGGCCCCGCTTGCGGGGGGTTCCTTGGGCGAGTTGTGCCGTCTGGAGTCATCATGGTCAAACTCATAATCAACACCATCGTGCGGGCCGTCGTCCGCAAGCTGCTGCGCTACCTCGGTCTCTGAGAAACAAAAAGGGCCCCGAGAACGGAGCCCTTGTGGCGTAGTGGTGGGGTCGGGGTATGGGGTGACAAACCCCATGTCAGCCGGTCAAACGACCCGTGCCAATGTTGGGTGATCGAGGGCCAAGGCCAGGCGCAAGACCCGCCCCACCTGGCACAGGGTCGAGTAGATACGATGTATATTATGTTAAATAAAAGAAGCGCGATTTGAGTGATTTCTGACCAGGCATGCCAGGCCCGTCTGGCCGATCCCTCTTTGCTCCCGCCCCTTGCTCTTCTTTTCGCTTCCCGGGAATTCGAGCTCCAGACAGGTCCGATCCCGTCGCCCTATGATCGCGGCCATGCTGATCTCCCACCTCCAACGGGCGCTCCTGGTGGCGGCCGTCCTTGTCTCGACCACCGTGGCTGCCCAGTCCGCCAGGGAATCCTTCAGCGTGGCCGAGTCCAAGGTGGCCATCCTCGACACCTTGCCCCATCCCAAGGGCACCAAGTTCCGCCAACTTTTCCTGTCGGAGCATGGCGACTCCAAGGTCACGCTCTGTGGCGAGATCAATGCGAAAGACCGCTCGGGTACGTACCTCGGGTTCCGGCGCTTCATGGTGGATGACCTTGGAGAATCGATGCGGGACCCGATGGACACTGCCGCGGGCTCCTGGCAGCAATCGATCTTCGACCGTGTCTACAAACGGGCGTGCTCCGACCGGTTCAGGGACGTCAAATAGTCTAGGCCCTGTTCCTGCGCACCCTCGTTTTCGGTGCAGCCCCCGGAGCGGGCGCTGGCGGCGTTGTGGGGAGCCGGTCGCGCAGTTCGTTGAGCACGGCCAGCATGTCGCCGCTGCGCGCGTCGAGCTTCGCCTGCAGGCCTTGCACCTCGTCGCGGGCGGATTGCAGTTCCTGGGACAGGCCTGCCTTGTCGATCTGCAGCGCGCCCACCTGGGCGTCGCGCTCCCGGGTCCTGTCCATCGCATCGGCCAGGGCCTTGGCTGCCTTCTTGCCGTCGCCCTCCAGTTGCAGCGCCAGCCGCCTGGATTCCTGGCGGGCGCGGTCGACCTCGGCATGGAGCCTGCGTTCCTGGGTCTGTGAGCGCTCTTCGAGCCGGGAGCGCTCGGCGTGGTGTTCCATCTCCCTGGCCTCCAGGCGTCGCCGCTCTGCATCCGCTGCCTGGCGCAGCTGCACGCCCTCGGTGCGTGCGCTGTCCCATTGCTGCTGGCAGGCCTGCAGTTGCTGCTGCAGTTCCTGGGTCTGGCGCACCAGGTCGGCGACCTGGGCATCGCGGGCCTGCATGGCCACCGCATAGGCCGCGCTGCGATCGTCCAGGCGCTGCTTTTCCCGCGCCAGCCCATCCTGCTCCTGGCGTAGTGTTTCGACCTGGGCATCCAGCTCAGCGCGGGCGTCTGCCAACTGGGCGGCCGCCTGCTCATCCGCATGCTGGAGCGCCCTGCCCCACAGGGTTTTCGCTGCCCTCATCACAGGCCCCGGCAAGGGAATCCCGGCATCGGTTGCTCCTTCCACCGGGTCTGCCGGCGCCTGCAGCCGCCTGGCCAGCGAGCCATACCACCCATCGAGCATGGGGCCCACCGTATTCGGCGAGCCGCGACCCAGCTGCAGGCGCACCCGCTCGATGGTCGGCCTTTCCCCGAGCGCGAGAACGGCGTCTGCCGCGGCCCACACCTCTTCCATCTGAACGCCGCGCGGCCCTCTCGCACTTTTCGCTTGCATTGCGCCACTCCATTCCTAAAATTACCATCGATAATTGAAGATTATCGTGAGTAAATTGTTTAATTCATAGTAAACAATACATCATATGTTCGATAAATGCAAAAAATGGCCTGAAGGAGTATGAATGCGCTTGCCAGCCCTGAAAACGCATGCCGCGCTGCAGCCTGGCGTGCTCTCGGATGTGACGGCACTCGCCGTCGATCAGCTGCTGCGCGAGGGCGAGTCCGCCAACACCCTGGCCAGCTACCGGTCGGCCCTGCGCTACTGGGCTGCCTGGTTCAATGTGCGCTACGGCCAGCCGATCGCGCTGCCGTTGCCGCCAAGTGCCGTTCTGCAGTTCGTCGTCGACCATGCGCAGCGCACGACCGCCCAGGGCCTGGCCCACGAGTTGCCGGCGGCCATCGATGCGACGCTGGTCGAAGCGGGTTTCAAGGGCAAGCCGGGGCCCATGGCGCTGAGCACCCTGCTGCACCGCGTTTCGGTGCTGTCCAAGGCCCACCAGGTGCGGGGCATGGAAAATCCCTGCCAGGACGCCAAGGTGCGCGAGTTGCTGTCGAAGACCCGCCGGGCCTACGCCAAGCGGGGAGACTTGCCGCAGAAGAAGAACGCCCTGACCAGGGACCCCTTGATGGCGATCCTGGCGACCTGCGATGCCTCCAGCCTGAAAGGGCTGCGCGATCGCGCCCTCCTCCTGTTTGCCTTCGCCAGCGGCGGACGCCGGCGTTCGGAGGTGTCTTCGGCAGACATGAAGCACCTGCGGCAAAGCGGGCCGGCCGCGTTCGTCTACACCCTTGCCCACTCCAAGACCAACCAGGCCGGTGCGGACCGGCCGGAGAACCACAAGCCGATCCAGGGGATGGCGGGCGAGGCCTTGCAGGCATGGCTGGCGGTCTCGGGGATTGCCGAGGGTGCGATCTTCAGGCGTGTGCGCAAAGGCGGCAGGCTCGGTGAGGCGCTGTCGGCCGCCGCAGTGCGCGGCATCGTTCAGGAGCGTGCGCAGGCGGCCGGGCTACCCGATGGGTTCTCGGCGCACTCGCTGCGCTCCGGCTTCGTGACCGAGGCCGCGACCCAGAAGGTTCCGATGGCCGACACCATGGCCATGACCGGCCACCGCAGCGTGGCCAGCCTGCTCGGGTATTTCCGAGCCTCGGACGCCAGCCCGGCTGCGCGGCTGCTGGAAGAAGACGCCCAAGGTTGATGCGGGCGACGACCAGCGCTACGGAAGATCCTTCGCACGGACGCCCAGGCGCAGGCTGGCGCAGAAGGCCGAGAACTCGCCCGTGTTGTCGATGGGCGGGTTTTGCACCTGCACGAGGAGGTTGGGCGCGAACTGCACCAGCGTGACCTCGGTGCTGCCCGAACCGGCATAGATGCCCGTGGACGGGGTGCGCGTGCGCAGCCAGAACATGCGCACGATGGTCTCGCCTCTCCAGGCGGGCTTGCCGCAGAACTCGCCCGCTTCGGCGGGCTGGTCACCGGCATGCGCGTTCGGCACCATCCAGCGGCCATCCTCGGCGCGCGTGAAGGACTCCAAAAGCGCAGTGCCCCCGGAGTCCGCGCGCGCCACCCGCACACTGGGTGTCGGAGGCCCGGCATCGATCCTCCAGTCGCACACCTTGTAGGGCGGCTGGCCGCCCTGCTCCTGGTCCTTGCATTCGCCGCGGGGTGCGGGTTCGGCCCGGACCTTGACGATGTCGAAGGCGCATGCGCGGCCATTGCGTTCATCCGCGGAACGTTGGGGCCGGGTGACTTTGTAGCCGGCAGGCAGATCGAATTCAAGGCCACAGGCTGCGACATGGACGGTGGCCGCCTGCTCGGCCCGGGCGGCGGGAAGGACACCCATGGAGGCCAACGCCGCCAGGAAGGCCAGGGTGCGGTGCGCGTGGCCCTTCATGCGGCTTCCGGCCGGCCATCGGTGAGCTGTCGCAGCAGCTCCGCCCGGAAATCCGCGCTGAAGCCCCAATGGCCATCCACCTGCACCAGTTCGCCGGTGCTGGCGCGCGCCTGGAACCAGTCCTCCACGAAGCCCGGTGCCCAGCCGCCAGTGCCGAAATTCGCGCTGCCCACCATCGCGATGACGCCGGGGTAGGACTGCATGAAGCCTTCCATCGAGCGCACCGGGCGGCTGTGGCTGAGCAGCAGGAACTGCGCGGCGTACATCCGGTGCGAGTTCGCGTCCGCATGCAGCGCGAAAAAGCCCTTGTCCTCCACGATGGCCTCGGCCAGGCGGCGGATGGCCGCGGGCATCCGCGGGTCGGGCCACTGGTCGCAGAGCTTTTGCAGCCGCGAGTGGAAAGGCGCGCTGCGCACATGGTCCAGCGCGTCGTTCTTCACGTCCTCGGGGTCGTCCTCGTATGCGGATTCATGCACCAGACTGCGCACGAAGGTCTCGAAGTCCGGCGCGAGCGGCGTGATGCGGTAGTCGCTCTCCTGGTCCACGTGCACTACGGCGGGCTCGCCGGCCGGCCCGCAGGCACGGTAGTCGAGTCGGCCCAGGAACTCGGCTGGTCGGTGGGGAAGCAGCAGCGGGCCGGAATGCCGCCGTTTTGCGACTGCATCAGCGCGATGTAGCTGGCCGGAAGCCGGTAGCCCAGCGCGGCCTCGACGGCGGCAATGGCCGCAGGCGTGGGCGGCGGCTCGACATATTCCTTGCGCGCGTAGTCGCTGTCCTCCCAGAAACCGGACAGATCGAAGCCCGAAAACGGCGTTGCCTGGTTATTCATGCGCCCTGCCCCCCTTCCCCTTGCGCGGCCCGCGCCTTGTCCAGCAAAAATTCGATGCACAGGCGCACCGCGCGCGTCTGGTGGCGGTTGGGCATGTACAACAGGTGCATGCGGGTGCCGAAGATGCTCAGGCGGTAGTCGTCCAGCGTGGTCAGCACTTCGCCCGATTCGATGGCGTCCTTCACCACGTAGTCCGGCACCAGGCCCACGCCCAGGCCAGCGAGGATGCCCTGGCGCAAGAACGGGAAGTGCTCGGAGATCAGCGTCGGCTCCAGCAGCAGCTCCTGCCGCTCATCGCCCTGGTAGGCACTCAGGCGCAGCTGGCGGCCCGTCACGCCGGCGGTGATCAGCGGGGCGCTGCGCAGCTCGAACAACGTCTGGGGCAGGCCGTGCTGCTGGGCAAAGGCGCGCGAGGCGCAGGCGATGTAGCGCACGGTGCCCAGGCTGCGCGCCACCAGGGACAGCGGCGGCTCCTGGATCACGCGGATGGCGATGTCCACCTCGTCGCGCAGGTTGTCGGCACGGTTCTCGAACAGCACGTCCAGCACGATGCCGGGGTACAGGCGCTTGAACTCGATCAGCCAGTCGCTCATCACGATCTGCCCATAGCCGCTGGGCACGCTGATGCCCACGCGCCCTTGCAGGCCCTGCCCCAGGGTGGCGATGGTCTCGCGCGCGGCCAGCATCTCGTTCTGGATGCTGCGGCCGTGCTCGTACAGGCGCATCCCCACCTCTGTGGGTTCCACCCGGCGCGTGGTGCGCCGCACCAGCTGCACGCCCACGGATTTTTCGAGCTGGGTCAGGTGGTAGCTGACATTGGCGCGGGACACCTTGAGCTTGCGCGCGGCCTGGCTCAGGTTGCCGCTGTCGATGATTTCGACCAGCAAGGCCAGAGAGTGGGAATCCATGGGGGTGATTGTTTCAAATGTTTTGACAGTCTGTCAATTCCAGCGGGGATTGTTATAAATCAGTGTCACCGCAAGAATCCGGTTTTCCCCAAAAACCATCAGAGGAGACATGCGCGTGACCCTTCCAGCCCCTGCTTCTGTCGTTCGGTGGACCCCGCAAGAGGGCGTGCTGCTGGTCAGCGTGGACAACCCGCCGGTGAATGCCCTGGGGGCTGCCGTGCGCCAGGGCTTGCTGGCGGCGATCGCAGCGGCCGAGGCCGATGCCGGCATCCGGGCGGTGCTGATCGTGGGTGCAGGCCGCGCCTTCATTGCCGGGGCCGACATCCGCGAGTTCGGCAAGCCGCCGGTGCCGCCGGCCCTGCCCGAGGTCTGCCAGGCTATAGAGGCCTGCAGCAAGCCGGTGGTGGCCGCCATCCACGGCGCGGCGCTGGGCGGGGGATTGGAAGTGGCGCTCTCGGCCCACTACCGGCTGGCGCTGCCCGGGGCCCAGCTGGGCCTGCCCGAGGTGTTGCTGGGCCTGCTGCCCGGCTCTGGCGGCACGCAGCGCGCACCGCGCCTCATGGGGGTGAAGGCCGCAACCGAGCTCATGCTCAGCGGCAAGCACCTCAACACCCAGGCGGCGCTGGCCGCTGGCCTGGTGGATGCGGTGGCCGAGGGCAGCGACCCCGTGGCCGCCGGTCTGGCCCATGTGCGCGAGCTGCTGGCCCGCCAGGCGCCGGTGCGCCCCACCAGCGCCCTGCCCGGGCGCCTGGCTGACAAGGCCGCGGCCCAGGCTGAACTCGATGTGCTTCGGGCCGACACCGCCAAGGCCGCGCGCGGCCTGTTCTCGCCGCTGAAGATCATCGACTGCGTGCAGGCCGCGCTGGACCTGCCTTTTGACCAAGGCATGCAGTTCGAGCGCGCCCAGTTCCTCGCCTGCCTGGACAGCCCGCAGCGCGCCGGCCTGATCCACGCCTTCTTTGCCGAGCGCGAAGTCGCCAAGGTGCCCGAGGCCAAGGCCGCTGCACCGCGCCCCATCACCGCCATCGCCGTGATCGGCGGCGGCACCATGGGCGCGGGCATTACCGTCTCGGCCCTCGACGCGGGCCTGCCCGTGACCATGATCGAGCGCGACGAGGCGTCGATCGCGCGCGGCCGGGCCCATGTGGAAAAGGTCTACGACGCCCTGGTGGCCAAGGGCCGCATGAGCGCCGAGGCCAAGGCCGCCACGCTGGCGCGCTACACCGGCAGCACCCGCTACGAGGACATTGCCAGCGCCGATCTGGTGATCGAAGCGGTGTTCGAGGACATCGAGGTCAAGAAGACCGTGTTCCGCGAGCTCGACCGTGTCTGCAAGCCCGGCGCCGTGCTGGCCACCAACACCTCGTACCTGGACATCGACGCGATTGCGGCCGCCACGGCACGCCCGCAAGACGTGATCGGCCTGCACTTCTTCAGCCCGGCCAACATCATGAAGCTGCTGGAGATCGTGGTGCCCGTCCGGGTCAGCGCCGACGTGGTGGCCACGGCCTTCGAGTTGGCCAAGCGGCTCAAGAAGGTGCCCGTGCGTGCCGGCGTGTGCGACGGCTTCATCGGCAACCGCATCCTGGCGGTGTACAAGCAGGCAGCCGACTACCTGATGGAAGACGGCGCCAGCCCGTACGAGATCGATGCCGCCGCGCGCGGCTTCGGCTACCCCATGGGCCCATTTCAGGTGACTGACCTGGCCGGTGGCGACATCGGCTGGGCCACGCGCAAGCGCCGTGCCGCCACGCGCGACCCCAAGGCGCGCTATGTGGAGATTGCCGACCGCATCTGCGAGCGCGGCTGGTTCGGCCAGAAGACCGGCCGGGGCTTTTACCTCTACCCCGAGGGCGCCCGCGTGGGCCAGAGCGACCCCGAGGTGCTGGCCATCGTCGACGCCGAGCGCGCCAGGAAGGGCGTGGTGCCGCGCCCGTTCAGCGCCGACGAGATCATGCGCCGTTACATGGCCGCCATGGTCAACGAAGGCGCCAAGGTGGTGGCCGAGGGCATCGCCCTGCGCCCGCTGGACGTGGACGTGACCTTCCTGTCGGGCTACGGCTTTCCGCGCCACCGCGGTGGCCCCATGAAGTGGGCCGACATGCAGGGCCTGCCCCAGGTGCTGGCCGACATCCGCGAATTCGCCCAGGATGACCCCTTGTTCTGGAAGCCCGCCGCCCTGCTCGAACAGCTGGTGGCCGAGGGCCGCAATTTCGACAGCCTGAACCAAACCGCTTGAACCAGGAGACACCCACCATGCGTGAAGCCGTCATCGTTTCCACCGCCCGCACCCCGCTGGCCAAGTCGCACCGCGGCGAATTCAATGCCACGCCGGCTGCCCAACTGGCCGCGTTCTCCGTCACGGCGGCCGTCGAGCGCTCGGGCGTGGACCCAGCCATGTTCGAGGACTTCATCCTGGGCTGCGGCAACCCCGACGGCTTCCAGGGCCGCAACCTGGGCCGCCAGACCGTGCTGCGCGCCGGGCTGCCGCTGTCGGTGGCGGGCACCACGGTCACGCGCTTTTGCGCCTCGGGCCTGCAGTCCATCGCCATCGCGGCCGGCCGCATCGTGGCCGAGGGCGTGCCGGCGATGATCGCGGGCGGGGTGGAAACCATCTCCGGTATCCGCCCGGGCAACAACCTGCCCACCGACATGGACCCCTGGCTCGTGGAGCACAAGCCCGCGCTGTACATGGCCATGATCGACACCGCCGATGTGGTGGCCCAGCGCTACGGCATCTCGCGCGAGGACCAGGACGCCTTCTCGCTGCAGAGCCAGCAGCGCACGGCGGCCGCGCAGGCTGCGGGCCTGTTCGACGCCGAGATCATCCCCTGCGCCACGCGCATGGCTGAAAAGAACAAGGACACCGGCGAGGTCACCTACCGCGACGTGGTCGCCACGCGCGACACCTGCAACCGCCCCGGCACCACGCTCGAAGGCCTGCTGGCGCTCGAACCCGTCAAGGGCCCTGGCCAGTTCGTCACGGCCGGCAATGCCTCGCAGCTGTCCGATGGCTCCTCGGCCTGCGTGCTGATGGAGGCCAGGGAGGCCGAGCGCCTGGGCCTGCAGCCGCTGGGCGCCTTCCGCGGCATGGCCGTGGCCGGCTGCGAGCCCGACGAAATGGGCATCGGCCCGGTGTTTGCCGTGCCCAAGCTGCTGGCGCGCCATGGCCTCACGGTCGAGGACATCGGCCTGTGGGAGCTCAACGAGGCCTTCGCCTCGCAGGCCCTGTACTGCCAGCGCCGGCTGGGCATTCCCATGGAGCGGCTGAACGTCAACGGCGGCGCCATCTCCATCGGCCACCCCTTTGGCATGACGGGCGCACGCCTGGCGGGCCACATCCTGCTCGAAGGCCGGCGCCGCAAGGCGAAATGGGGCGTGGTGACCATGTGCATCGCCGGTGGCATGGGCGCCGCCGGCTTGTTCGAGATTTTCTGAGAGAGGCACGACATGGATCTCCAATTCACCCCTGAGGAACAGGCCTTTCGCGAGGAAGTGCAGGCCTTTCTGAAAGACCAACTGCCCGCCTCCCTGGCGCACAAGGTCAAGGCCGGACAGCGCCTGACCAAGGCCGACCAGGAAGGTTGGCATGCCATCCTCAACGCACGCGGCTGGCTGGCCAACCACTGGCCCGCGCAGTACGGCGGCCCGGGCTGGGGCGCGGTGCAGAAGTTCATCTTCGACACCGAGTGCGCCGTCGCGGGCGGGCCACGCATCGTGCCGTTCGGTCTCAACATGTTGGGACCGGTGCTGATCAAGTACGGCAACGAGGCACAGAAGCAGTACTGGCTGCCGCGCATCCTGAGCGGTGCCGACTGGTGGTGTCAGGGTTACTCCGAGCCGGGCGCGGGCTCGGACTTGGCCTCGGTCAAGACCACGGCTGTACGCGGATCGGATGGAAAGGGCGAGCACTACATCGTCAACGGCCAGAAGACCTGGACGACCCAGGGCCAGCATGCCAACATGATCTTCTGCCTGGTGCGCACCCAGCGCGAGGCCAAGGCCCAGGCGGGCATCAGCTTTCTGCTGGTGGACATGGACACCCCGGGTGTGGAGGTGCGCCCCATCCGCACGCTCGACGGCGACAGCGAGGTCAACGAGGTGTTCTTCACCGATGTGCGCGTGCCGGTCGAGAACCTGGTGGGCGAAGAGAACAAGGGCTGGACCTACGCCAAATACCTGCTGACCTACGAGCGCACCGGCATCGCCGGCGTGGGCTTCTCGGTGGCCGCGCTCGAAAAGCTCAAGGTCATCGCCGCCAGGGTGCAGCGCAATGGCCGCCCGCTGGACCAGGACCCGCAGTTCGCCACGCGCATGGCCAAGGTCGAGATCGACCTCGAGAACATGAAGACCACCAACCTGCGCGTGATCGCGGCCGTGGCCGGCGGCGGCGTGCCGGGGGCCGAAAGCTCCATGCTCAAGATCCGCGGCACCGAGATCCGCCAGGAGATCCTGTCCTTGATCCGCCGCGCGATGGGCCCTGCGGCCCTGCCCTACATCGAGGAGGCGCAGCACCAGGACCTTGCAGGCCCCTCCACGGGCCCTGCCGAGGCGGCCACGGCGGCAGCCAACTACTTCAACTACCGCAAGCTGTCGATCTTCGGCGGCTCCAATGAAATCCAGAAGAACATCATCTCCAAGATGATCCTGGGCCTGTGAGGTTGCCGCGATGAACTTTGAACACACAGAAGACCGCCGCATGCTGGCGGACACCCTGGACCGCTTCGTGGCTGGACAGTGCCCCATGGAGACCCGCAACGCCATCGCCTATGGCAGCACCGGCATGTCGGGCGCCCTGTGGAGCCAGTTTGCCGAGCTGGGCGCCATTGGCGCCCTCTTCCCCGAAGCCGATGGCGGCTTCGGCGGTGCCGGCTTCGACATCGCCGTGGTCTTCGAGGCCCTGGGCCGTGGCCTGGTGGTGGAGCCCTTTCTCGGAGCCCTGATGGTCGGGCGCGCCCTGGCGACGGCTGGCACGCCAGCGCAAAAGGAGCGCATTGCCGGCCTGATCGACGGCAGCACCGTGGCCGCGCTGGCGCACGACGAGCCGGGCAGCCACTACGAACTGGCGCGCGCCGCCACGCAGGCCGTGCGCAACGACAAGGGCTGGGCACTTTCGGGCACAAAGGCCATGGTTGTGCAGGGAGCGCAGGCGCAACTGCTGCTGGTGTCGGCCCGCACCGCGGGCGCGGTGGACAGCGAGGACGGCATTTCGCTGTTCCTCGTGCCGGCCGATGCGCCCGGCGTGGAGCGCCGCGGCTATGGCCGCATCGACGGTGGGGGCGCTGCCGACATCACCTTCAGCAATGTGCAGCTGGGCGCGGACGCGCTGCTGGGCACCGAGGGTCAGGGCCTGGCCACGCTGGAGCTGGCCCTGGGCTGGGGAGTGCTGGCGCTGTGCGCCGAGGCGCTGGGCGCCATGGAGGTGGCCAAGAAGGATACGCTCGAATACCTGCAGACGCGCAAACAGTTCGGCGTGCCGATCGGCAGCTTCCAGGCGCTGCAGCACCGCATGGCCGACCTGCTGCTGGAGGTGGAACAGGCACGCTCGGCCGTGACCAACGCTGCCGCCGCCATGGATGGCGAGCGCGTGGCGCGCGAGCGGGCGCTGTCGGCCGCCAAGTTCACCATCGGCCGCATCGGCGCCCTGGTGTCCGAGGAGAGCATCCAGATGCATGGCGGCATCGGCATGACCTGGGAGCTGCCGCTGTCGCACTATGCCAAGCGGCTGGTGATGATCGACCACCAGCTGGGCGACGAAGACCACCACCTGGCGCGCTACATGGCGCTGGGCTGACACCGGGCCCCCATTTTTCCGGGACACCCAAGGAGACTGAACCATGACCAACCAACAACCGTCCCAGGAAATCGACCTGCCCCTCGAAGGGGTGCGTGTGCTGGACCTGTCGCGCGTCTTCGCCGGGCCGCTGTGCGGCCAGGTGCTGGCCGACTTCGGCGCCGAGGTCATCAAGGTCGAGCACCCGGGCCGCGGCGACGACACGCGCGACTGGGGCATGCGCATCGGCAAGACCGAGACCACCTACTACAACAGCATGAACCGCAACAAGCGGTCCATCACGCTGGACCTGCAAAGCCCCGAGGGCCTGCGGATCATCCACGACCTGCTGCCGCAGTTCGACGTGGTGATCCACAACTTCAAGACCGGCGGCGCCGAGAAGCTGGGCCTGGGCTACGAGCAGTTGAGGGCCATCCGGCCCGACCTGGTCTACTGCGCCGTGGCTGGCTACGACGCGAGCGGCCCCGAGGCCAAGCGCCCCGGCTACGACCTGGTGATCCAGGGCGAAGCCGGCCTCATGGCGCTGAACGGCGAAGCCGAGCAGCCGCCCCTGAAGTTCGGCGTGGCCGTGGTGGACCTGGTGACCGGCATGCATGCCGCCCAGGCCGTGCTGGCCGCCCTGTTCCGCCGCGAGCGCACGGGCAAGGGCCGGCTCATCGAGATGGCGCTGTACGACTGCGGCATCATGGTCACCGGCTACTACGGGCTCGACGCATTGCAGCTGGGCCGCGACCCGGCGCGCTACGGCAATGCCCACCCCTCCATCGTGCCCTACGGCATGTTCGAGGCGGCGGACGGCCCGCTGATCATCGCCGTGGGCAACAACACGCAGTTCGACAAGTTCTGCCGCCAGGTCATCGGGCGGCCGGACATCGTCGAAGACCCGCGCTTCGCGACCAATGTGGAGCGCGCCAAGAATAGGCCGGCACTGGTGCCGCTGCTCAACGGCATGATCCGCTCGCTGCCGCGCAATGCGCTGCTCGAACGCATGGCGGCCGCCGGCATCCCTTGCGGCCGGGTTGCGGGCCTGCACGAGGCCCTGACCAGCGAGCGCACGCGCGCGAGCGGCCTGGTGCAGGACATGCCCCACCCCGTGACCGGCACCACACCGGTGTTTGCGCCGCCCTATCGGCTGGACGGCCAGCGCCTGCCTGTGCGCAATGCACCACCCACGCTGGGCGAGGGCACGCGCGAAGTGCTGCAGCGCCTGCTGGCGCTGGGCGAGGACGAGCTGCAGCAACTGCAGCAGCAGGGCGTGCTGACCCTTCCGACCGCCTGACCCCACCCATGCAAACCGACCTTCACAACACCGAGACAAGACCATGAGCACCTCTTTCAACCGCCGCACGGCCTTGCAGGGCCTGGCCGCCCTGGGCAGCGCAGGCCTGCTGGGCAGCAGCCTGGCTCAGCCCGCCAAGGACGCCTGGCCCGCCAGCCTCATCAAGCTGATCGTGCCCTTCCCGGCCGGCGGCCCGACCGACACGGCCTCGCGCATCGTCGGGCAGAAGCTGGCCGAGCGCCTCAAGCAGGCCGTGGTGGTGGAGAACCGCCCGGGCGCTTCCGGTTCCATCGCCGCGCTGCAGGTGATGAAGGCCGAGCCCGACGGCTACACGCTGATGATGCTGGCCACCCCCACGCTGCTGGCGCCCCACCTGTACAAGAAGGCAGGCTACGACACGGTGAAGGACTTCGCCCCGGTGGCCACGGTGTACGACCTGCCCATCGTCGTGGTGGTCAACCCCACCCAACTGCCGGACGTGACCGACCTGCGCAAGCTCATTGCCCACGCCAAGGCGCAGAAGACGCCGCTCAACTACACCAGTTCGGGCGCGGGCAGCTTCGGCCACCTGAGCATGGAGCTGCTCAAGCAGATGGGCGGCTTCGACATGCAGCACGTGCCCTACAAGGGCGGCGTTCCGGCCATCACCGACACCATCGGCGGCCAGGTGCCGGTGATGTACGCCGACCTGGTGGCCGCCCTGCCCCACATCAAGGCCGGCAAGCTGCGCGCCATCGCCATCGGGTCGCCCCAGCGCGTGGCCATGCTGCCTGATGTGCCGACCATCGCCGAGCAGGGCTTCAAAGGCTATGACGCCGTCTCCTGGGGCGGCCTGCTGGCCCCTGCGGGTACGCCCAAGGCGGTGGTGGAGCGCATCGCCGGCGAGGTCCGCCAGATCCTGGCCGACAAGGAGATCCAGGAAAAGCTGCTGCATGCCGGTGCCATCGCCCGCTTCCAGGACCCGGCGCAGATGGGCCAGCACCTGCAGCAGGACTATGCCAAGTGGGGCCAGCTGATCCGCGAAAAATCCATCGCCACGGAGTGACACCGCCATGAAGACACGCATCACCGAACTCTTCGGCATCGAGCACCCGATCATCCAGGGCGGTATGCACCACGTGGGCCTGGCCGAGCTGGCGTCGGCCGTCTCCAATGCGGGTGGCCTGGGCATGGTCACGGGGCTGACGCAGCGCACGCCCGAGCTGCTGGCGCGCGAGATCGCGCGTTGCCGCGCCATGACGGACAAACCCTTTGGCGTGAACCTCACTTTTCTGCCCTCGGTCAACCCGCCCGACTACCCGGGCTACGTGAAGGCCATCATCGACGGCGGCGTGAAAGTGGTCGAGACCGCGGGCAACAATCCGCAGAAGTGGCTGCCGGCGCTCAAGGAGGCCGGCATCAAGGTCATCCACAAGTGCACCTCGGTGCGCCACGCGCTCAAGGCCCAGGCCATCGGCTGCGACGCGATCAGCGTGGACGGCTTCGAGTGCGGCGGCCACCCTGGCGAGGACGACGTGCCCAACTTCATCCTGCTGCCGCGGGCGGCAGAAGAGCTGAGCATCCCCTTCGTCGCATCAGGCGGCATGGCCGACGGCCGCTCGCTCGTGGCCGCGCTGGCCCTGGGCGCCGAGGGCATGAACATGGGCACGCGCTTCATCGCCACGCAGGAGGCGCCGGTGCACGACAACGTCAAGCGCGCCATCGTCGCGGCCAGCGAACTTGACACGCGCCTGGTCATGCGCCCGCTGCGCAACACCGAGCGGGTGCTGAGCAACGCCGCTGTGGAGCGCCTGCTGCTCAAGGAGCGCGAGCTGGGCGCGGCGATCACCTTCGAGGACATCCTGCCCGAGGTGGCCGGTGTCTACCCCCGCATCATGCAAAGCGGCGAGATGGATGCCGGCGCCTGGTCCTGCGGCATGGTCGCCGGGCTCATCCACGACGTGCCGACGGTGCAGCAACTGATCGACCGGACCATGGCCGAGGCCCATGCCCTGATCCACGAACGCCTGGCAGGCCTGGTCCGCTGAGCCTTCCACCCACTCCAGAAAGAATTCCATGAAAGCAATCGTCCCCGTCAAGCGCGTGGTGGACT
>NZ_AKJX01000100.1 GCF_000276605.1 Acidovorax sp. CF316 | reverse complement strand
CCGCGGCTCCAAGCCTGCCTGCGCAGGCTTGGACGTGCCCGAAGAGTGGCCGCCTCTGGCGGACCCCCCGAGGCGCGAAGCGCCTCAGGGGGTCTTCACACCTGCATATTCATGATGTCGGTATACGCCTGCACCATGCGGTTGCGCACATGCAGCGTGGCCTGGAAGCCGATCTGGGCTTTCTGAATGGCCACCATGGTCTCCTCCAGGCTGACCGAGGGATTCTCCAGCTGGACTTCCTTTTGCAGGTCGGACGACTTGTTCTGCGCGGCACTCACGGACTGCAGGGCGCCCTTGAGTGCGCCCGAGAAGCCCACGTCGTTGCCCTCGGCCTGCGGCATGGCGGCACGGCGCGCCATGCCGGCACCCGTCATGGGGGTGGTGGAGCTGGGTATGCGGAGGTCCATGGCAGTGTCCATTGGGGGCTAGGGGATGCTGTGATAGTAGCCAGGCGCCCGGGGTGCATCATGGGGAATAGATGGTCAAAGGCGCGGCTTATCGGCAGAACATGGCCGGTACTTGAGCCGAATAATCGAACCCACGCCAAGGTCCGTTGCCGGGCCCCACCTATTGGAAAGCACGATGTCTGCAGTTGCCGAAGTCCCACTCGCTCCGCTCGCACCTCCCGCAGCCAGCCCCAGTCCCAACTGGCTGCAGCGGTTGACCAGCCTCGACCGGGCCCAGCGCATGCGCCTGGGCGTGGGGGTGGCGCTGCTCGTGGCCATGGCGGTCGCCGCCATCGTGCTGGGCCGCCAGCCTGACTACCGCGTCCTGTTTGCCAACCTGAACGACAAGGATGGCGGCGCCATCGTGGCCCAGCTGACCACGATGAATGTTCCCTACAAGTACGCCGAAGGCGGCGGTGCGATCCTCATTCCCGCCGAGAAGGTGCACGACGTGCGCCTGCGCCTGGCCACCCAGGGCCTGCCCCGCGGCTCCGTGACCGGCTTCGAGCTGATGGAGAGCAACCGCTTCGGCATGACCCAGTTCCAGGAACGCCTGAACTTCCAGCGCGGCCTGGAGGGCGAGCTGACCCGCTCCATCCAGGCCCTGTCCTCGGTGCAGAGCGCCCGCGTGCACCTGGCGCTGCCCAACCAGAACGGTTTCTTCCGCGAGCAGCAAAAGCCTTCGGCCTCGGTGCTAATCAGCCTGCACCCCGGCCGCATCCTGGACCGGGCCCAGCTCGCCGGCATCGTCCACCTGGTGGCCTCCAGCGTGCCCGAACTGGCGCCCTCGGCCGTCAGCGTGCTCGACGACACGGGCAAGCTGCTCTCGCAGTCGCCCGACGGCACCTCGGCGAATGCGGTCGATGCGCAGCAACTGCTCTACGTGCAACAGATCGAGCAGCAGCTCACGCGCCGCATCCAGGAGATCCTGGAGCCCGTGGTCGGCCGCAACAACGTCAAGGCCCAGGTCTCGGCCGAGCTGGACTTCAGCCGCACCGAGTCCACGTCCGAGCAGTTCCGCCCCAACCAGACCCCCGATGCCAAGGCTGTGCGCAGCCAGCAGATGCTGGAAACCTCGGGCTCCGCCCAGAAAACCGCGACCGGTGTGCCGGGTGCCGTTGCCAATCAACCACCCGCACCCTCGGCTGCACCCATCAACGGCGCCAATCCTGCACCCCAGGCCGGCGCCCAGCAGGGTACCGAAGAGTCGTCGAGCAAGCGCGAGTCCACCACCAACTACGAAGTGGACAAGACCGTGCGGGTCACGCGTGGCAACAACTGGGCCATCAAGCGCCTGAATGCCGCCGTGGTGGTCAACTACCAGTCGACCGAAGAAAAGGGCAAGACCGTCACCAAGGCGCTCACCCCCGAGCAGCTGGAGCAGATGAAGGCGCTGGTGCGTGAAACCATTGGTTTCAACGGCGAGCGCGGCGATTCCGTGAACCTCATGAACACGCCGTTCCAGGTGGAAGCCGCTGCGTCGAACGATGTGCCGCTGTGGAAGCAGCCCGAGGTCATCGATGTGGCCAAGAGCTTCGCCTGGCCGGTGGGTGCCCTGCTGTTCGCTGCCATGGTGCTGCTGGGCCTGGTGCGTCCGGCGCTCAAGGGTGCGGACCCCAAGGCGGCCAGGGCTGGCGAGCTGCCGAGGGCGGGCGGACAGCTGGATGCCATCGAGGCGGAGCAGCCCGATCGTCCGGCTTTGCCGTCCCCGGGCAAGAAGGAAGAGAATGTGGTCGCCACGCCAGAGCAATTGCGTCTGGAAGAGGCCCGCGTACTGGCCAAGGAAAACCCCGTGGCCGTCGCCAATATTCTCAAATCCTGGGTGAACGGCGAAAATGCCTGACCCCGTCGCCTCTTCACATGCTTGGATAGCCCATGGATGAACAAGGTCTCAACGACGCCGCCATCATGCTGATGTCCCTCGGCGAGGAGGAGGCGGCCGAGGTGTTCAAGCACCTCTCGCCCAAAGAGGTTCAGAAGCTGGGTGAGACCATCGCGCGCATGAAATCGGTGTCGCGCGAAAAGGTGGACAGCGTCATCAACCGGTTTGCCGACGCCGCCGCGGCCCAGAGCCTGCTGGTGTCCGACACCGGCAACTACGTGCGCGCCGTGCTCAAGCGCGCCCTGGGCGACGACAAGGCCTCGCTGCTGATCGACCGCATCCTGCAGGGCGGCGACGTTTCCGGCATCGAAAGCCTCAAGTGGATGGACCCGCTGTCGGTGGCCGAGCTGCTGCGCAACGAGCATCCCCAGATCGTCGCGGCCATCCTGGTGCACCTGGACAGCGAGCAGGCCTCGGGCATCCTGATGCACCTGACCGACCGCCAGCGCAGCGAAATCCTGCTGCGCGTGGCCACGCTCGAAGGCATTCAGCCCACGGCGCTCAAGGACCTCAACGAAGTGCTGTTCAAGGTGCTGGCCGGGGGCGACAAGATCCGCAAGAGCTCGCTGGGCGGCGTCAAGGCGGCGGCCGAGATCATCAACCTGCTGGGCTCCAACATGGATGCCGTGGTGATCGAGTCCATCCGCGGCTACGACCCCGATCTGGCACAGAAGATCATGGACAAGATGTTCGTCTTCGAAGACGTGCTCAAGCTCGACAACACCGCCATCCAGGCCGTGCTCAAGGAAGTGGCGTCGGAGACGCTCATCGTCGCGCTCAAAGGCGCCGTGCCCGAGCTGCGCGAAAAATTCCTGTCCAACATGTCCTCGCGTGCCGCCGAGGCACTGCGCGAAGACCTCGAATCGCGCGGCCCGATGCGGCTTTCCGAGGTGGAAGCGCAGCAAAAGGAAATCCTCAAGACGATCCGCCGCCTGTCCGACGAAGGCCAGATCGTGATCGGTGGTGGTGGCGACGATGCCTTCGTCTAACAGCCAGCGCTCGTATTCGCGTTTCATCCCCAGCGAAGAGGTGGGGGTGGTCACGCAATGGAAGTTCGGCGCCGTGGATGGCTCCGAACCGGTGGAGCCCGAACCCGAGGTGCTGCCCGAGCCCGAGCCCCCGCCCCCCGATCCGGCCGAGGTGGAGGCTGCGCAACTGGCATTGGTGCAGCAGGCCTGCGATGCGGCTTTTTCCCAGGGCCTGGCACAGGGCCAGTCCGACACGGCGCTCGAATGGCAGCAGCGCATGGACGACTACGTGGCAGGCCAGGCGCAGGAGATGTCCCAGAGCATTGCCGGCGTCGTGCGCTCCCTCGAGGAGTCGCTGGCCGCCCTGCAGCAGCGCATGGCCCAGGACGTGTTGGCGCTGGCCTGCGACATCGCCCGCGAAGTCGTGCGCCGGGAGCTGTCGGTCAGCCCCGACGTGCTTGAGCCCGTGGTCCGCGAGGCCGTGGGCATGCTGGTGGCCGAGGGGCGGCCTGCCCTGGTGCGCCTGAACCCTGCGGACATGGGCGCCGTGGAGCAGCCGCTGCGCGACGAGATGGGTGCTGGCATCCAATGGGTGGCCGATGCGTCCGTGCCCGCCGGCGGATGCCTGGTCGAGTCGGGTGGCACGGTGGTCGATGGCAGCGTGGACAAGCGCTGGGAGCGTGCCATCGCCTCGCTGGGGCTGGAATCGCCCTGGCAGGAGAGCGGCGATGAGCGTTGATGCCCCCGCCTCCAATGCCTGGACGCAATTCATGGAGGATGCGCGCGAGCGCGTGCGCCACCGTGCGCCGCTGGAGACGCGCGGCACCCTGACCCGGCTGACCGGCCTGGTGCTGGAGGCTGCCGGCATCCGCGTGCCCGTGGGTTCGCAGTGCATGGTGCAGATGCCGGGCCATGCCCCGGTGCTGGCCGAGGTGGTCGGGTTCTCGGCCGACCGGGCCTTTCTCATGCCAGCGGGCGACATCCACGGCCTGTCCAGCGGCGCCAGCGTGGTGCCCGCCGCCCCTTATGTCGCCAGCCCGCGCCTGGGCGAAGCCTCCCGGCCCTCCCCGAAGGCGGGCGTGCTGCGCCTGCCCATGGGCGACGGTCTGCTGGGGCGGGTGGTCGATCCGCAGGGCCTGCCCCTGGACCATGGAGGGCCGGTGCAGGACGTGGTCTCCGAGCCCATGGACCGCCGCCAGATCAATGCCATGGACCGCGACCCGGTGCGCCTGCCGCTGGACACCGGCGTGCGCGCCATCAATTCGCTGCTCACCGTGGGCCGCGGCCAGCGCCTGGGCCTGTTTGCCGGCTCGGGCGTCGGCAAGAGCGTGCTGCTGGGCATGATGGCCCGCTACACGGCGGCCGACGTGATCGTGGTGGGGCTCATCGGCGAGCGGGGCCGCGAGGTCAAGGAGTTTGTCGAGGACATCCTGGGCGAAGATGGCCGTGCGCGCTCCGTCGTGGTGGCCGCACCGGCCGACGCGCCGCCGCTGCTGCGCATGCAGGGAGCGGCCTACGCCACCGCTGTGGCCGAGCATTTCCGCGACAAGGGCAAGCATGTGCTGCTGCTCATGGACTCGCTGACCCGCTATGCCATGGCCCAGCGCGAGATCGCGCTGGCCATCGGCGAGCCACCGGCCACCAAGGGCTACCCGCCATCGTGCTTTGCCAAGCTGCCCGCATTGGTCGAGCGCAGCGGCAACGGCCTGCATGGCGTGGGCTCCATCACCGCCTTCTACACCGTGCTCTCTGAGGGCGACGACCAGCAGGACCCGATTGCCGACGCTGCGCGCGCCATCCTGGACGGGCACATCGTGCTGTCGCGCTCGTTGGCCGAGTCCGGGCATTTTCCGGCCATCGACATCGAGCAATCGGCGTCGCGCGTGATGCACAACGTGGTCTCGCGCGGCCACTTCGACGTGGCACGGCGTTTTCGCGCCGTCTACTCGCGCTACCAGAAGAGCCGCGACCTGGTGCAGGTGGGGGCCTACATGAGCGGATCCGACCCCGCGCTGGACGAAGCCATCCGCCTGCAACCGCAGATGGCCGCCTTCCTGCAGCAGGACATGTTCGAGGCGTCCACCATGGACCAGAGCGTGAACGCCATGGCGTCCGTGCTCGACCAGTAAGCATCCGAAGGCTGCGCCATGTCCGTCCTCAGTGCCCTCATCGTCGCCGTGGAGATCGCCTCGCGCAAGCGGGACGAGGCACGCCACGTGCTGCAGGAAGCCCTGGCCGTGCAGCAGGCGGCCCAGGCGCAGCTCCACCAGCTGCAGGACTATGCGCGCGAGACGGAGCAGCGCTGGGGCATGCAGGAGGACACCCGCGTGCAGCCCGAGGTGATGTACCACCACTACCAGTTCATGGACCGGCTGGGGCATGCGGCGGGCCTGCAGACCGGCGTGGTGGGTGACCAGGCGGCACGGGTCGAGAACGCACGGCACGGCCTGATGGACGCCGAGCGCCGCCTGGCCAGCCTGCGCAAGGTGGTCGAGCAGCGGCGCCGCGAGCTGGAGCAGGCCCAGGCCCGCATGGAGCAGAAGCAAACCGATGAACGTGCGGCGATGCAGTACAGCCGCAGGGTTCAGGACCGATAGGGCAGGAGAATTGACCATGGAACAGGCACGCATATCCACCAACCAGGGAACGCAGTCTTCCCAGCAGACCACCCGCACACGTGCCCATGCGCAGCAAAAGGGCGCCACGGACGATGCTGCCGGGGCTGCGGCCCAGCCAGACAGTTTCCTGGCGTTGCTGGCCGCGCAGGACCCGGAGTTCGCCGAGGGCGGGGACCCGCTGGCCGCCGTTCCCGGGGCTGCCGATGCCTCTGGCACCCTGGCCACCGTTGATCCCTCCACCCTGGTCGGCTGGCAGGCGCTGGTCGCGGGCGACAGTGCTGCCCAGCAACTCAGGGGGCAGGGCGGCGACACGGCGGGCGCGGAGGGCATGACCACTGCCGGCCTGCTGGGGCAGACCGGCGTGGCGCGGGGCACCAGCATGCTGGCCGATTCGGCAGGCGCTGCCCAGGCCCTTGCCGGGCAGCTGCTGGCGGGCCAGGGCCTGCCGGCCGCCGACGGACTGGTGTCGCAAACCGCGGCGCTGGATGGCGGTTTCCAGGATGCTTCGCAGCCGGCCACGGCCACACTGGGCTTTGGGCGCCAGTTCTCGCGCATGCACAGCGCAGCCCTGCAGCGCGGTGCCAGCGATGCGGGCCTGGGCGCAGCGGGTAGCGTGGGCGCCGTGTCGGCGCGCGCTGCGGGCGATGATGCCAGGCAGGTGGCCGCATCCACGGGCGATCTGTCGACGGTGTCCAGCGCGGTGGCCAGTACCGTGCGCGAGTTCGGTCCCGGCCTGCACCGCGGTTCGGGCGAGGGCGGTACCCCCGGGGCGGACGCCGCCTTGCTGGTCAATCCGGATCCCTCGGCTGCCGTGGCGGCTCCCGGTGCGCGCAGCGCGGATGCGGGCGGCGGCGAATCATCCCGGCATGGCGGCTCGGGCGGCCTGGGCGAAGGCGGCACCGAGCCCTCCTTCGCGGTGGACAGTGCATCGGGCACCCCTGGCTTCGAGGAACTGGCGCAGACCGGCGCTGAAGAGCTGCTGGCCGAGCAGGTCACCTACTGGGCCAACCAGAAGACCCAGAATGCCGAGCTCACCCTGAACCGCGACGGCCAGCCCCTGGCTGTGAGCGTGGCCCTGTCCGGCAACGAGGCCCATGTCACCTTCCGCAGCGACCAGGAGCACACCCGCGAGATGCTGGACCAGAGCATGGCGCAGCTCAGCGAGCTGCTGCGCGGCGAGGGCCTGGTCCTGTCGGGCATGACCGTGGGCACCTCGGCAGGCCAGGGCGCCATGGCGGGCGATGGCGAGCAGCAGCGCAACCGCTCGGGCGAGGGGCAGCAGGCCCAGGTGCTGGTGGCGGGCCCCACGGATGTCAGCCAGCGGCTGGCGGGCAGCGGTACGCGCAACAGCGCCGTGGACGTCTTCGTGTAACGCGGCTGCAGCCAGGGGGCTGCAGCGGCAATCGCCATGCCAGGCTGGCACGGCGATTGCCGACGTCAACACCCTGTTCGTGGGTGTATTCTGGCTATTATTGGGAGGGCAGCTGCGCCACAATAGGAAGCGTCTGCTGGCGCAATGCCGTTCCCGGCGCGATGCCACCACCGAATCCCATCTAAGGACCCTGCCACGTGTCTGCCAACGCTGCCGCTCCGGCCAAGGAGAAGCCCAAAAGCAAGAAGATGCTGATCATCGTGATTGTGCTGGTGCTCGTGCTGGGCATCGCAGGTGCTGCGGCCTTCTTCGTGCTGGGCAAGAAAAAGCCGGCCGAGGAGGAGGAAGGTGCTGCCGCGGAGCCGGCCCACCAGACCGCCAAGGTACCCCCCACGTTCCTGCCGTTCGAGAACATGGTGGTCAACCTGGCCGACCCGGGCGGCGACCGGTTTGCCCAGATCGGCATCACCGTCGAAGTCACCGACGCCAAGACGGCCGAACAGATCAAGCTCTACCTGCCATCCATCCGCAGCAATGTGCTGCTGCTGGTCTCGCAACGCACCTCCGGGGAGCTGCTGGCCCGCGAGGGCAAGGAAAAGCTCGCCAAGGACATCCTGCGCGAAGTCTCGCGCCCGCTCGGCTTCACCGTGCCGCGCGACCGCCCCAAGCGTGCCGCATCGGCCGAGGAGGACGAGGAAGAGGACCGCCCGGTGCGCAAGCCGCCGAGGAATCCGGTACAAGGCATTCTTTTCTCCAGCTTCATCATCCAGTGACGCAAGGACAATCCTGCCATGAGTGATTCATTCCTATCGCAGGAAGAGGTTGATGCCCTTCTGGAAGGCGTCACTGGCGAGAGCCAGAAGTCCGTCGAGGAAGTGGCCGAGTCGGGGTCCGTACGCAACTACGACATCTCGAGCCAGGAGCGCATCGTCCGCGGCCGCATGCCGACGATGGAAATCGTCAACGAGCGGTTTGCGCGCAATTTCCGCATCGGCCTGTTCAACTTCATCCGCCGCAGCCCCGAGATTTCGGTGGGCACCGTGTCGGTGCAGCGCTACAGCGCCTTCCTGCGCGAACTGGCCGTTCCGACCAACTTCAACATCGTCGCCATCCGCCCGCTGCGCGGCAGCGGCCTGATCGTCTGCGAGCCGTCCCTGGTGTTCGGCATCATCGACACGCTGTACGGCGGGGTGGGAAAGTTCCAGACCCGCATCGAAGGGCGAGATTTCTCGCCCACCGAGCAGCGCGTGATCAACCGGCTGGTCGATGTGATCTGCGCCGAGTACAAGAAGGCCTGGCAGGGCATCTACCCGCTGGAGCTCGACTACCAGCGCTCGGAGATGCAGCCGCAGTTCGCCAACATCGCCACGCCCAGCGAGATCGTGGTGTCCACCGCATTCCAGCTGGAAATTGGCGACCTGTCTGGCGCCATCCACATCTGCATGCCCTACGCCACGCTGGAGCCCATCCGGGACGTGCTGTACTCCTCGACGCAGGGCGATTCCATCGAGGTGGACCGGCGCTGGGTGCGGGTGCTCACACGCGAGATCCAGGCGGCCGAGGTGGTGCTGGTGGCCGAGCTGGCCAAGGCCGATGCCACGGTGGAGCAACTGCTGGCGATGAAGCCCGGTGATTTCATCGAGCTCGACCGGGAGCCGCGCATCCGCGCCTCCATCGGGGGGGTTCCCATCTTCGAGTGCCAGTATGGGACCCACAATTCGAAATATGCCATCCGTATCGAAGAGTGTTTGCGCAATTCGGACATGAGCTGGCTGGGAGAAAAAGATGTCAACTGAAGAAGACAACAAGGACGGCGCAGCCGAGGACCCGTTTGCAGGCTGGGCCGAAGCGCTCGAGGAGCAAAAGAGCGCGGACGACAAGCCCGGCGATGCGGAGCAGGGTGGCCCCCTGTCCGGCGAGGCGGTGCGTCCGTCCTCGTCGAGCAACAGCGATGGCACCGTCAACGACATCAACATGGTGCTGGACATTCCTGTCCAGCTGTCGGTGGAGCTGGGGCGCACCAAGGTGCCGATCAAGTACATCCTGCAACTGGCGCAGGGCTCGGTGGTCGAACTCGATGCGCTGGCCGGCGAACCCATGGACGTGCTCGTCAATGGCTACCTGATCGCCCAGGGCGAGGTGGTGGTGGTGAACGACAAGTTCGGTATCCGCCTGACCGATGTGGTGACGCCCTCGGAGCGGTTGCGGCGCGTGAGCCGTGGCTGATGGGGGCAACGCCATGGGGATGACCCAGACGCTGGTCATCGTCGTCCTGTTCGTGGGGGCCATGGCCTGCCTGCCCTGGCTCATCAAGCGCCTGCAGCAGCACCATGCCGCCGGCGGCCTGCCGGCCGGTGCCGCATCGCGCGTGCTGTCGGCGGTGGCCGTGGGGCCCCAGCAGCGCGTGGTCACCGTGGAGGTCGGCCCCGAAGGCGCGCGCACCTGGCTGGTGCTCGGTGTCACGGCGCAGCAGGTCAGTTGCCTGCATGTGCTGGCGGCGCCAGCCACCGCCGCCGCTGCGTCGGCGGCCTTGCCTGCGGTGGTGCCCGATGCGTCCGCCTTCGCCCGCGAAATGGCGGCCGCCGAGGCGCGCAAGGAACCGCATGTCTGAGCCTGCGCGCCCCGCATCGCGACACACCACGGCGTGGATGACCGCGCTGGCGGCCCTCGCCCTCCTGGCCTGGCAGGTACCGGCACTGGCGCAGACGGCCGGCGCCACGCCGCCGGCTCCAGGCTCGCTGCCTGTGCTGATCGGCTCCGGCAGCGGCGGATCGAGCTACTCCGTGCCGATCCAGACGCTGCTGTTCTTCACGGCGCTGTCCTTCCTGCCGGCCATCCTGCTGTTGATGACGGGCTTCACGCGCATCGTCATCGTGCTGTCGCTGCTGCGCCAGGCGCTGGGCACGCAATCGGCACCGCCCAACCAGGTGATCATCGGTCTGTCGCTGTTCCTGACCTTCTTCGTCATGGGGCCGACGTTCGACCGCGTGCACAAGGAAGCCTACGTGCCCTACACCACCAATGCCATCACGTTCGAGCAGGCGGTGGACCGGGCCGAGGTGCCCATGCGCGAGTTCATGCTCAAGCAGACCCGGCAGTCGGACTTTGCGCTGTTCGCACGCCTGGCGCGGCTGGCCCCTGAGGTGACGGCCGAGACCGCGCCGTTTCGCGTGCTGGTGCCGGCCTTCGTGACCAGCGAGCTCAAGTCCGCATTCCAGATCGGGTTCATGATCTTCATCCCCTTCCTGGTGATCGACATGGTGGTCTCCAGCATCCTCATGTCGCTGGGCATGATGATGCTCTCACCGGTGCTCGTGGCGCTGCCGTTCAAGCTCATGCTGTTCGTGCTGGCCGATGGCTGGAACCTGCTGATCGGCTCGCTGGCCGCCAGTTTTGCCACCTAGACCCAGGAGAAATGCCATGACTTCGCAGATGGTCCTCACCATGGGGCGCGACGCCCTGACGCTGCTGTTGATGATCGCCATGCCCGTGCTCGGGGTGGTGATGGCCGTGGGCCTGGTGGTCAGCATCTTCCAGGCCGTGACGCAGATCCATGAGGCGACGCTGGCCTTCGTGCCCAAGCTGATCGCCGCGATGGTGGTGTTCGCGATCGCCGGGCCCTGGATGATCAGCACCCTGGTGGACTACATCCGCCGCACCATCGAGTCGATTCCCTCCGTCGTGGGTTAGCCCCCGGTGCTGGCGTGATCACCTTCACCGAGGCCCAGCTGGTGGCCTGGATATCACCCATCCTGTGGCCATTCATCCGGGTGCTGGCAATGTTCTCCGTGGCGCCGGTGTTTTCCATGCGCGCGATTCCCATGCGCGTGAAGATCGGGCTGGCCTTCTTCGTGGCCGTGTCTGCCCAGGCCGTGCTGCCCGTCCAGCCAGTGATCGACATCAATGGGCGCGAGGCGCTGGGTGCCGTCGCCCAGCAGGTGGCCGTAGGGCTGGCCATCGGGTTTTCGGTGCGCCTGGTGTTCGCCTCGGTGGAGCTGGCCGGTGAAATGATCGGTCTGCAGATGGGCCTGAACTTCGCATCGTTCTTCGACCCCGCCAGCAATGGCCAGGTGAGTGCCGTGGCGCGCTTCTTCGGGCACATGTCCACGCTGCTGTTCATTGTCATCAATGGCCACCTGATGGTCATCATGGCCGTGGTCAAGAGCTTCGACCGCTTTCCCGTGAACGGCAACTTCCTGCAGGCCATCGGCCAGATGCGCCTGTACGAGCTGGGCAGCTCGCTGTTTTCCAGCGCCCTGTGGATCGCCCTGCCCATGATCGCGCTGCTGCTGTTCGTCAACCTGGCAATGGGCATCATCTCGCGCGTGGCGCCGCAGATGAACATCTATGCGGTGGGCTTCCCGGTCACGCTCACCGTGGGCCTGCTGGGCATCGCCGCCACCCTGCCCATGCTGGAGCAGCCCATCCTCACGCTGATGCAGCAGTCCATCGACCTGTTCTCCAGCCAGCGGTAGCGGCTGCTGGCAAGAAGCTCCGCCGGTAACGCAGGCATGTCGCAAGCCAGTGCCACCGTGGAACTGGCTTTGTCAGGCCAGGGGTGGCGTCTCCCTTCAGGGGGATGGCGCGAAGCGACTCAGGGGGTCATACCAACTCATTGCGGATGGCGTAGACCGTGAGTTCGGCGTTGTTGGAGAGCTTTAGTTTCTCGAGCACGCGCGAGCGGTAGACGCTCACGGTCTTGGGGCTGAGCATCAGCTCCTCGGCGATGTCGGCCAGGCGCCGGCCCGAGGCGATCTTGATCAGCGTCTGCAATTCGCGCTCGGACAGCGTGGCGTGGGGGCTCTCCAGCACCGGCTGGGCCAGGCTTTCGGCCAGCATCTGCGCCACCTCGGCCGTCAGGTACTTGCGGCCCTGCATCACCACGCGCACTGCGTTGATCAGCTCCACCGGGTCGGATGCCTTGTTGGCATAGCCCTGGGCGCCGGCCTTCAGGCAGCGCAGTGCGTACTGGTCTTCGGGGTACATCGATACCACCAGCACCTTGATGGTGGAGTGCGTTTCGCGCAGGGTGGCCAGCACCTCCAGGCCGCCGCGGCCGGGCATGTTCAGGTCCAGCAGCAGCACGTCGCAGGGGGCCGTGCGCAGCACCTCGCGCAGCTCGGCGTAGCCGCCGGCCTCCCCGGTCACCTTGATGTCGGTGGCCTCGGTGAGGGTGTCGCGGATGCCGCGTCTGAGCACGGCATGGTCATCGCACAAAACGACGTTGATCACCAGACATCTCCTGGGTTGGCGGGCTGGTCCGATGGGGCGGCCAGCGGTATCGACAGTGTGAGGCAGGTTCCCTTGCCCGGCTGGGTGCTGACATCGAGCCAGCCCCCCACGGTGCGGGCCCGCTCGTGCAGGCCCTTGATCCCGAAGGCCTTGGGCTTGTCCGCCAGCTGCGCGACGTCGAAGCCACAGCCATCATCGGCGATCTCCACGGTCAGCACTCCCTCATGGTCGGACAGGTCGATATGCACCTTGCCGGCCTGGGCGTATTTGGCGATGTTGGTCAGCGCCTCCTGTGCGGTGCGGTAGGCCACCAGCCGGATGTCGCTGGGCACGTCGATCGCCTCGCCGCTGGCCGTGACCTGGGTGCGCACCGCGCACCGGCGCTCGAAACCCGCGGCCAGCCACTGCACGGCCGCCACCAGCCCCTGCTCCAGGATCGGCGGGCGCAGGTTCATCATGATGCGCTGGCTGGCACCGATGGCGTGTTGCAACATGTCCGAGGCGCTGGCGAGGTGGCCCTGCGTCGCCGGGTCCTGTGCATGCCGGCCGATCCAGGCCAGGTCCACGCGCACGGCGGTCAGCGAGCCGCCGATGTCGTCGTGGATCTCGCGCGCGATGGAAGCGCGCTCCTGTTCGATGGAGGTCTGCAGGTGCTCGGTGAGTTCCGCCAGGCGCTGCTGGGAGGCTGCCAGTTCGGCCACGGCGCGCTCGCGGTCCTGGCGCGCCTGGTGCACCTCGATGGCCCGGGTGACCACGTGCGGCAGGCGGGAAATGTCGTCCTTGAGCAGGTAGTCGGAGAAACCCAGGCGCATGGCATCCACGGCGGCGGCCTCGCCAATGGCCCCGGATAACAACACAAATGGTACAGGTGTTGCTAATTTAGCCACATGCTCCCACGCATCGAGCGCAGTGAATCCTTGCAGTCTGTAGTCCGCAAGGATCAAATCGAAGGACTCGTGGGTGGTGCGATCGCAGAAATCCTGCAGGGTGTCGACCTGCTGGAGCGTGCAATGCAGCTTGGCACGCTGCAAAGTGAGCTTGGCCAGAACATGGTCTGCCAGCGAATCCTCCAGGTGCAGGAGGCGTAAGGGCTGGCCTGCTACTGTCATGACCATATGAGCGCTATCATAGGATACAAATTGGAACAAACAAGGGTGTTTGTCCCGGTAGGGTGGGTGAGAAGGCTATCGTCCAATAGAACGCAATGTCGGGGTTTTTGCAAGGGTTGGCGGGGTCTGCCAGCGCGGGTTGCCTGTTACAGGGGCCCTGACCCTGGTCTGCTTGTTGCTATGGAGAAACAATGCAATCTACGCTATCAACGTCAACTGGGCCGGCAGTTCAGGTTCCGGTCATGGTGGCAGCAGAACTGCAGGATTCCCTGCTGGTCGTCATGCACGATCTGCACCGCCTGGAAGGCTTGTTGAACCATGCCACGGACAACCTGCTGGAGCGCTTTGGCGAGGCCAATGCGGTACTGAACGATGCCTTCGTGGCGGATTCGCCCGAGCTGGCGGCCGCGCGTGATGCCCTGCGCAGTGCCGTCACCGAACTGCAGTTCCAGGACATGGCGTCGCAGCTCATCTGGCATACCACCAAGGTGCTGCAGGGCTGTGCGTTCCGGCTGGCCTCCGAGGCCATGGGGCACGACGAGGGCGAGGAGGCGGCGCCGTTTGCCGAAATGGCGCCGGACCGGCCCAATCCCGTCACGCAAAGCGAGATGGATGCCGGTTCCATTGATCTATTTTGAAGTTGGCATCGCTGGTTCACCTATATATTCAAGTCAGTTGGAGTCCTAAATGCAATCGATACTTGCCGTAGATGATTCACCGTCCATGCGGAAAATGGTGTCCTTCACCCTCACCGGTGCGGGTTACCACGTGGTGGAGGCGGTGGATGGGCAAGATGCCCTGGAAAAGGCCGAAAGCCACGACATCCACCTGGTGCTGGCCGACCAGAACATGCCCCGGCTCGATGGCATAGGCCTCACGCGCAAGCTGCGCGAGCACCCCAAGTTCAAGACCATCCCCATCCTGATCCTGACCACCGAATCGAGTGACCAGATGAAGCAGGCGGGACGCTCGGCCGGTGCCACCGGTTGGCTGGTCAAGCCGTTCGATCCCAACCGCTTGATCGAAGTCATCCAGAAGGTGATCCGTTGAAACGGGTGCACGGGCGCCACCACGTATAAAGGAGCCGACTATGGCTGAAAGCTATCAAGAGGGATCAGGGGCCGGCGGTGCTGACTTTGACCTGAGCCAGTTCTACCAGATCTTTTTTGAAGAAGCTGGCGAAAACCTGGACCAGATGGAGCAGATGCTGCTCGACCTGGACCTGAGCGCCGCGAACGACGAAGAGCTCAATGGCATTTTCCGCTGCGCGCATTCGATCAAGGGCGGGGCCGCCACGTTCGGCTTCTCCGACGTGGCCGAGCTGACGCACCAGATGGAGTCGCTGCTCGACCGGCTGCGCCGCCACGAGCTGCAACCCATCCCGCAGATGGTCGACGTGCTGCTGGAATCGGCCGATGCCTCGCGCAGCCTGCTGGCGCGCCACCAGGCGGGCGGGCAGGGCGAGGCCGTGTCCACCACCTCCCTGGTCAAGCGCATCAGCGAACTGGCGGCAGGCGTCGTCCCCGAGGACGCTCCTGCTGGTGCTGCTGCCCCTGCCCCTGCTGCGGCGCCGGCCCCGGTGGCCGCCGCGCCCGCACCGGCTCCCAAGGCCCACGTGCCCGGGCAGCCGCGCAAGCTGCAGATCCACATCGGCCCGCTGGACAAGACCGAGCAGGCCGACACCATCAAGGAGCTGTTCCGCGACATTCCCGGCCTGGGCTCCATCAGCGACCTGCCCAGCGTGCAGGCGGGTATGCGGGTGTTCGCGGTGGAAACCACCTCGTCCACCGACGACCTGCTGGACCTGTTCGCCTTCCATGTCTCCAAGGAGCATGTGCGCTTCGTCGATGGCGAGGAAGAAGCCGCCGCGGTGGCCGAGGTCGATCCCGACCAGGCCATCCACGAGGGCGAGCCTCCTGCGGGCGGTGCCGACGTGTCCTACGGCTTCTTCTCGGATGCCCCTGGCGCACCCAGCGCGGTGCCTGCCGCCAACGCGGCTGCCAAGCCCTCGGCGAAGGCTGCGGCGGCTGCCGAGCCCAAGGCTGCGGCCCAGGCCCAGATGGAGTCCACGACCATCCGCGTGGCCGTGAACAAGGTCGATCAGCTCATCAACCTGGTGGGCGAACTCGTGATCACCCAGGCCATGCTGGCCCAGAACAGCCGCGGGCTGGATGCCGGCGCCTACCAGCAGTTGCTGGCCGGCCTGGCCGACCTGGACCGCAATACGCGGGACCTGCAGGAATCGGTGATGTCGATCCGCATGATCCCCATGTCCATCGTCTTCAGCCGCTTCCCGCGCATGCTGCGCGACCTCGCCAACAAGCTGGGCAAGAAGGTCGAGCTGGTCACGCTGGGTGAAGCCACCGAACTGGACAAGGGCCTGGTCGAGAAGATCACCGACCCGCTGACCCACCTGGTGCGCAACAGCTGTGACCACGGCATCGAGATGCCCGCCGAGCGGCTGGCCAAGGGCAAGCCCGAGCTGGGCACCATCACCCTGTCGGCATCGCACCAGGGCGGCTCCATCGTCATCGAGGTGCGTGACGACGGCCGTGGCCTGTCGCGCGAGAAGATCCTGCGCAAGGCGCAGGAGCGGGGCCTCGATGTGTCCGACCAGATGAGCGATGCCGAGGTGTGGCAGCTGATCTTCGCGCCCGGCTTCTCCACCGCCGAAGAAGTGACCGACGTGTCGGGGCGCGGCGTGGGCATGGACGTGGTCAAGCGCAACATCGCCGCCCTGAACGGCTCGGTCGAAGTGGACTCCGCCGAAGGCTACGGCATGAAGGTGTCGGTGCGCCTGCCGCTCACCCTGGCCATCATGGATGGCATGTCGGTGGGCGTGGGCGAAGAGGTCTACATCCTGCCGCTGTCCTCGGTGGTGGAGTCCTTCCAGGTCAACTCCGACGATGTCAGCACCGTGGCCCAGGGCTCGCAGCTGGTCAAGGTGCGCGACGAGTACATGCCCGTCATCGCGCTCGAGAAGATCTTCCAGGTGCCGCGCTTCGACCTCAACAAGTCGAGCAACATCATGGTGGTGGTGGAGGCCGACGGCAGCCGCGTGGCGTTGCTGGTCGACGAGCTCCTGGGCCAGCACCAGGTGGTGGTGAAGAACCTGGAGACCAATTACCGCAAGGTGCCCAATGTCTCGGGCGCCACCATCCTCGGCGACGGCACGGTGGCACTGATTCTGGACACGGGCGGCCTGGTGCGCCGGGCCCGCCACTGATTCGGGCGCGATGCGTTCATGGAGTGCATCTGCACTGCTAACAAGGAGAACTCACCATGAGTGTGATGGGTAAGACGGCCGACAGCGCGCCAACTGGTGCGCGCGAATACCTGACCTTCCGGCTTGACCAGGAAGAGTACGGCATCGACATCCTGAAGGTTCAGGAAATCCGCGGCTACGAGCCGCCCACCCGCATTGCCAATGCCCCCGAGTTCATCAAGGGCGTGACCAACCTGCGCGGCACCATCGTGCCCATCGTGGACATGCGCCTGAAGTTCAACTGCGCGCAGGCGGACTACAACAGCTTCACGGTGGTCATCATCCTGAACCTGCGCAACCGCGTGGTGGGCATCGTGGTGGACTCGGTCAGCGACGTGATGGAGCTCACGCCCGAGAGCATCCGTTCGGCGCCCGACATCGAAAGCGCCATCGACAACAGCTGCATCCTGGGGCTGGGCTCGGTGGGCGAGCGCATGCTGATCCTGCTGGACATCGAGAAGCTGATGTCCAGCCTGGACATGGGATTGGTGACGGCAGCGGAATAAGAACGCCCACACGTTCTCAGCCAGGTGGATGGCCGCAAGCCAAACTGCAGACAAGGGTCTGCTGGCCTTTTGGAGCGAAATGGACTTCCGAGCGGATGATCAAAATGATGCCCCAGACCACCAGTGTTTCCTCGGCCGGCGCGCGTGTTGCAGCCGCCGCTGCTGCCAGCGCGCCCGCACCCTCGGGCCCGCTGGCGCAGGGGCGTGAGTTCGTATGGACCAATGCCGACTTTGCGCGCGTGCAGTCGCTGATCTACCAGCGTGCCGGCATCAGCCTGCACGATGGCAAGCACGCCATGGTCTACAGCCGGCTCTCGCGCCGGCTGCGCGACACGGGCTACAACAGCTTCCATGACTACCTGAGCTGGCTGGAGAAGCACGACGGCCCCGAGTGGCAGGAGTTCATCAACGCCCTGACGACCAACCTCACGGCCTTCTTCCGCGAGCAGCACCACTTCGAGATCTTCGCCACGCTGCTGCGCAGCAAGCCGGCCAACACGCCCTGGAAGGTGTGGTGCAACGCGGCCTCCACCGGCGAGGAGCCGTATTCCATCGTCATGACGGCCTTCGAGGCCTTGGGGGCCAATGCCTCCTTCAAGCTCACGGCCAGTGACATCGACTCGAAGGTGCTCGCCACGGCGGGCCAGGGCGTCTACCGGCTCGACAACCTCAAGGGCCTGGGCCCGGAGCGGCTGCAGAAGTTCTTTCTGAAAGGCAAGGGCGGCAACGATGGCATGGTGCGGGCCAAGCCCGAGCTGCGCCGGGCCATCGAATTCATGAGCGTGAACCTCATCCGCGATGACTGGCCGTTCAAGGAGCCTTTCGACGTGGTGTTCTGCCGCAACGTGATGATCTATTTCGATGCGCCCACGCAGCGCAAGGTACTGGAGCGCATCCACCGCGTGCTCAAACCCGGTGGCATGCTGTTTGTGGGGCATGCGGAGAATTTCAGCGAGTCCCGCGATCTCTTCACCCTGCGTGGCAAGACGGTCTATGAACGCCGGTGATCCGCCCCTTTGTTCGCCCATAGGAACTTGTTCCAAGCAGCTCCCATGACCAATAACCAATCCGGCCTCACGTCAAACACCTTCACGCCTGGTGCCGCCGCTGCTGCTGCGCCGGAGCGCCGGCGGGCGCCGCGCATCGCGCCGTTGAGCGCGGACATCTATTCGACCAGCACGGCGCCCCGCGAATCGTCGCTCAACGAGCTCAAGGCCCGCTCCAGGAAGCCCGGTGAGGCATCCTTCTTCTACCTGGACCACCACTTCCAGCACAATGCCGTGAAGGTGCTGCCCGGCGAGTATTTCGTGGCCGACGAAAGCATGGTCATCATGACGGTGCTCGGCTCGTGCATTGCGGCCTGCCTGTGGGACAGCCGGGCCCACATCGGCGGCATGAACCACTTCATGCTGCCCGACGGCGACCTGGCGGATGCCTCGGGCCGCTACGGTTCGTACGCGATGGAATTGCTCATCAACGAGATGCTCAAGCTCGGGGCCCGGCGTGAAACCATGCAGGCCAAGATCTTTGGCGGGGCGCAGGTGATGCACAATTTCACCACCATGAACGTGGGTGAACGCAACACCACCTTCGTGCTCAACTACCTGCACACGGAGCGCATTCCCATCGTGTCCGAAGACGTCCTGGACATCTATCCCCGCAAGGTGGTGTTCTTCCCGGTGACGGGCAAGGCCATGGTCAAGCGCCTGGCCCATGCCCACCCCGAGACCCTGGTGGAGCAGGAAGTGCGTGGAAATGCCGCGACCGTGGCCAAGAGCACCTCGGGTGGCTCTGTGGATCTGTTTTGATTGAAGATGACGAAGAAAGCCTGAGCGAACAATGAGCAGGAAAATCCGGGTGATCGTGGTGGACGATTCGGCACTGGTCCGCAGTCTGCTGTCGGAGATCATCAACCGGCAGCGGGACATGGAGTGCATCGGCACGGCCAACGACCCCTTGGTGGCGCGCGAGATGATCCGGGAGATGAACCCGGACGTGATCACCCTGGACGTGGAAATGCCGCGCATGGATGGCATCGACTTTCTGGGCCGGCTGATGCGCCTGCGGCCCATGCCGGTGGTGATGATCTCCACGCTGACCGAGCGCGGTGCCGAAGTGACCATGAAGGCCCTCGAGCTGGGGGCCATCGATTTCGTGGCCAAGCCCCGGGTGGGTCTGGCCAGCGGGCTCAACGACCTGGCCAGCCAGATCGTGGACAAGATCCGCGTGGCCGCGGTGGCCCAGGTGCGCCGCGTTGCGCCGCGCGAGGCTTCGTCTGCGCCCCATGCGTCCGATGCCGGCACGGCGGCCCCGGCGGCACCGACCACCCTGCTGGGTCGGCTGTCCACCGAAAAGCTGATCTGCATCGGCGCCTCCACGGGCGGCACCGAAGCCATCAAGGAGGTGCTGGTGCACATGCCGGCCGATTCGCCGGGCATCGTGATCACGCAGCACATGCCCCCGGGCTTCACCACCAGCTTTGCGGCGCGGCTCAACGGCCTGTGCCAGATCACGGTTAAGGAAGCCGTGAACGGTGAGCGCATCCTGCCCGGCCATGCCTACATCGCACCGGGCGGGACGCAGTTCCACGTGGCGCGCAGTGGCGCCAACTACGTGGCCGTGGTCGACGATGGCCCGCCGGTCAATCGCCACAAGCCCTCGGTGGAGGTGCTGTTCAAGTCGGCAGCCGCCGTCGTGGGGCGCAACGCGTTCGGCATCATGCTCACCGGCATGGGCAACGATGGCGCTGCCGCCATGCGCGAAATGAAGGATGCCGGCAGCTACAACTACGTGCAGGACGAGGCCACCTGCATCGTCTTCGGCATGCCGCGCGAGGCCATCGCCCATGGCGCGGCCGACGAAGTGCTGCCGCTGGGCCAGATTGCGCCCGCGCTGGTGGCGCGCCTGCGTGGTGCGACCGACCGGCTCCACCACCGGATCTGACCTGGGCGCGGCCTTGGCGCCGATCGATGGGGCCCTGCCCCACCGATGCGTTCCGATCGGTCAGGCCGACAGCGCCGTCCAGCGTTCCAGCGCCGCCATCAATTCCTCATCGATCTCGCTGGCGCGTGCCGTGAGCTTCGCGGCGCGTGCGCCATCGGTGGCGTAGACGCTGCCATCGGCCAACACGGCCTGGACCTCGGCCTGCTCCTTCTCCAGCGCCTCGATGCGCTCGGGCAGCGTGTCGAGTTCGCGCTGCTCCTTGTACGACAGCTTCTTGCGCGAGGTCTGCTCCGTCTTGGACGGGGTTGCCGCCGGGGCGGCTTCCTTGGCAGCGGCGGCCTTGGTGCCTGCCGCGGGTGCGGCGGCCGCGGCGGCCGCACGGCTGCGGCGCGATTGCAGCAGCCAGTCCTGCACGCCGCCTTCGTACTCGCGCCACAGGCCATTGCCTTCGGAGGCGATGGTGCTGGTCACCACGTTGTCCAGGAAGGTGCGGTCATGGCTCACGAGGAACACCGTGCCGTCGTAGTTCTCGAGCAGTTCTTCGAGCAGGTCCAGCGTGTCGATGTCCAGGTCGTTGGTCGGTTCGTCGAGCACCAGCACATTGGCTGGGCGCGCGAACAGGCGCGCCAGCAGCAGGCGGTTGCGCTCGCCCCCCGAGAGCGAGCGCACGGGGGAATGCGCGCGCGCCGGCGAGAACAAAAAGTCGCTCAGGTAGCTCTTGACGTGCTTGCGCTGGTTGCCGATCTCGATCCACTCGCTGCCGGGGCTGATGAAGTCCTCCAGCGTCGCATCCAGGTTCACCGCATGGCGCATCTGGTCGAAGTAGGCCACCTGCAGGTTGGCGCCCTGGCGGATCTCGCCGGTGTCCGGCGCCAGCTCGCCCAGGATCATCTTCAGCAGCGTGGTCTTGCCCGCGCCATTGGGGCCGATCAGGCCCACCTTGTCACCGCGCAGGATGGTGCCGGTGAAGTTGCTGACGATGGTCCGGTCGCCAAACGACTTGCTCACGTTGGTGAGCTCGGCCACGATCTTGCCCTGGTAGCCATTGCCGCTGCCCGTGGCCACGTCCATGCGCACGCTGCCCACGACGTCGCGGCGCGCCTCGCGGCGCGCACGCAAATCCTGCAGGCGCGTGATGCGGCTCTGGCTGCGGGTGCGCCGCGCTTCCACGCCGCGGCGAATCCACACCTCTTCCTGCGCCAGCAGCTTGTCGGCCTTGGCCGAGATCACTGCCTCCTGTGCGAGCTGGTCTTCCTTCTGGATTTGGTACTGGGCAAAGTTGCCGGGGTAGGAGCGCAGCTGGCCACGGTCCAGTTCCACGATGCGCGTGGCGACCCGGTCCAGGAAGGCCCGGTCGTGGGTGATGGTGACCACGCTGCCCGGGAAGTCGAGCAGCAGGTCCTCCAGCCATTCGATGGAATCGAGGTCCAGGTGGTTGGTGGGTTCGTCGAGCAGCAGCACGTCGGGGCGCGCCACCAGCGCCTGGGCCAGGGCCACGCGCTTCTTGGTGCCGCCCGACAGGGTGCCGACGATGGCTTCCGGGTCCAGGTGCAGGCGCTGCAGGGTTTCTTCCACGCGCTGCTCCCAGTTCCAGGCGTCGTAGGCCTCGATCTGCGATTGCAGTGCGTCCAGGTCCAACCCTTCCGCACCCGAGAGGTACTGGTCGCGCACGGCGATCACGGCCTGCAGGCCTTCGGACGCCGCCTTGAAGATGCTGGCTTCGGGGTCCAGTGAAGGCTCTTGTGCCACGAAGGCGATGCGGGTGCCTTGCTGCACCTGCAGCGATCCATCATCGGGCTTGGCCATGCCGCCCAGGATCTTGAGCATGGACGATTTGCCGGCGCCGTTGCGCCCGATCAGTCCCACGCGCTCGTTTGCCTCCAGGGAGAAGCCGGCGTGGTCCAGCAGTGCAACGTGCCCAAATGCGAGTTGGGCGTCCAGTAGAGTGATAAGTGCCATAGGGGGAGGATTATCGAGGGCGCGCGCACTTTGCATGTGTCGAAGGGCTGACGGGGCGTTTTGCGGTACCAGGACGGGGGGCAGCGGGCAGGTTGCCAGCACGTTGACCTGGGGTGGGTATGCCTCCTGTGATCCGCTTCTATATAGAGAGGGGGCGGGTCCTGCCGCAGGACGTGCGGGCGGGCGGCTCCTTGCCAGGGCGGGAGCATCGAAAGTACGCGTGCTCTTTCCTCGGCCCCAAAACTCGTGCTATAGTCGAGGGCTTCGCTGCACGGAGGTCCTTCTTTGGAGGTCTGGGTGGATAAGGAAGGAAGTTTGAAAAAACTTCGGTAGTTTTAGAAAAGTCGCTGATTTCTCGGTATACAATCTAAGGCTGCGCTGACAAGGGCTGACTGCTGAAAGGTGGTTGA
>NZ_AKJX01000099.1 GCF_000276605.1 Acidovorax sp. CF316 | reverse complement strand
TCCACCGGCACAGGCCTGCCAAACAGATAGCCCTGGAACCCCTCGCAGCCATGCAGCCGAAGGAACCCCAGCTGCCCCGTCGTCTCCACCCCCTCGGCCACCACCTGCAAATCCAGGCTCTTGGCCAGCGCCAGGATGGTGCGCACGATGGCCGCATCGTTGGGGTCGCTCAGCACGTCGCGCACGAAGCTCTGGTCGATCTTGATCTGGTCCAGCGGCAGCCGCTTGAGGTAGGACAGGGACGAGTAACCGGTGCCGAAGTCATCGAGCGCAAAGCCGACTCCTTCGGCCTTGAGTTGCTCCATGCGCACGATGGTGTCTTCGATGTCCCCGAGCAGCAGGCTTTCGGTGAGTTCCAGTTTGAGCAGTTGGGGCCGGGCCTGGCAGTCCTTCAAGGTGCCCAGCACTTCGGCGACGAAGCCCGGTTGCCTGAACTGGCGCGCGCTGACGTTCACCGAGATGGACAGCTGGGCGGTGGCGGGCGATTGGCTCCAGCGCTGCAGTTGCCTGCAGGCGGTTTCCAGCACGTACTGGCCCAAGGGGAGGATGAGGCCGGTCTGCTCGGCCAGGGGGATGAAGTCGCCGGGGCTGATCATGCCGCGCTGGGGGTGGCGCCAGCGCACCAGGGCTTCGGCGCCCACCAGGCGTGCCTGGTGGTCGACGACGGGCTGGTAGTGCACGAGCAACTCGCTCCGGGCCAGGCCCTGGCGCAGGTCGGCTTCCAGGTTGGAGCGGGCGTTGACGGCCGCTTGCATGTCCGGGTCGAAGAAGCGCTGGGTGTTGCGCCCGGCGGCCTTGGCCTGGTACATGGCCAGGTCGGCCCGTTTGAGGAGTTCATCGACCGACAGGCGTTCGTCGCCAAACAGGGTGATGCCGATGCTGGGGGTGCTGTAGTGCTGCTGGCCCCCAAGGGCGAAGGGCTGGTTCAGGCTGGCCAGGAGTTTTTCGGCGACGGTTTCGGCCTGGGCGGCGGCGTCCTGCAGCTCGGGGTTCAGGTTGTCCAGCATGACGACGAATTCGTCGCCGCCAAAGCGGGCCACGGTGTCGGCTTCGCGCACGCTGCCCACCAGGCGGGTGGCGACCTGGGACAGCAACTGGTCGCCCATGTCGTGGCCCAGGGTGTCGTTGAGGTCCTTGAAGTTATCCAGGTCGATGAACAGCAGGGCACCCAGGTTCTTGCTGCGCTGGCAGGCGGCAATGGAGCGTTGCAGGCGGTCCAGCAGCAGGCGCCGGTTGGGCAGGCCCGTGAGCGCGTCGTAGAACGCCAGGCGCTCGATCTCCTGCTCTGCGCGCTTGCGGTCGGTGATGTCCATGGTGAAGCCATGCGAGATCACCGAGCCGTCGGCCTCGCGGTGCGGCACGGCATTCGTCATGTGCCAGCGGATGCTGCCATCGGGCATGCGCACCCGGTACTCGCACTGCCAGGGCACGAGCTTGCGCACCGACTGCAGGGCCGAGCGCTGCAGCACCGGCCGGTCCTCGGCCAGCACCCAGTTGGAGAGCACGCCATGGTCGGCCGTCACCTCGTGCGGCTCCACGCCCATGAAGTCGCGCACCGCGTCGCTGATGTACTGCACGCTGGTGACACCGTCCAGGTGCAGGCGGTACTGGTAGATGAAGCCCGGGATGCGGCTGGCAATGCGCTGGATGAACAGCAGTTGCTCGCGCAGCTGCTCGGCAGCGCGGCGCTCGTCGGTCACGTCCTGCACCACGCCCATGTCCACGCGCATGCCGTCCTTGGCCGTGAGGCGGCGCACGCGCGAGCGCATCCAGCGGATCTCGCCATCCGGGCGCTTCCAGCGGTACTCGACATCGGCGCCGGTGCCGCGCTCGCGCGCGGTCTCGAACACATGGCGGTCCTCGGCCAGGATGCCGCTGACGGCCCGCTCGGGGCTCATCCACTCCTGGCGCTCCACGCCAGCGATGTCGCACAGGCCGGGGGACCACAGCAGCACCGTCTCGCCCGGGTCCTCGATGCGCCGCCAGTGCCCGGTCTGTGCCAGGCTTTCCATGGTGTTGAACACGTCGGTCTGCTCGCGCAGCTCGCGCCGCACATCCTGCAGCGCATGTTCGGCAGCGGCCAGCGCCGCGCGCAGGCTCTCGGCCTCGCTCGCATCGCGCACCGTGACGACGATGGAGCCGTTGTCCAGCCGGCGTGCCGACACGTCCCAGGCCACCAGCAGCCGCCCCGGCTCGCGCGCCACCTGGCGGCACTCGAGCAGCACGCCGGTGCGAGCCACGGTCTGCAGCTGGTCCACGAGCCTGGTGCCCGCCAACAGGTCGAAGACGTCGACCGCATCGGCGCCGCTGACCCGCACGCCGCCCAGGCCGGGCATGCGCCGCGCAGCGGAGTTGGCGGCGCGCAAAAGCAGCCGCCCATCCTGCGGGCGGAATTCCATCAGTGCCACGGGCACGGCATCGAGGAGGGCCTGCAGGCGCACCTGCGCCGAAGACTCCACGAAGTCTTCGCTGGCACCCGCAAACAGATCGGTCAGGAGTTCGGCAGAAATCACAGTCGCTCTGAAACCTCTCACAACGATGGACCGCACATTGTCATGGCGGCAGCAGCCACCAATGTACACCGCAAAGTATGTCAAAACGTAACAAACCTGAATCACCCATTCGGGCAGTTACCTCCCCGGTGGTACAGGCGCATGTTCCCACGTTCTGCCGCCAGGGCATTCTTATTTGTGTGCGGGCCCGCCTGCAGCCCGGGCCGGTGCCCGGCGGTGGCGGGGCCGAAGGCCTCCTGCCACCGGCGCCCCCACCAGCCCCTTTCGCGCCCCGCCAGCGCCACTTCGTCGCACGCCGGTGGCGGCACGGCCAGGGCCTTCCTAGAGTGCGGTCACTGGAGACGCGGTGTCTCCATCCCCCACCCTGGAGAACTTCCCCATGACGATGGCTTCACGCCCTTTGGCGACCCCCTTCCTCCCGCGCACGGCACGGGCACGGGCACGGGCACGGGCACAGGCACTGGCGCTGGCCGGCGCCGTCCTGGCCCTGGGCAACGCGCACGCGCTCGACCTCACCGTGGAGGTGAAGAACACCAAGGCGGACAAGGGGCCCGTGCTGGGCGCGGTCTACGGGTCTGCCGACGGCTGGCTCCAGTTCAGCAAGGCCGTGCAGAGCGGGATGGCCCCGGTGGCGGGCGACAAGGCCGTGATGGTGCTGCGCGACCTGCCCGCCGGCAGCTACGCGCTGTCGATCTACCAGGACGAGAACGGCAACGGCAAGCTCGATACCAACCTGGTCGGCATCCCCCAGGAGCGTACCGGCTTCAGCCGCGACGCCCAGGGCAACATGGGCCCGCCCCGTTTCCAGGATGCGGCCGTGGATCTGCAGCAGGACACCACGATCACCATCCAGCTGCGCTGACCGCACGGCGCACAAGGAACACGCACATGGACCGCCGCCTCTTTTGCCAATCCCTGGCCCTGGGAACCGCCGGCAGCGCGCTGACCGCCCTGCCCGTTCTGTCTTTCGCCGCAAACGCCGGCGGACCCGAGGCCGGGTCCACGCTGAACGCCTTCAACCAGCAGCGCAGCCGCGCGCCCTGGACCCTGGGCTTCGAGGGCCTGCAGGCCGACCTGGCGCCCGAGCCCATGCAACTGCGCGGCAAGCTGCCCAAGGACCTGCGCGGCACCCTGCTGCGCAACGGCCCCGCGCAGCACAGCCTGGGCGAGGTGCGCTACCAGCACTGGTTCGATGGCGACGGGATGATCCAGCAGTACCGCTTTGGCGACCAGGGCATCACGCACCAGGGACGCTTCCTGCGCACGCAGAAGTTTGTGGCCGAGAACGCCGCCGGCCGCCGCCTGTACCACAGCTTCGGCACCGAGGTGGCCGGCGCCAGCCCCATGCCGACGGCCGACGCGGGCAACGTGGCCAACACCAGCGTGGTGCACCACGCGGGCGAGACCCTGGCCCTGTGGGAGGGCGGTTCGGCCACCTTGTTCGATGCCCGGACGCTGGAAACCGGCGGCCTCAAGACCTGGACGCCGGAACACGCGGGCATGCCGTTTTCGGCCCACCCCAAGATCGGTGCCGACGGCAGCCTGTGGAATTTCGGCGTGAGCAGCATGCACGGCCTGCTGTCGATCTACCAGGTCTCGGCCCAGGGACAGGTGCGCACCGCCACGCTCAAGGTGCCTGACATGGCCATGGTGCATGACTTCGCAGTGACCGAGCAGCACCTGGTGTTCCTGCTGCCGCCGCTCATCTTCGATCGGGAGCGGGCCCATGCGGGCAGCACCTTCATGGACAGCCACGTCTGGAGGCCGGAGCTGGGCATGCGGGCACTGGTGCTGCACAAGGACCGGCTCGACCAGCCGCAATGGATGGAGCTGCCCGCCGGCTTCCTGTTCCATACCGGCAATGCCTGGGAGGACCGAAACGGCGTCATCCACCTCGACTACGTCCGCACGCAGGATGCATCGGGCGTGGTCCAGGGCTTTCGCGCGCTGATGCGTGGCGAGTTCGGCGGCGAGCCGGCACATGCCGTGGCCCGGGTGGAGCTCGATACGCGCAGCGGCCGCGCGCGGCAGACCCTGCAGGCGCACCACGCCGAGTTCCCGCGCATCGACCCGCGCTTCGTCGGCCGCCGGCACACAGAGCTCTTCATGGCCGAACGCGTGGCCGTGTCGAACCGCCCGGGCTTCGACTGCGTGACGCGCCTCCAGCTGGACAGCGGCAAGGTGGACCGCTACCGCTACGGCGCCGACGTGATGGTCGAGGAGCATGTGTTCATCCCCGCCCGCGGCGCAAGCGCCAAGGAGGGCGAGGGCTGGCTGGTGGGCACGGCGCTGGACCTACTCCGCCGACGCACGCTGCTCTCGGTGTTCGACGCGCGCCGGCTGGCCCAGGGCCCGCTGGCCCAGGGCAGCATGGACCGGGCGGTGCCGCTGGGCTTTCACGGGACCTTCATCCCGGCCTAGGGTGCAAAGGGGCTCGGCCCGGGCAATCGAACGCGACACCAGCGGTTTGCGTTCGATCGCGGCGTTCAGCGTTTGGCGCTTTGCGCAATGGCGAAGGCCGCGGCAGGCTGGCGGGCCAGTTCGATGAAGGCCCGCACGTAATCGATGGCGGTCTCCGCCTCGCGTGCGCCCAGGAAGATCTGCTTGGCGATGCCGCGCGCACCCAGCCGCACGGGCACTACGTCCATCTTGGCCGCGTACTCCTCGACCAGCCAGCGCGGCAAGGCGGCCACGCCGCGGCCGCTGGCCACCATCTGCAGCATGATGTCGGTGGTTTCGATCGCCTTGTGGCGTTTGGGCGTGACGCCGGCGGGCAGCAGGAACTGGTTGTAGATGTCCAGGCGTTCGATGTCCACTGGGTAGCTGATGAGCACCTCCTGGGTGAGTTGCTGTGGTTTCACGTAGGCCGCGCCGGCCAGGGCATGGCCCCTGGCCACGACGAGCACCTGCTCGTAGTCGAACACGGGCTCGAACTTCAGCCCGGGCTTGAACAGCGGGTCGGGCGTGACCAGGAGGTCGATCTCGTAGCCGAAGAGCGCGCCGATCCCGCCGAACTGGAATTTCTGCTTCACGTCCACATCCACGTCGGGCCATGCGGCCAGGTAGGGAGACACCACCTTGAGCAGCCACTGGTAGCACGGGTGGCATTCCATGCCGATGCGCAGCGCACCGCGCTCGCCCTGCGCGAACTGGCCCAGGCGCTCCTCGGCCAGATCCAGTTGCGGCAGCACCCGGTTGGCCACCGCCAGCAGGTACTGACCGGCCTGCGTCAGGCGCAGGCTGCGGCCTTCGCGCAGCCAGATGTCGGTGCCCAGTTGCTGCTCCAGCTTCTTCATGCTGTGGCTCAGGGCCGACTGGGTCAAGTTCAGCACGCCTGCGGCGGCCGTCAACGAGCCTTGCTTTTCAACCTGCTGGACGATGCTGAGGTGGATGCGCTCAAGCATTCGAATGAGCCATATTCATGGATATGTGAAATAAAACCATTTTACTTCATCATTCACCGCCAATAGCATCCACTCCCATGAAAGCAAACACGGCACATCCACTGCGCATCGTCGCGGTTTCTGGCGGGCTGCAGCGTCCCTCCAAGGCTGCAACCCTGGCAGGGCATCTGCTGGACCTGATCGCCGACGAACTCCCGTGCGAACAGCGCCTGGTCGAACTGGGCCAGCTCGCACCGCAGTGGGCCGGCGCGGTCTGGCGCTCCCAACTGCCCGACACGGTGGAGCGGGAACTGGCAGCGGTCGAACAAGCCGACGTTCTGGTGGTGGCAACGCCGGTGTACCGGGGCGCCTACACGGGGCTGTTCAAGCACTTCTTCGACTTCATCCACCAGGACGCCCTGGTCGACAAGCCCGTCTTGCTGGCGGCCACCGGTGGCAGCCAGCGCCATGCCTTGGTCATCGACCACCAGTTGCGGCCGTTGTTCAGCTTCTTCCAGGCGCGCACCTTGCCGCTGGGCGTCTATGCCACAGACCCCGATTTCGCCGACCACCGGCTGCAGAACGAAGCCCTGATCGAGCGGGCCCGGCTGGCAGTCCAACGGGCAATGCCGCTCATTGAACTGGCGCGGCACGCCAGGCCCTTGCAGGCCGAAGACGTGGTGCTGGCCTGAGCCATGAACCGCCCCTTCTCCCCCCCATCAGCCCACCCCATCGCCATGCACCAAGAACCTGCCTTTCACCTCAAGAGCATCAGCTTCGATGAAAACTACCAGCCATCGGACAGCACGCGCATCACCACCAACTTTGCCAACCTGGCCCGCGGAACGAGCCGGCAGCAGAACCTGCGCAACACGCTGCGGATGATCGACAACCGCTTCAATGACCTGGCGCATTGGGACAATCCGACGGGAGACCGCTACGCGGTGGAACTGGAGATCATCTCCGTCGAGATGAGTCTTGGCGCCAAGGGCAGCGGTGCTGCATTTCCGCTGATCGAGATCCTGAAAACCTGCATCCTCGACAGGAAAACCAACAAGCGCATCGACGGCATCGCGGGGAACAATTTCTCCTCCTACGTGCGCGACTACGACTTCAGCGTCGTGCTGCCGCACTACAACGCCCATCGCACGGAATTCGGCACGCCGGCCGATTTTGGCGACCTGCATGGCAAGCTGTTCCAGCAGTTTGCCAACTCGGCCCTTTACAAGCAGCACTTCGGCAAGCCCCCGGTCATCTGCATCAGCGCCTCGACCAGCAAGACCTACCAGCGCACCGAAAACCAGCACCCGGTGCTGGGTGTCGAGTACCAGCAGAATGAACTGTCCTCGACCGACCAGTACTTTGCAAAAATGGGGATGCAGGTGCGATTCTTCATGCCGCCGAATGGCGTTGCACCATTGGCTTTCTACTGTCACGGCGACCTGCTGGGCGACTACACGAATCTCGAGTTGATCGGCACCATCAGCACGATGGAAACCTTCCAGAAGATCTATCGTCCCGAGATCTACAACGCCAATTGCGCCGCAGGCAAACTCTACCAACCGAGCCTGAAGAACCAGGATTATTCGTCGACCCAGATTGTCTACGACCGCGAGGAACGCAGCCAACTGGCGGTCACGCAGGGGAAGTTTGCAGAAGAGCACTTCATCAAGCCGTACAAGAACGTTCTTGAACAATGGGCTGCCACCTGTGCGATCTGATATCCAACGGCCCCAGCATATGCTCACCCCATCCCTCTTTGCTTCAAAGGAATTTTCAGATGTTTGAAACCTCCATCGCCGGCAGCCTGCCCAAGCCCGCCTGGCTGGCCGAAACCAACAAGCTCTGGCCCCAGTGGATGGCCGAAGGCGATGCACTGCGCCAGGCCAAGGCCGACGCGACCCTGCTGTGGATCAAGGCGCAGGAAGACGCTGGCCTGGACATCGTGGGCGACGGCGAGCAGTCGCGCCAGCATTTCGTGCACGGCTTCCTCGAGCAGGTCGAGGGCATCGACTTCGAGCACAAGGTGAAGATGGGCATCCGCGACAACCGCTACGACGCGATGGTGCCGCAGGTGGTTTCGGCCCTGCACCTGAAGGGGCGCGTGCACGCCTTCGAGGCGCAACTGGCGCGCGCCCACACGAAGAAGAAGCTCAAGTTCACCCTGCCCGGCCCCATGACCATCGTCGACACCGTGGCCGACCGCTTCTACGGCGACAAGGTGAAGATGGCCTTCGCGTTTGCCGAACTGCTCAACCAGGAAGCCCTGGCGCTGCAGGCCGATGGCGTGGACATCATCCAGTTCGACGAGCCCGCGTTCAACGTCTACATGAAGGATGCCGCCGACTGGGGCGTGCAGGCGCTCGAGCGTGCGGCGCAGGGCCTGACCTGCACGACGGCGGTGCACATCTGCTACGGCTACGGCATCAAGGCCAATACCGACTGGAAGAGCACCCTGGGCGACGAATGGCGCCAGTACGAGGCGGTGTTCCCTGCCCTGGCCAAGAGCAGCATCGACCAGGTGAGCCTGGAATGCATCCACTCCCATGTGCCGCCCGACCTGATGAAGCTGCTGGCTGGCAAGGACGTGATGGTTGGCGTGATCGATGTGGCCAGCGACGTGGTCGAGACGCCCGAGGAAGTAGCCGACACCATAGCCCGGGCGCTGGAGTTCGTGCCCAAGGAGCGGCTGTTTCCGTGCACCAATTGCGGTCTGGCGCCGATGGGGCGGGACGTGGCGTGGCGCAAGCTGCAAGCGCTGGCAGCGGGCACCAAGCTGGCCAAGGAGCGGCTTGCCGCGGCGTGACGCGCACCCGGTCATCCATCCTGGCGCAGGCGGCCGCCGTTGATCGCAACAGCCGCAAGACAACCCATGGGGCCGGTTTGGCCGCGGCCACAGAGGCCCGTTGAATCAGCGACAAAGCACCTCCCGCGGCGGCGGGGGTGGCGCCTTGCATTGCGGGGCTCCCGACCCAGCCCCCGGCACTCCAGGTGGGGCCACCTGGTGCGGCGGGCGAGAATACGGCCCCGCGCACCATACCGAATTGCGCCAGAATTACCCCAAGCGCTGGCCCCATGCCGCCAAGTCATTGATTTAAATGGATAAAGCAGACATATCCTCGCACACCCCCATGATGCAGCAGTACTTCACGCTGAAGGCTGCGCACCCGGACACGCTCGTCTTCTACCGCATGGGCGACTTCTACGAGCTGTTCTATGCCGACGCGGAAAAGGCCGCTCGCCTCCTGGACATCACACTGACCCAGCGCGGCCAGTCCGGCGGGCAGCCCGTCATCATGGCCGGCGTGCCCTTCCATGCGCTGGAAAACTACCTGGGCCGGCTGATCAAGATGGGCGAGTCGGTCGCCATCTGCGAGCAGGTGGGCGACGTGGCCACGGCCAAGGGGCCGGTGGAGCGCAAGGTGGTGCGCGTGGTCACGCCCGGCACGCTGACCGATACCGAGCTGCTTTCGGACAAGGCCGAATCCATGCTGCTGGCCGTGCACCAGGGCCCGCGCGGGCGCTCTGGCCTGGCCTGGCTGAGCGTGACGCAGGGCCGCGTGTACCTGGCCGAGTGCACACAGGACGAGGTCGGCGCCTGGCTGGCGCGCGTGGCGCCCAGCGAGGTGATCTACAGCGCCGGCGTGACCGAGCGCTTCGAGCAGCAGTTGCAGGTGCTGCGCCAGGGCGGCGCCTTCACCTGCCCCATGGGCCCCCGGCCCGACTGGCAGTTCGATGCCACGCTGGGCGAGCGCAAGCTGCTCGAACACCTGGGCGCGGCCAGCCTGCAGGCCTGGGGCGCCCAGGAACTGACCCAGGCCCATGCTGCCGCAGCGGGCCTGCTGGCCTATGCCGAGCACACCCAGGGCCGCACGCTGACCCACGTGCACAGCGTGCAGGTGCAGCGCGGCGACGACCTGATCGACCTGCCCGCCAGCACGCGCCGCAACCTGGAGATCACCCGCACCTTGCGCGGCGAGGATTCGCCCACGCTGTTCTCGCTGCTCGACACCTGCATGACCGGCATGGGCAGCCGCCTGCTCAAGACCTGGCTGCTGGAGCCCCCGCGCGAGCGCACGGCCGCGCGCCGGCGCCTGGCCGCCACCACGGCGCTGCGCGGTGCAGGCGGGTCGGGTGGCGGCGCCGGCCCCTGGGCCACGCTGCGCGGCGAACTCAAGGGCGTGAGCGATGTGGAGCGCATCACCGCGCGCATCGCCCTGCGCCAGGTGCGCCCGCGCGAACTGGTGGGCCTGTGCAAGACGCTGCACAAGGCGGCCCTGCTGGCCCGTGCCGGCCAGGCCGCCGAGCCCTACCTGGCGGAGATCTTCGAGCAGCTCCACCCGCCACTGGACTGCCCCGAGCTGCTGCAGCGCGCCATCACCGAAGAGCCCGCGGCGCTGGTGCGCGACGGCGGTGTCATGGCCACGGGCTTCGACAGCGAGCTCGACGAGCTGCGCGCCATCCAGACCAACTGCGACGACTTCCTGCTCGACCTGGAGACGCGCGAGAAGGCCCGCACCGGCATCGCCAACCTGCGCGTGCAGTTCAACAAGGTGCACGGTTTCTACATCGAGGTGACCAGCAGCAACCTGGACAAGGTGCCCGATGACTACCGCCGCCGCCAGACCCTGAAGAACGCCGAGCGCTTCATCACGCCCGAGCTCAAGACCTTCGAGGACAAGGCCCTGTCGGCCAACGAGCGCGCGCTGGCGCGCGAGAAATGGCTGTACGAGCAGGTGCTGGACCAGTTGCAGCCGCATGTACCGGCCCTCACCCGCCTGGCCCAGGCGCTGGCCGCCCTGGACGTGCTGTGCGCCCTGGCCGAGCGCTCGCTCACGCTGAACTGGTGCGCACCGCAGTTCGTGGCCGAGCCCTGCATCGAGATCGAGGACGGCCGCCACCCGGTGGTGGAGGCGCGCCTGGCCGAGGTCTCGGCCGGCAGCTTCATCGCCAACCACACGCGCCTGAACGCCAACACGCGCATGCAGGTCATCACCGGCCCCAACATGGGCGGCAAGTCGACCTACATGCGCCAGGTGGCGCTCATCGTGCTGCTGGCCAGCATGGGCAGCCACGTGCCGGCCAGCGCCTGCCGCCTGGGGCCCATCGACGCCATCCACACGCGCATCGGCGCGGCCGACGACCTGGCCAACGCGCAGTCGACCTTCATGCTGGAGATGACCGAGGCCGCGCAGATCCTGCACGCCGCCACACCGCACAGCCTGGTGCTCATGGACGAGATCGGCCGCGGCACCAGCACCTTCGACGGGCTGGCCCTGGCCAGCGGCATCGCCACCCACCTGCACGACAGGACGCGCGCCTTCACGCTGTTCGCCACGCACTATTTCGAGCTGACCGAGCTGCCCGCCAAGGCGAAACACGCGGTCAACATGCATGTGAGCGCGGCCGAGGCGGGCGCCGACATCGTGTTTTTGCACGAGATCCAGCCCGGCCCTGCCAGCCGCAGTTACGGCATCCAGGTGGCCAAGCTCGCGGGCGTGCCCGGCCCGGTGCTGAACCACGCGCGCCACGCGCTGGCCGCACTGGAAGAACGCGCAGGCGAGGACGAGCTGCAGGTGGACCTGTTCGCCGTGCCGGCCATGCCCGAAAGCGCAGGCGCGAGCCCGGTCGAGGCCCTGCTGTCCACCATCCACCCCGATGCGCTGAGCCCGCGCGAGGCGCTCGACGCGCTCTACCAGCTCAAGAAGCTGGTGGGGTGAGGGAGCCTCACTCCAGCTTCAAGCCGATGTCCTTGATGAGCTGGCCCCAGCGCGCGCGCTCGACCTTGGCATAGGCGTTCATTTCCTCGGCCGTGCCGGGAACGGCCTCCACGCCCAGGGTCTGGAAGCGGGCCTTCACCGGGGTCGAGTTCAGGGCCTGCTGCAGGGCGGCGTTCAGGCGCTGCACCTCGGCAGCGGGCATGGAGGCGTTGACCGACAGGCCCTGCCAGGCAAAGGCCTCAAAATCCTTGAGGCCCTGCTCCATCAGCGTGGGCACCTCGGGCAGCGTGGCCATGCGCTTGCTGCTGGCCACCGCGATGGCGCGCAGGTTGCCGCCCGTGATGTTGGGCATGCCGCCGGCCGACTCGACGAACATGAAGGGCACCTGGCCGCCCATGATGTCCTGGATGGCGGGGGTGACGCCGCGGTAGGGCACGTGCGTCATCTTCAGGCCCGTGCGCTGGCGCAGCAACTCCATGGCCAGGTGGTGCGGCGTGCCGGCGCCCGGCGATGCGAAGTTGACGCCCTCGGGCTGGGCCTTGGCCCAGGCCACGAACTCCTGGAAGTTGCGCACCGGCAGCTTGGGCGACACCACCAGGATCAGCGGAAAGCGCACCAGCATGCCCACCGAGGCCAGGTCCTTGTCCACGTTGTAGCTGAGCTTGCTGTACAGCCAGGGGTTGGTGGCCAGCACCGCATAGTCGCCCGTGAGCAGCAGGTTGCCGGGGGTGGACGAGCGCGCCACGTAGTCGGCCGCGATGTTGTGCGCGGCACCCGGCTTGTTGACCACCACGATGGTCTGTCCCAGCGCCTTGCCCATCTGGTCGGCGACGGTGCGGGCGACGATGTCGGTGCCGCCCCCGGGGGACATGCCCACCACCCATTCGAGCGGGCGGCGCTCCTGGGCGCTGGCGCCCGGGGACAGGCAGGTGATGGCGAGCGCGGCGGCGGCGCACAGGGCCGAGCGGCGGTTGGGATGGATCGTTGGCATGGCTTGTCTCCTCACGGGTTGTTGGCAGGGAAGGTGCTTTTCAAGGTAATTAATTAACTAGCTCACTGACTAAATTTGAGTGATGGCGACGGCCTGACAGACGGTATGCTCAGTACGGGCTTGCCACGCCCGGCACGGCCTGGATGGCTGGGCGCCTGGCAAAGTGGCCGGCCAGCTCGGTCGCGGCACGCACCAGCAGCGTGGTGTCCACCCCCACGGCGACGAACAGCGCCCCGGCGTCAAGGTAGGTCTGCGCCAGCGCCCGGTCCGCCATCAGGATGCCGGCGGCCTTGCCGGCGCGGCGCACGGTGGCGATGCCATCGAGGATGGCGCGCTGCACCTCGGGGTGCCCGGGCTGGCCCCGGTAGCCCATGGATGCGGACAGGTCGGCCGGGCCGAAAAAGACACCGTCCACGCCCTCGGTCTCGGCGATGGCCTGCAGGTTCTGCAGGGCCAGCGGTGTCTCGGCCTGTACCAGCAGGCACATCTGGCCATTGGCGCGGTTCAGGTAGTCCTCCACCTGGTTCCAGCGCGAGGCACGCGCCAGCGCCGCGCCCATGCCGCGCATGCCCTCGGGCGCATAGCGCATGGCGCGCACCATCAGCGCAGCATGCTCGGGCGTGTCGACCATGGGGACGAGCAGGGTCTGCGCGCCCACGTCCAGGTACTGCTTGACCAGGGCCACCTCGCCCTGCACCGGGCGCACCACAGGCTGCACCGGGTACGGGGCCACGGCCCGCAACTGGTCGAGCACGCTGCGCACGTCGTTGGGCGCGTGCTCGCCATCGAGCAGCAGCCAGTCGAAACCGCAGCCGGCCAGGGCCTCGGCCGCGTTGGCATCGGCCAGGCCGACCCACAGGCCGATCTGCGGCCGGCCCGCGCGCAGCGCGTTGCGAAAATGGTTCTCGGGGATCTGCTGCATGGTGTGGCCTTCACACGAATCGGAAGGAGACCGAGCCCAGCGGCCCGTAGTCCACATGGAAGTTGTCGCCCTGCACGGCGGCCACGGGCCGCGTGAAGGAGCCGGCCAGCACCACGTCGCCAGCGTTGAGCTGCTCGCCGTGCGGCGCGATCTTGTTGGCCAGCCAGGCCACGCCCGTGGCCGGGTGGTTGAGCACGGCGGCCGCCAGGCCCGTCTCCTCGATCACGCCATTCTTGTGCAGCAGCGCGCCCACCCAGCGCAGATCCACGTCCAGAGGTTTCACGGGGCGGCCGCCGAGCACGATGCCGGCATTGGCGGCAAAGTCGGAGATGGTGTCGAACACCTTGCGCATGGCCCGGGTATCGCGGTCGAACTGCTCGATGCGGGCATCGATGATCTCGATGGCCGGTACCACGTAGTCGGTGGCCGAGAGCACATCGAACAGCGTCACGCCCGGGCCCTTGAGCGGCCGCGCCAGGATGAAGGCCAGCTCCACCTCCACGCGCGGTGCGATGAAGCGCTCAAACGGGATGTCGCCACCCGCGTCGAAGAACATGTCGTCCATCAGCGGCGCGTAGTCGGGCTCGGTGATCTGGCTGGCCTGCTGCATGGCGCGCGAGGTCAGGCCGATCTTGCGGCCCTTGATGCTGCGGCCATCGGCCTGTTCGAGCTGCACCCATGCGCGCTGGATGGCATAGCCGTCCTCGATGGTCATCTCGGGGTACTGGGCGGAGAAGTGGCGCAGTTGCGTGCGTTGCTTGCGCGCTTGGTAGAGCTGCTGCGCCAGGGAGGCGATGGTGTCGTTGGAGAGCATGGAGGGTCAGCCCTGTGCAGGCTTGTTGAACAGGGGGTGAAGGGAGCTGTGCTTGGCGTCGAAGACCTCGGGGCCCTCGTCGATCTGCAGGGTGACGCCGATGGGACGCGACGCGAGCAGCGGTGCGAAGTGCGCCTGCGCCACGGTCGACAAGGCCTGGCCCACGGCCTGGTGCGTGGCGGCACTGCGACCGCGCCCCATGCGCAGGTTGAGGTAGACGAAGCCGTAGCCCGGCGATGGGCCTCCCGCCGGCTCTGCCTCGCCGTCATCGGCCACCGCGTGGTGCGCCGCCGGGTAGGCCAGCACGCGGATGCCGCCGGTGGGAAAGACGGGTTTGCCCGCCTCGTCCACCTGCCGGCGCATGGCGCCCGCCAGGGCCCGGCACAGGGCACCCAAGTCGCTACCGCCCTGCTCCACGGGCCGGTCCAGGTCGGGGGTGTAGAGGATCACCAGGTGGGGCATGGCGCGCTCCTCACAGCCGGCCGGCCGATGGCTGGCCACCCGCCGATGCCTGCGGCCCGGGCACCGCAGCACCCGTCTGCGGCGTGACCGGGAACACGGCATTGATCTGCCCCGTACCCGAGGCACCGAAGTACGGCGTGAGCACCTCGGCGCGGCCGGTGTAGTCCGACCAGCCCAGCGCACCCATGAGCATGGCCGTGTCGTGCATGAAGCCCTCGCCATGGCCCTTGGCTGCGTACTCGGGCAGCATGGCGCAGAAGGTGGCCCAGTCGCCCGCCTGCCACATCTCGACCACGCGGTGGTCCAGCGTTTCGAGGAAGGGGCTCCAGATCTTCGTGGCGAAGTCGGGCGCCGTGCCGTTCTGCGCGAAGCGGTGGCTCAGGCTGCCGCTGGCCAGGATGGCCACGGTGCCGTCGTACTGCTCCTCGATGGCCTGGCGCATGGCCCAGCCCAGGCGTGCGCTGTCGTTGAGGTAATGCACCTGGCACAGGGCCGAGACCGAGACCACCTTGAAGTGCTGGTCGGCATTCATGTAGCGCATGGGCACCAGGGTGCCGTACTCGGGCGCCAGCGTGGTCGCTGGGTGGGCCAGCGTCTCCACGCCCTGGGCGCAGCAGGCCTTTGCCAGCAACTGGCCCAGCTCGGGGTTACCCGGGAAGGCGTAGGGCAGGTTGCTGATGAAGTGCGGCAGCTCGTTGCTGGTGTACACGCCCCCGAAGCGCGGCGCACAGTTGATGTGGTAATTGGCATTCACCAGCCAGTGCGTATCGAACACGACGATGGTGTCCACGCCCAGTTCGCGGCAGCGCCGGCCGATCTCCACGTGGCCGTCGATGGCCGCCTGGCGAAAGCCCTTGCGCGGGCCGTCGAGCTCGCTCAGGTACATGGACGGCACATGCGTGATCTTGGCCGCGAGGGCGAGGGTACCCATGCTCAGACTCCCCAGTGTGGAATGTGGTGGCTGCCCAGCGAGACGGCGACGTTCTTGGGCTCCAGGAACACCTCGTAGCTCCAGCTGCCGCCCTCGCGCCCGGTGCCGCTGCCCTTGGTGCCGCCGAAGGGCTGGCGCAGGTCGCGCACGTTCTGGCTGTTGACGAAGCACATGCCGGCCTCGATGCCCGCGGCCACGCGGTGGGCACGGCCGATGTTCTCGGTCCACACATAGCTCGACAGGCCGTACTGCGTGTCGTTGGCCAGGCGGATGGCCTCGGCCTCGTCGGCAAACGGGATCAGGCAGGCCACGGGGCCGAAGATCTCGTCCTGCGCGATCTGCATGCGGTTGTTCACATCGGCGAACACGGTGGGCCGCACGAAGTTGCCCTTGTGCAGATGGGCCGGCAGCTCCGGCGCCCCCAGCCCGCCGCACAGCAGCGTGGCGCCTTCCTTCGGGCCCAGTTCGATGTAGCTGCGCACCTTGGCCAGGTGGGCCGGGCTGATCATGGGGCCGATGATGGTCCTGTCATCCATCGGGTCGCCCACGGTGATGCGCCGGGCGCGCGCCGCGAACTTCTCGGCAAAGTCGGCGTAGATCGACTTCTGCACCAGGATGCGCGAGCCCGCGGTGCAGCGCTCGCCGTTGTTCGAGAAGATCATGAACACGGCGGCGTCGAGCGCGCGGTCCAGGTCCGCATCGTCGAAGACCACGAAGGGGCTCTTGCCGCCCAGTTCCATGCTGAACTTTTTCAGGCCCGCCGCCTGCACGATGCGGTTGCCCGTGGCCGTGGAGCCGGTGAACGAGATGGCGCGCACGTCGGGGTGGGCGCACAGCGGCTCGCCCGCCTCCTTGCCGAAGCCGTGCACCACGTTGAGCACGCCGGCCGGGATGCCGGCTTCGAGCGCCAGCTGGCCCAGGCGCGCGGCTGTGAGTGGCGACAGCTCGCTCATCTTGAGCACCGCCGTGTTGCCGAAGGCCAGCGCCGGAGCCACCTTCCACGTGGAGGTCATGAAGGGCACGTTCCACGGCGAGATCAGCGCGCACACGCCCACGGGGTGGAACAGCGTGTAGTTGAGGTGCGTGGGCGTGGGGTAGGTGTGGCCGTCCACGCGGGTGCACATCTCGGCAAAGTAGTAGAAATTGTCGGCCGCGCGCGGGATCAGCGCCTTGCCGGTCTGGGCGATGACCTGGCCGGTGTCGCGCGTTTCGGTGGCAGCGATCTGCGGCACCTCGGCCGCGATCAGGTCGCCGAGCTTGCGGATCAGCTTGGCGCGCTCGGGCGCGGGCAGGCCGGCCCAGGCGGGGAAGGCGTCCTTGGCGGCGGCCACGGCCGCGTTCACCTCGGCCGCGCCGCCGCTGGCGACTTCGGCCAGCACCTCCTGGGTGGCAGGATTGACGGTCTCGAAGTACTCGCGGCCCGCTACGGGTTTGCCTTCGATCAGGTGGTCTATGCGCATGGGATCAGGTCTCCAGATGTTGATTAGATGCCGAAGGCTTCGTCGCCCACGATGGTGTTGACGAGGCGGCCGATGCCGTCGATCTCGGTCACCACCTCGTCGCCCACGTCGACGTTGACCACGCCCTCAGGCGTGCCGGTCAGGATCACGTCGCCCGCGCGCAGCGTCATGAAGCTGCTCAGGTAGGCGATCAGCTCGGGGATGTCGTTGACCATGTTGCCGGTGTGGCCCTGCTGGGTCACCTGCCCGTTGACCAGGGTGCGCAGCGTGAGGTCGTGCGGGTCGGGCACGTCGGCCGCGTCCACGAACCAGGGGCCGAGCACGGTGCAGGTGTCGCGGTTCTTCACGCGCAGGTTGGGGCGGTACCAGTTCTCCAGGTAGTCGCGGATCGCGTAGTCGTTGCACACGGTGTAGCCGGCCACATGCTGCAGGGCATCGGCCTTGGCGACATGGCGCGCGGTCTGGCCGATCACCACGGCCAGTTCGCATTCGTAGTGCATGAAGGCCGCGCCTGCCGGGCGGCGCGTCTGGCCACGGTGGCCGATCAGCGTGCCCGGGCCCTTGAGGAACACCAGCGGCTCGTCCTTGGCGGTGACGGTGAGTTCGCCCGACAGCTCCTTGAGGTGGTCGGCATAGTTGAGCCCCAGCGCAATGGTGGTGCCGACCTCGAAGGGCGGCAGCCAGACCACGGCGTCCTCGGCCACCACCCGGCCATCGGCCAGGCGGATCTGCTGCACGCCATGGGGTGTCGCTTCGTGTATTGCCCCCGCATAGGCGACGCGTGCCCGCTTCATGGCGCACCTCCTTCAGCGATGAAGTGGTTGTGCAGCTCGCCCAGGCCGTCGATGGCGATGCGCACCTGCTGCCCGGCGCGCACGCGCGGCGCACCGGCCGATGCGCCCAGCAGCAGCACGTCGCCGGGCGAAAGGGTCATGAACTCACTGACCTCGGCCAGCAGCCGGGCCACCGGGCGAATGCGCCCACCCGTGCTCGTGGCATGCACCAGGGCGCCATCGGCGTGGACCTGCACCGCAAGCGCATCGGGGTCGGCGATCTGGCTGCGCGGCACCACGCGGGGGCCGATGGGGCAAAAGCCATCGCGCGCCTTGAAGCGGATCGAGGGGCGGTAGAACGAACCGTGCGGCACGCTGATGTCGCCCACGATGGTGTAGCCGGCCACATGCTCCAGCGCCTGACCCTCGGGCACGCGGCAGGCGGTGCGGCCGATCACGATGCCCAGGCTGGCACCCACTTCGAGCTCCGGCGCATCCTGCGGCACCACGATGGCATCGCCATGGCCAGCCAGCGTGTTGCGCGGCTTGATGTAGAGCACCGGTGCAAGGGGCGGCGCCTTGTACGGCGGCTGGTGGGCGGCCGCATCCATGGCGGCCAGGGCGGGCGCATGGTTGAGCAGGGCGCCATAGACGACGCCGGACAGGCGAAAGGGCGCGACGTCGAATTCCATTCGGCATGGGGCGTGTTGCGGGGTCTGGTACATTGCTAACATGTGAGTAGTTTATTTACTAACATGCTAGTAAGTCAATGGACCCCCGGCTCCTTTTCGTTCGGGTTTGTACCGAGGGGTGTCGCGGCGGCTGTGACCTGCTCCCCTGCTTTCGAGGATGATTTCGCCCCATGGATTCCCCACCACCGCAACTGGTCCACCGCAACCTGCCGCTCCTGTTCCTGCAGGCACGCGAGAGCGTCTTTGCGCGCTTTCGGCCCATCCTGCATACGGTCGGCCTGACCGAGCAGCAATGGCGCGTGGTGCGCGCCCTGCTCGACCACGGGCCGCTGGAGCCGCGCCAGATCGGCGACATCTGCCGCCTGTCGAGCCCCAGCCTGGCCGGCATCCTCGCGCGCATGGCGGACCTGGGCCTGGTGCTGCGCGAGCGGCTGGAGCATGACCAACGGCGGGTGATGGTGTCGGTAAGCCCCGAGGGCAAGGCGCTGGCGGCAAAGCTCGCGCCCACCATCGAGGCGACCTACCGCGCGCTGGAGGAGGAAATGGGGGTGGAGTTCATCGGGCAGCTGTACGCCACGCTCGATGCGGTGATCGCGCGGCTTGGCGAGGCCCCCGGGGGCGAAGAAGGCTGAAGATGCCGCCCCGCCCCGGGGCGGCATGCATCAAAGCGTCAGAGGTCCTGCGCCACGGGCGCCAACTGGCCCAGCATGAAGTTGATGAATGGCGGCACGCAGCCGACGTGGCTCGAAGGCACGGCGGTGCAGTCGGTCAGGGTCACGAGGTCGCCCGCGCCCTGGGCGCGCATGGCCTGCAGGGTGGTGACCGAGCTGCCATAGGGCACGGTGACGTCGTCGCGGCCATGGTACAGGCGCACGGGCACCTGGGGCTTCCAGTCATGCACGCTGCTCACGCGGGCCACGGCCTGCACGTCATCGGCCAGGAAGTTGTCGATGAACTGGTTGTCGAAGCTCACGTCGGCATCGCCGGGCAACAAGGCGCGCAGCAGCAGGCGCCGCACCTCGCGCTGCACGCTGCCGCCCAGGTAGCGCAAAAAGCCGGGGTTGATCAGCGCGCCGATCACGGGCTCGCGATCGCGCACCACATTCACCAGCCCGTCGAGCGTGGCCTGCACGTTGTAGGGCCCGGCACCCGTCACCACCATGCGCAGCGCCGGGCGCTCGGGTGCATTGCTGGCCTGCAGGGCGCGGTGGGCCGCCATGGTGGCGTAACCGCCCTCGGAATAACCGGTCAGGAACAATTGGCCGTTGTCGGCCGCATTGCCCTGGCCGCGCCAGGTGCGGGCGGCCGTAAGCATGTCCAGCGTGGCGGCGGCCGTGGGGGCCGATAGCAGGTAAGGGTGGGGCGTGCCCTTGGAGACGCCATAGCCCACATAGTCCGGCGCCACCACGATGTAGCCCAGCGAGGCCATCACCACCGCCACCTCGGAGCCCACGGCGTTGTTGCTGGGCGCCTCGGCGCTCGTGAAGATGGTGCCATGCTGGTAGCCCAGCACGGGGCTGCGCGCACCCAAGGCCTTGACGGGCACGCTGACCAGGCCCGAGGCGCGCACCTCGCGGCCCTGGGCGTCGGAGGTGATGTACTCCAGCCGGTAGGAGGTGACGGAGTAGCGCGGCACGATGCCCTGCACCTTGGAGGCGTCCTTGGCGAGGGCCTCGGTGATCTGGGCTGGCGTGATGGTGTTGAGCAGCGCAGCCGACTTGAGTTCGCCGGCCGTGGCGACCGGCGGCGGGGTCGTGCCCCCGCCACCGTCCCCATCGCTCTTGCTGTCCCCGCCCCCACAGGCGGTCAGCGAAACGGCCGCAGCCAGGAGAACGCTGCGCGACAGGAGCGCAGGGTGTGCAAGGGTAGGAAAGTGGAACAAGATGCTGCTTTCAGGTGTGATTTGTGAATGATAGTAAGGAACGGCCCGCCAGGCCTTGTCGGAAAACACGCCGTGGCGGTGTCGGACATGGCCCCCTGGAACGGGGGCTTGGCCCGCAGAAAAGCCCAGGCCGTACGATTGGCCATAAAATCAGACTTTTCTGCGGCACTTGCTGGCACGTTTGCTATTGTTTTTGAAACACCAGGCTGCGCAGGTCACAGAGTCCTTCGCTGCGTCGAAGGCGCCCCACAATGCTTCCCTTTTTGCCGACCTAAGCTTTCCATGACGTATTGCGTCGCCATCAAACTCAATGCCGGGCTGGTTTTCCTGTCCGACTCCCGCACCAATGCGGGCCTGGACCAGATCAGCTCGTTCCGCAAGATGATGCTGTACGAGAAGGCGGGCGACCGCTTCATGGTGCTGCTGTCCGCCGGCAACCTGTCGATCTCGCAATCGGTGCGCGAGATCCTGCAGACCGAGCAGATCATCGACCGCGACGAGGAAGAGCCGATCACCATCTGGAACGCCAAGAGCATGTTCGATGCCGCGCGCGTGCTGGGTGCCGCCGTGCGCCATGTGCACGAGCGCGATGGCGCGGCGCTCAAGCGCTCGGGCGTGGACTTCAACGTGTCCATGGTCTTCGGCGGCCAGATCAAGGGCGAGGGCATGCGCCTGTTCCAGGTGTACTCGGCTGGCAACTTCATCGAGGCCACCTCCGAGACGCCCTACTTCCAGGTCGGCGAGTCCAAGTACGGCAAGCCCGTGCTCGACCGCGTGCTCACCCCCGAGACCCCGCTGGACGAGGCCGCCAAGTGCGCCCTGGTGTCCATGGACAGCACGCTCAAGTCCAACCTCTCGGTGGGCCTGCCGCTGGACCTGGTGGTCTACGAGGTGGACCGCTTCGCCACCGACAAGATCATCTGCATCGACGAGCACAACCCCTACTTCCGCATGCTGCACGACAGCTGGGGCCAGAAGCTGCGCCAGGTGTTCGACAGCATCGAGGATCCCGCCTGGGGCGGCGGCGACACGACCGTGCCCATCATGGTCAACCCGTCGCGCAGCAAGCCGCTCAAGAAGATCACCAACCACCTGGACAAACTCATCTGAGGGTGCACGCAGGCGGCCGGGCGCCGATCGCCCGGCGCACCCGCGCGCGCCCCGGACTTCCCGCCTTCCATGCTCCCGATCGTCTTCTCGCACGCCAACAGTTTCCCTGCGGGCACCTACCGCCTTCTCTTCAAGCTCCTGCGGCAACGCGGCTTCGACATCAGCGCAGTGGAGCGCTTCGGGCATGAACCCCAGTACCCGGTGTCCAACAACTGGCCGCTCCTGGTGCAGCACCTGGCCGACTTTGCCGGTGCGCAGGTGCAGCGCCTGGGGGAGCCGGTGTTCCTGGTCGGGCACTCGCTGGGCGGTTTCCTGAGCGTGATGGCGGCGGCGCGCCACCCGCACCTGGTGCGCGGCGTGCTGCTCATCGACTCGCCGCTGATCGGCGGCTGGCGCGCGAATGCCCTGGACGTCGCCAAGCGAACCCAGGTCGTGGGCTCCATCTCGCCCGGCAAGGTCAGCCGCCAGCGGCGCTTTTCATGGGCCAGCAACGAGGAAGCCCTGGAGCACTTTCGCCGCAAGAAGGCGTTTGCGCGCTGGCACCCGGAAGTGTTGCAGGACTACATCACCCATGGCCTGGCCGACCAGGACGGCAAGCGCGTGCTGGGCTTCGACCGTGCGGTGGAGACCGCCATCTACAACACCCTGCCCCACAACCTGGGCCGCCTGCTCGCCAGGCACCCGCTGCAATGCCCTGCCGCATTCATCGGTGGGCGCGACTCCGAAGAAATGAAGCAGGTGGGCATGGCTATGACGCTGCGCATCACCGAAGGGCGCACCATGATGCTCGACGGCAGCCACCTGTTTCCCATGGAGCAGCCCCTGGCCACGGCCGCGGCCATCGAGGCCTCGCTGCTGAATCTGGCCGCCGTGGCCGCACACGGCTAGGCACCGCTCGCTGCACCGGCTTCCTCCAGCCGGAACACAGGCCACTTGGCACATGGAGCCCCCCCTGAATGGGGGGCTTCTAATCATTCCTGTCTATTCACGGGTCCGCGCAATTGGCACCACAATGCGTGAACCGTTGAATAGAGGGGGAAAAGCGCGCTGTTGGCGGATTCTCAGGTCAAAAAAGCGGGGGATGTGTCGCAACAATCCCCTACACTGGGGTTTTGTAACAGCGTGTACATGATTCATGCCTGCTTCCAATTTGCTGACCGTCCGCCTGCCGGTGTTGATCTTCGGGCTGGTATCCGCCGGACTGATCTACACCTCAATCGGCCCCGGTAAAGCCGTCACCCTGGCCATCGCCATTGCCTCGGTGCTGATGTTCGCCGCCACCTGGGCCAGTGCCACGCGGCTCCTCGGGGCGTCCGCCGCGCTGCACTTCCTGGCGATTTCGGTCTCCCTTGGCTGGTTCGCCGAGCAGATGGGCAGCACCCACGGCTGGTTCTTCGGCAGCTACACCTATACCGAGGTGCTGGGCCTGCGCTTCGTCGGCGTGCCCGTGGTCATCCCGATGATGTGGTTCGCGCTGACCTATGCCGGTTATGTGATCAGCAACCTCATCGTCTGGCAGGCGCCGGTCGATGGCGCGCCCGGGGTGGGCAATGCGGTCTTCCTCTCGTTCCTGGCGGCGATGATCGTCACCGCCTTCGACCTGGGTGCCGACCCCTACCTGGTGTACGTGCTCAAGGCCTGGATCATGACCAAGACCGATGGCGCCTGGTTCGGCGAGACAGTGCAGGGCTTTTTCGGCTGGGTCTTCGTGAGCTTCTGCATCCTGTGCGCCTTCCGCTTTGCCACGCGCAAGATGCCCCTCAAGGCCGGCTCGGTCAACTTCCTGCCGCGCCACGCCACCGTGCCGCTTGGCATCTACAGCGCCGGCATCGTGTTCCAGGTGTTCCTGGGCCATCCGGTGGAAATCAAGTCCATCGCCCCGTTTGCCATGGGCATCCCCCTGCTGTGCGCCCTGGGTGGCCTGCAGCGCTGGCGCAACCAGCTGAAAGCCGCACAATGAGCCACAAGAACACGGAGCCCACCATCTCCGACGCGGCCCTGGCGTCCATGGAGCAGCATGCCGACCCGCTAGCCGACGACACCATTGCCGACATCCTGGGCCCCTGGCCGACCGGAATGCCGTCGGCGGATGCGCCCCAGTGGGAGCGCATCGCCACCGTCAACCGCCTGTTCGGCGAGTGGACCACCAATGCCAGCATTGACGGCTGGACGGCCACCGGCCCCGGCGTGGACGACACGCTGGCCACCGCCCTGCAGAACTACCTGGCCACAGGGCAGGCGCTGCCCGACTGGGCCGATGCCCGCAAGATCGAGCGCGCCGAAAAGATCTTTTTCGACCATGGCGCGCTGTCGTGCATCCTGCTGTTTTGCGCCAGCCTGCCCGAGTGCTATGTGATCCCGGACCTGTCCAGCGTGCTGCACACGGCCGGCCAGCTGGAGCAGCACACGGAGTACCGTATCCGCTCCACGGCGGCCATGATCTTCCCGGTGATGATGCATGGCGGACTGACCCGCGGCGATGGCGCCGGCGTGGCGCAGATCCTCAAGGTGCGCCTGATCCATGCCACCATCCGCAACCTGATCATGCGCGGCAAGCCCGAATCGGCCGTGAAGGACCTGCTGGCACAGCTGAACATCGTCGGCGCGGGCCAGCTCGGCCAGTTGCCGGGCCTGCCGCCCAAGCCCACCATGTACCAGGCGCTGTTTGCGCGCGGCTGGGACCTGGCCAACGATGGCCTGCCCTGCAACCAGGAAGAGCTGGCCTACACGCTGCTCACCTTCGGTTATGTGTTCCTGCGCAGCATGCGCCGCCTGGGCATCGGCCTGCCGGCGCATGATGAGGAGGCCTACCTGCACGCCTGGAATGTGGTCGGCCACATCCTGGGCATTGAGCGCGAGCTGATGGTCGATACCATGGACCAGGCCAAGGACCTGATGGCCCGCATGCAGGCCCGTGGCCGCGCCGAGCCGGTGAGCCCCGACCCACGGCCCGCCCTGGGCCAGGCGCTCATGGCCACCATGGCCACTTCGATCCCCTGGGACATCGCCAAGCCCTTCCCGCAGCTGATGACGCGTTTCCTGTGCGGCAAGGCCACGGCGGGCGACCTGGGCCTGACCCAGCCCGTGCCCTGGTCCTCGGCCCTGCTGTTCTGGGGCGTGCTGCTGGTGGCCCGGGTCGTCGACTGGGTGCTGCGCCTGGTGCTGCCGCGCTTTTCCATCGTGCGCACGCTCACGCGCATCCTGGGCTACCACTTCATGAGCCGCGTGCTGATGAGCCAGACCCGGCCGCTGCAGCTGCCCAGCGAGCTGCTCAACCAGGTGGACGGGGTGGTGCACAACTGGAGCGACGACCCCCACGTACCGAAGTGGATCAACCGCATCGAGGACCGCCTGACCACGCACGGCACCTGGAGCCTGAAGCTGGCCGCCAGCGCCCGCCCGGCGGCCGCCGCCGCACCCCAGCCTGCTGCCACGGCGCAGGAGACGGCGTAGCCCCATGGCCTGCCACCCCATCGCCTCCCGCTGCCCACCGGCAGGACACGCAGGCCTGCCGCCTGCGTGGCGCGGCGCATGGCGGCGGTGGATGGCATGGCTGGCCCTGGCCCTGCTCTGGCCGGCGCTGGCCGCAGCGGCAGCCCCGGCCGTGCAGCCGCTGGTGCTGGACGAAAAACAACCTTCGGTGAACGCCTGGCCCCATGTGCGCGTGCTGCCCGACGCCAGCCGGCACCTCACGGTACAGCACATGCTGGCGCGCCTGCCCGAATTCACCAGCCCCACCGGGGCGGAAGGCACCCTGGGCGTGCGCCAGGATGCGGTATGGCTGCGCGTGCCGCTGTCGGTGGCCCAGGCGCCGGCCCATCCCTGGATCCTGAGCATCGACTACCCCGTGCTCAACGAGGTGGACGTCTACCTCGCCTCGGACGGCGCGGTGGTCCAGCAGGCCCTGATGGGCAATCTGCGCCCCTTCTCCGACCGGCCGCTGCGCGGGCGCACGCCGTCGATGATGCTGAACCTGCAGCCCGGCCAGCAGTACGAGCTGCTGGTGCGCGTGCGCACCGGGGGCGCGATGATCGTGCCGCTGGTGGTCAGCAAGGCCCCGGTGCTGCTGCCGCTGGCATTGCGCGAGCAGATGCTGCAAGGCCTGCTGGCCGGCCTGGCCCTGTGCCTGGTGGTCTACAGCCTGACCCAGTGGGCCAGCCAGCGCGAAAAGCTGTTCCTTTTCTATGCCCTGCTGGTGGTCGGCAGCGCAGGCTTTTCGATCCAGTTCTTCGGCATCGGCAGCCAGTTCCTATGGAGCAACAACCACTGGATGGAGGTCCACGCCGCCAGCGCCGCCGGGCTGCTGGCCCTGGGGGCTTCGTTCCTGTTCATGGGCTATGCGCTCGCGGGAGACAATCCGCGCAGCCGCTTCCTGGCCATCATGCGCGGCGGAGCCATGTTGTGCGGCCTGGTGGGCCTGGCCTTCCTCACCGACCTGATCGACACCCGGCAGGCCACGGCCTTCCTGAGCATCTTCGGCCCGCTGCCTTCGCTCCTGAGCCTGCCGCTGGCCTTGAAGCGGGTGCGCCAGGGCGACACCGTGAGCACCACGCTGCTGGCCGCCTGGATCGCCTACTTCGTCGCGGCCGCCGTGATGGTGGGCCTGGTGCAGGGCTGGACCCCGCTGTCGTTTTGGACCCTGCACTCCTTCCAGATCGGCGCCACGGTGGACATGCTGCTTTTCCTGCGCGTGCTGGCCCTGCGCACCGACGCGCTGCGCGCCGCCACCGACGATGCGCTGCGCGAGCGCGACGCCATGCGGGCCCTGGCCTATACCGATGCGCTCACGGGACTGCCCAACCGGCGCGGCCTGCAGCTGGCGCTGAACTCGGCCATCTCGCTGTGCGCGCCCAACCGCCTGGTGGCGGTGTACCTGCTGGACCTCGACGGCTTCAAGCCCATCAACGACCTGCACGGCCACGACGTGGGCGACGACCTGCTGGTGGCCGTGAGCCACCGGCTGCAGGACCATGTACGCCGCAAAACCGACGTGGTGGCACGCCTGGGTGGGGACGAATTCATCATCATGGCCGCCGACCTGGTCCGCGCCGAGCAGGCCGAGGACCTGGGCAACGCGCTGCTGCACGCGTTCCGGGAGCCGTTCGTGATGAGCCACCTGCAGATGCACGTGGGCCTGACCATCGGCTATGCCCTGGCTCCCATCGATGCCGCCGAGCCCCGCGAACTGATCCGCTTGGCCGACGCCGCCATGTACCAGGGCAAGCAACGCGGCAAGCACTGCCTGGTCCGCAACGATGCCAGCGTGGCACTGCCAGCCTGATGACCATGCGCCTGACGAGCCCCGCCCCCCTGGTTGGCACGCTGTGTGCCCGGGGATCCCGTTCCAGAGGCATACTGGTCAGCCCAAGCCACCCAGGCCTGCAGTCACCGACCTTGCGCTCAGCCCCCTGACCACCATGTCCAGCGCCCTGCTCCTTCGCATTGCCGACGCCTGGCACCGGCTGCCAGCGCCACCCCGATGGTGCACGGCAGGCCCTGGGCGGCTGGCCTGCCCTGTGGACACCCGATGAGCGTGCTGCACGGGTTCATGCGTTCGATGGCGGCCGTGGTGGTGCTGTGCCTGCTCATGCTCCAGGGGCTGCCGGCGCGTGCCGCCACGCCGCTCGTGCTCAGCCCCGACACCCAGAGCCTGGACGCCTGGAGCGTGGCCACCGTGCAGGCCGATCCCGCGCGCGCGCTCACGGCCAGCGACATGCTCCAAAGGCTCGACAGGTTCGAGGCGCCGGCCCGCCGCGGCGGCTCGATCGGAGCGCACAAGGAGGCCATCTGGCTGCGCATTCCGCTGGCCGTGCCCGAGACCCCCACGAACCAGTGGATCGTCAACCTCGACTACGGCGCCCTGCAGGAGGTCGACATCTACCTGGCCAGCAATGGCCAGGTGCTGCAACAGGCGCTGCTGGGCTACCTGCGCACGCCCGGCAAGGCCGCGGGCGCCAGCAGGACGCCGGGCCTGGCCCTGAACCTGCACGCCGGGCAGGCGTACGAGGTGCTGATCCGTGTGCGCACGCCGGGGCCGATGATCCTGCCGATCACGGTCAGCGAAGCCCCCTACCGCCTGAAGATGGCCCTGCGCGAGCAGATGCTGCAGGGCCTGCTCAACGGCCTGGCCTTCTGGCTGCTGCTGTACAGCCTGCTCCAGTGGGTGGGCCAGCGCGACCGCCTGTTCGCCTGTTATGCGCTGGTGGTGCTGGGCAGTGCCGGCTTTTCCCTGCAGTTCTTCGGTATCGGCGTGCAGTTCCTCTGGCCGGGCAATGTGTGGATGGAATTGCACGGGGCCATCATCTTCGGTCTGGTGGCGCTGGCAGGTTCCTTCCTCTTTCTGCGGCACGCCATGGCGGGCGACGCCCCGCACGGCCGCTATGCCCGCACCATGCAGGGCGGCGCCGTACTCACAGCCGTCGTGTGCCTGGCCTTCGCGTTCGACCTGCTGAGCGTCAAGACAGCCACCGTCTTCATGAGCCTGTTCGGCATGGTGCCGAGCCTGCTGAGCCTTCCCGCCGCGCTGCGCCAGGCGCGCCGGGGAGACCCCATCGGGACCACGCTGCTGGTGGCGTGGACCGTCTACGGCGCCGCCGCCCTCATGATGGCCGCTCTGGTCCAGGGCTGGGTGCCGGTGAACTTCTGGACCCTGCATGCTTTCCAGTTCGGCGCCACCGTGGACATGCTGCTCTTCCTGCGCGTGCTGGGGTTGCGCTCGGAGGCCTTGCGCCGCGCCACGCTGGAGGCCCTGCGCGAGCGCGATGCCATGCGCTCGCTGGCCCATACCGACCCGCTCACGGGCCTGCCCAACCGCCGCGGCATGCAGATCGCGCTGAACTCGGCCCTGCAGCAGTGCGCGCCCGAGCGCATGGTGGCGGTGTTCCTGCTGGACCTGGACGGCTTCAAGCCCGTCAACGACACGCACGGCCATGACGTGGGCGATGAGCTGCTGGTGGCGGTGGGGCAGCGCCTGTCGGCCAACGTGCGGCGCCAGACCGATCTGGTGGCCCGCCCGGGCGGCGACGAATTCATCATCCTGGCCCCCCAGCTGACGCGGCCCGAGCAGGCCCGCGAGATCGGTGAAGGCCTGCTGCATGCGTTCAGCGAGCCGTTCGCGCTGCGCAACCTGCGCCTGCATGTGGGCCTGACCATCGGCTACGTGCTGGCCCCCTTCGATGGCAAGGATGTGCGCGAGCTCATCGGCAAGGCCGACGCCGCCATGTACAAGGGCAAGCAGACCGGCAAGCACCGCCTGCTGCGGGGCGATGGCGCCGTTGCCCTCGCCTCCTGACGACCATGCGAGCCCTGCTGCACCGCCCCCACGCCCACCCGCTGCCCGCAATGCGCAGCTGGTGGAGGGCCGCGGCATGCCTGGTGCTGCTGCTGTGCCTGCTGGCCGGCGCAGGCAAGGCCCATTCGACGCAGCCCCTGGTGCTGCACGACAGCGCCGCCTCGATCGAGGTATGGCCGGCGGTGCGCATGCTCTCCGACCCCACGCTCAAGCTCGGCCTGGAGGAGGTGCAGGCCCGTGCCGGTGACTTCGTGCCCCCGCCCTCCCGGGGCGCCACGCTGGGCGTGCGCTCGGACGCCATCTGGCTGCGCGCGCCGCTGGCGGTGCACCTGACCTCCGATGGCCGCTGGACGCTGGACATCAACCACCCCGACCTGAACCGGGTCGACGTCTACGTTCTCAGCGCGGGCCATGTGACCAGGCACGTCGTGCTGGGCAGCCTGCAGCCGTACTCGCAGCGGCCGCTGCAAAGCCGCTCGCATGCCGTGGCGCTCGAATTGCTGCCAGGCCAGGCCTACGAACTGCTGATGCGCGTGGAAACCCGGGCGGCCATGATCCTGCCCATCACGCTCAACAAGTCGTCGGCCATGCTTGCCACCGCGGTGGACGAGCAGATGCTGCAGGGCGTGCTCACCGGCCTGGCGCTGTGCCTTTTGATCTACAGCCTGGCCCAGTGGACCAGCCTGCGCGAGCCGCTGTTCATCTTCTACGCGATGCTGATCACGGGCAGCCTGATGTTCTCGCTGCACCTGTTCGGCATTGGCCGGCAGTACCTGTGGAGCAACAGCCTGTGGTTCACCGAGCATGCGGCGGGCCTCTCGGCGCTGCTGGCCACCTGCGGGTCCTTCCTGTTCATCAGCCAGGCCCTGGCGGGGGACCGGCCCAAGAGCCGCTTCCTGCGCGCCATGCGCTGCGGCGCCGTGCTGTGCGTGGTGCTGGGCATCGCCTACAGCCTGGACGTGCTGAGCACCCGCGCCATTGCTGCCATCGTCAGCATCCTGGGCCTGGTGCCCGCGCTCATGGGCATCCCGGGCGCGGTGCGCAAGGCCCTCGCAGGCGACGGCGTGGGCACCAGCCTGCTGGCGGCCTGGCTGATCTACTTCGTGACCACCGCGGTGATGATCGGCGTCATCAACGGCTGGGTACCGGTCAACTTCTGGACGCTGCACTCCTTCCAGTTCGGTGCCACCATCGACATGCTGCTGTTCATGCGCGTGCTGGGCCTGCGCACCCATGCCCTGCAGTTGGAGGCGCTGCACGCCAACCGCGAGCGCGACGCCATGCATTCGCTGGCCCACACCGACCCGCTCACCGGCCTGCCCAACCGCCGCGGCCTGAACATGGCCCTCGCAGCCGCCCTGCCCCGCAGCAGCAAGGGCGACCTGCTGGCCGTCTACATGATGGATCTCGATGGCTTCAAGCCCGTGAACGACCAGCATGGCCACGATGTCGGCGACGAACTGCTGGTGGCCGTGACGCGCCGCCTGCAGGGCCACGTGCGGCAAAGCGACGTGGTCGCGCGCCTGGGTGGCGACGAATTCGTGGTGATGGCCGGGCACCTGGGCAGCGCCCAGCAGGCGCAGGAGCTGGGGCTCAAGCTGCTCGAGGCCTTCCGCCTGCCGTTCTCGCTGGGGAGCATCCAGGTCCATGTGGGACTGACCGTCGGCTATGCCATCGCACCCGACGACAGCAGCGATGCCGCCGGCCTGCTCAAGCTCGCCGATGCCGCCATGTACAGCGGCAAGCAGAGCGGCAAGTTCTGCCTGCGCCGCAATACCGGGGACCTGGCACTGTCATCGGCATAGGGTCAGCAGGGCCTGCGGGCACTTGGGGAATCCATTGCTGGTCAAACGCTGGGCGTTCCGGTACACAGGAGACCTCGCAACCTCTGTACGGATCCTGTGCCATGGCCCATCGCAAAAGTCCCGCCCGCATTGCCAAAGCCGCGCGTGTCGCGCAATTCCATGCCCTGGCCGCCTCGGCAGCCGATGCGGCGGGAGACGCCGGCGAGACCTCCGACACCGCCATCGCGCTGGAATCGCTGGCCCATCTGGAGCACATGCTGGTGGGCCGGGTGGTGCTGCCATCGAGCCCCGACTACAACACGGCCCGCCAGGAATCGAACCCCGCCTTCCAGTCGTTCCCCAAGATCATCGTCTACTGCGCGGTCGAGAACGACGTGATCGAGTGCCTGGCCGTGGCGCGCAAGTACAAGGTGCCCGTGGCCGTGCGCTGCGGCGGCCACAGCACGGCCGGCTACTCGGTCAACAACGGCATGGTGATCGACCTGAGCGGCATCCAGGGCGTGGTGCTGGACCCGCCGAACCAGCGCGTGTACGTGCGGCCGGGCACCGACTTCGACCACTTCAACGGCGCCATGAACCACACCGGCTGGCACGTGCCCACCGGCGCCTGCGGCAGCGTCTGCGTGGGCGGCTTCGTGCAGGGCGGGGGCTACGGCTACACCTCGCGGCGCTACGGCATCCAGAGCGACCTGGTCGAGTCGCTGCGCGTGGCACTCGCCGACGGCAGCATCGTGAACGCCAGCGAGAGCGAGAACCCGCTGCTGTACTGGTCGATGCGCGGGGGCACGGGCGGCAACTTCGGCGTGCTGCTGCAGGTCACCTACAGCATGGTGCCGCTGGACACCGTGTGGGCCTGGTCCATCGGCTGGGACATGTCCCAGGCCGCCAACGTTCTGACCATGATGCAGCAGCGGTACATGCAAAGCGGTGCGCCCGACGCGCTCGGTTACATGATGAACCTGGGCTACTACGGCGGCAAGCCGGTGGCCATGGTGCAGGGCATGTTCTGCGGCACGCGCGAGGCCGGCCTGCAGGCGATCGCCCCGCTCCTGGACATCCCCAGCGCCCAGCTGCTGGTGGACCAGACCGGCACCTACCCGGACATGAACATCTGGCTCGAAGACCACCCCTATTCGTTGCCCGACAACCTGCCCGACGGCATTGCCGAGAGCAAGGCCTCGGGCTACATCAGCCGCCCGCTCACCACGGCGGACTGGCAGTCCATCATCGACTACTTCCTGACCTCGCCCAACCAGTGGTCGCTGGCCTACCTGGAGCCCTATGGCGGTGCCATCAACCGCTACCCCATCGAGGCCAGTGCCTTCATCCACCGCCGCGTGGATGCCGACCTGGTGGCGGACGTGTTCTGGCGCAACCCGGCCGAACGCGCGCAGACCGAGGCCTGGCTGGCCGGCTTCATGAAGCTCGTGCAACCCTTCCTGAACGGGCACGTGTACCAGAACTACCCCGACGCCAGCCTGCAGGATTTCGAAGAGGCCTACTGGGGCCCCGCCTACCCGACCCTGCAGCAGGCCAAGCAGGAGTACGACCCGACCAATTTCTTCAAATTCCAGCAGAGCATTCGCCTGCCCAGGAAAGAGTCGTAGCCCAGCCACACCCCGGGGTTCCCGCAGGGCGGGCCCAGGGGCCTGGGTCAGGTCTGCTGCAGCTCGCGCTGCGCGTAGTGCAGCCGGCCCTTGCCCGCGCGCTTGGCGGCGTACATGGCCTGGTCGGCGCGGTTCATGAGGGCGTCGGTCTCCCCCTCGAGCGGGGGGTGCACCGCCACGCCGATGCTGGCACCGATGCGCAGCTCGCGGCCCTCCACCCACATGGGCTCCTGCAGCGCGTCGATGATGCGCTGGCCGATGCCATCGGTCACGTCGCGCGTGACCTCGCGGTCCAGCATGACCAGGAACTCGTCGCCCCCGAGCCGTGCCATGGTGTCCTCGCCGCGCACCGTGGCCGCCAGCCGCCGGGCCACGATGCGCAGCACCTCGTCACCCGCACGGTGGCCTTCCGTGTCGTTCACGCGCTTGAAGCCATCGAGGTCGATGAACAGCAGCGCCACCGAGCCGGCAGCGTGGTGGCGCACCCGGGCCAGCGATTGCTCGAGGCGGCTGTGGAAGGCCGCGCGGTTGTACAGGCCCGTCAGTGAATCGTGGTTGGCCAGGTACTGCTGCTGGCGCGCGATCTGTATCTTGGCCGAGACATCCTGCACCAGGGCCATGATGGACGTCACCCGCCCTTCGGCGTCGGTCAGCGCGGAGTTGAACCACTCGCAGTGCACCTCGGAGCCATCCTGGCGCGTGAAGGAGGTCTCGGCCCGGTTCTGCGCCTCCTGGCCCTCCTGCAGGCGCTGCAGCGCCTCGTGCAGGCCTTCGTCCGAGGTGTGGCCCAGCAGCTGCGTGAGCGATCGCCCCTCCAGGTGCGCCACGGGGAGCCAGCCCATCAGTTGCACCGCCCGCTGCGAGCAGTGCAGCAGGCGCAGGTCCTGGTCCATCTCCAGCACCGCCAGGGGGCTGTTTTCCATGTGTGACGACAGCCGCTGGTTGGCGGCACGCAGGGCGTTCATGGTCACCTGCAGTTCATGCACATCGAGCGCGGTGGTGATGAAACCGTCGATGACGCCATTGCGTGCGGGCCAGGGCGTCAGGCAGATCGTGCGCCACTCGTCAAAGCCGTACGGGGTGCGCAGCAGCCGCTGGTATTGGACGCGCTCGCCGCTGAGCACGCGCTCGACGAAGGGCATGAAGCGGGCACAGTCGTGCTCGCCATACAGGTCGACCAGGGTCTTGCCCACGAGCAGCTCGGGCGTACTGCCGAACCAGCGCGCGTACTCCTCGTTCACATAGACCATCTGCAGGCCCCGGTCCACCGCGGCCAGGGTGGCGCCCGCACTCTTGGTGATCAGTTCGAGCAACTCGTCCTTGGACCAGTCGGAATGCCTGGCACGGCGGAGCAATCTTTCTGGCTCATCTGGCGTCATGTGGCGAAAGTCCCGGGGCAAGGATCATCTATTGGCCAAGCGAAAGCAGGGTGGGCGCTGCAGGACAACGCAACCACACGTTACAGCTTATCACCTTCGCAGCCCCCCATGGCTGGGGCGTTCCCGCTATTCGGCCCAGCGCACCCACCCGCCCCAGGCCGTGATCAGCACCACCATGCCGAACACGATGCGGTAGTAGGCAAACGGCACGAAGCTGTGGCTGCTGATGTAGCGCAGCAGCCAGCGCACGCACAGCCAGGCACTGAAGAACGAGAACACCAGCCCGGTGGCGAACATCGGGATGTCGGCCACCGACAGCAGGGCGCGCTCCTTGTACAGGCTGTACACCCCGGCACCGATCAAGGTGGGCATGGCCAGAAAGAACGAGAAATCCGTGGCCGCCTTGCGCGACAGCCCGAGCAGCATGCCGCCGATGATGGTGGCGCCGCTGCGGCTGGTGCCCGGCACCATGGCCAGGCACTGCACCAGGCCGACCTTGAGCGCGTCGAGCGGGCTCATGTCGTCCACCTCGTGGATACGGGTGGCGCCCGCCGGGCGCTTTTCGGCCCACAGGATCACGAAGCCGCCCAGGATGAAGGTGCTGGCCACCACCACCGGGATGAACAGGTGCGCCTTGATGGCCTTGCCCAGCAGCAGGCCCAGCACCACCGCCGGCAAAAAGCCGATGAGCACGTTGAGCACCAGGCGCTGCGCGCTGCGCTCGCGCGGCAGGGCCACCAGGGTGGCGCGGATCTTCTGCCAGTAGACCAGGATGACGGCGAAGATGGCGCCGGTCTGGATGGCGATGTCGAACACCTTGGCCTTGGCATCGTCGAAGCCGAGCAGGGAGCCCGCCAGGATCAGGTGGCCGGTGGATGAGATGGGGAGAAATTCGGTCAGGCCTTCGACCACGCCCATGAGGGCAGCCTTTGCCAGCAAAACGAGGTCCACGCGCGTCCTTTGGCCCTGGAGGGCCTGCAAAAAAGTGCCGATTATCCCTGCCCGCCCGCCCCCGGCGACCGCCGGAACACCTGCATTCCGCTCCGGTCCGCTGCATTTCGCTCCATTGCGCCTGCATTTCATCGCAGGCCGGTGGCAGGCCCGGGGGGCGATCGGCACAGTACGCCCATCGCTGAAACCTGCCTCCAGGAGCCCCACCATGCAGATCACCCCCGTCATCGCCATCCACATGGCCGCCTCGCTGGCTGCCGTCGCCATCGGACCGCTGGCCCTGTGGGCCCGCAGAAGCCGCGACCAGCGCCCTCGCCTGCACCGCGCCGCCGGGTATGCCTGGGTCACGCTGATGCTGATGGTCGCCGTATCGGCCGTGTTCATCAGCGGCGACAAGGGTCCGCGCCTGGCGGGCTTTGGCGTGATCCACCTGCTGGTTCCCGTCACCCTGGGCCTGATCGCCCTGTCGTTCTGCTTCCTGGTGCGCGGCAACGTGACGGCGCACCGCCGGATCATGCAGGGCACCTATGTCGGCTCGTGCCTCGTGGCCGGCGCCTTCACCCTGCTGCCCAACCGCCTGCTCGGCCAGTGGCTCTGGAGCCAGCTGGGCATTGCCTGACCACCTACCCACCCACCGCCCGTTTTTCGTCCCCCTCACCGGAGCAACGCCATGATCATCGACCTTCTCATCCACCACCCCGAAGCCCTTGGCACCGTCCTGCAGAAGACCCCCACCTGGGTCTGGGGCCTGCTCGCCGCACTCGTCGCCCTGGGCGCGAGCCAGCTGGTGGCCCGCACCGCCAGCCTGACCCGCGTCGCCGTGATGCCCGTGGCCATGACCCTGTTCTCGGCCTATGGACTGGTGTCGGCCTTCGGCAGCTCGGGCCAGGTGCTGGGCACCCTGGCCGCCTGGCTGGCCGCGGCCGCCGCCGTGGCCACCATCGCCCTGGCGCTGATGCCCGCCACGCCGGCCGGCACGCAGTACCAGGCCGCCTCGCGCAGCTTCCAGCTGCCCGGCAGCCCCCTGCCCCTGCTGCTGATCCTGGGCATCTTTTTGACCAAGTACCTGGTCGGCATCGAGATGGCCATGCAGCCTGCCCTGGCGCACGACGCCACCTTCGACCTGCAGATCGCCGCGCTCTACGGCGTGTTCAACGGCCTGTTCATCGCCCGCTCGGCCCGCCTGTGGCGCATGGCCCTGGCCCCCCAGGCCGCAACCGCCGCATCCGCTCCCGCCACCGCCTGATCCGCCGCAGTACTTGCCCAGCCACCCTTCATTCCAAGGAGATCCACCATGTCCCGCCGCTACCCCCTGTCGAGCGACCCCATCGAAAACCTGGCCCGCCGGCGCGCCGGCGCCAAGCTGGGCTGGTTCATCCACGCCACCGTGTATGTGCTGGTCAACCTGCTGCTGGTATCGCTGTCGCTGTCCAGCGGCCGGCACTGGGCGGTGTTCCCCGCCGCGGGCTGGGGCATCGGCCTGCTGGTGCACGGCATGGTGGTGTTTTTCCTGACCGGTGGTTCGAACTGGCACGAACGCATGGTTCAATCCGAGCGCGAGCGCATCGCCCACAACAACAACCGCCCCTGAACGCGGGCGCAGGAGACGACAACCATGCACCAATCCATCCACTTGGCATGGGCGGGCCTGCTCGCCCTGACCGCCAGCCTGGCCCAGGCAGGGGTCGGCCTCAAGGAGATCGCCGGACTGCAGGGCGATGGCCCGGTCACCGTGTACTACCCCAGCAGTGCCGCCGACCAGTCCCTGCAACGCGGCCCGTTCAAGCTGCAGCTCGCCTGGCAGGGCGCACCGGTGGCGGGCAACGGCAGGCTGGTCGTGGTCTCGCACGGCTCGGGGGGCAACCCCTGGGTGCACTCCGATCTTGCGCGCACCCTGGTGGGCGCCGGCTTCGTGGTGGCCATGCCAGAGCATGCGAGCGACAACGCAAAGGATCCCTCCACCCCCGGTCCCGAGAGCTGGAAGAAGCGGCCTGCCGAGGTCTCGCGCGCCATCGATGCCGTGGCGGCCGATGCCGCGCTGGCGCCGCTGCTCTCGCTCGACCGGGTCGGCATGTACGGCATGTCCGCCGGTGGCCACACGGCGCTGAGCCTGGCCGGCGGGCGCTGGTCCCCGACGCTGTTCAAGCAGCACTGTGAGGCCCACATCGCCGACGACTTCGCCACCTGCGTAGGTCTGTTCACCGAGCTCAAGGGAAATTTCCTCGACGGCGTGAAGAAAAGCGTGGCCCTGGGCGTGATCCGCCAGCGCTTTGACGATGCCACCTGGCAGGCGCACGAGGAGCCCCGCATCGCGGCCGTGGTGTCGGGCGTGCCGGCCGCGGCAGACTTCGACATGGAGTCGCTGGCCAAACCGCGCGTCCCGCTGGCGCTGATCACTGCCGGCAAGGATCTGTGGCTGGTGCCGCGCTTTCACAGCGACCGGGTGATCAAGGCCTGCGCCGAGCGCTGCACGGTGCTGGCCGCCCTGCCCGACGCCGGCCACGGCGCGCTGCTTTCGCCCCCGCCCCCGCCAGATCGCCTGCCGGCCCTGGCCGTGCGCCTGCTGGGCGACCCGCCCGGTTTCGACCGCGGCCAGATGCGCGCGGTGGACACAAAGATCGTGCGCTACTTCGAGCAGCAGCTGCTGGTGCCTGCGCCCGTGCAGGCCAAGGCGCCGTAAGCGCGCCGCCCGGTCCGGAACAGGCCCATGCTGTCGGTCATCACCCTGCTCGCCCTGCTTGGCGCACTGCCGCAGGGCCACCCGCTGCGCAGGATGGCGTGCCGCAGGGCATCGGCCCTGCTGCTGGCATGCACCCTGCGGCTGCCCGGCGCGGCATGGCGCCGCCGCCACGCTGCGGCCTAGAATCCCCCCATCCATGACTGAACCCCTGACCCCCGAAGCCATCGAGCAGCTCGCCCGCAAACGCGCCGGCGCCAAGCTCGGGTGGTACATGCATGCCGTCCTCTATGTGGTGGTCAACCTGATCGTGTTCTCCATGTCGCGCTACGGCTTCGGCAACCGCCCCTGGTCGGTGTACCCGCTGCTGGGTTGGGGGTTGGGGCTGGCCTTGCATGGCGTCTCGGTGTTCATCCTGGGCACCGGCAGCGGCCTGCGCGAGCGCATGGTGCAGAAGGAGCGCGAGCGCCTGCTGCGCCAGCGCGACGGCAGTGGCCGCTGACTCCACAGGCCGCGGCACGCCATGAAGATCGACTGGCTCGACAAGCTGCAGCGCCTGCTGCAGACCCTGGCCTTCTGCCTGGCGATCTCGGCCATCCAATACGCCTTCCAGCCCGAGAAGTCCTATGACATCCCGGCACGCTACTCGCTTTCCATTGGAACTTTGAGCTGGGCCCTGATCGATTTCGGGCGCCACCTGTTTCCGTCCAGCAAGGAATTCGGCTGGCCCCAGGGCGTATCGGCCATAGCGCTGCCCGTGGTGGCCATCGTGCTGGGCTACCTGGGCGGCACACTGGTAGGAGACTGGTGGTGTGGCCAGTCGTCGTGGGAAAGCGGAGGACGCGCGCAGTTGCGCATCTCCATCGGCATCACCGTGATGGCCGGCACCGTGATCAGCTACTACTTCTACGTCAGCGGCAAGAGCGCCTGGCTGCAGGCGCGCATGACCGAGGTGCACAGCCAGGCCACCGAGGCCCAGCTCAAGCTGCTGGAAACGCAGCTCGAACCCCACATGCTGTTCAACACCCTGGCCAACCTGCGCATGCTGATCGGCACCGACCCGGTGCGCGCGCAGGACATGCTGGACCGCATGATCGCCTACCTGCGCGCCACGCTCAGCGCATCGCGCAGCACCCAGCACCCGCTGGCCGATGAATTCCAGCGCCTGACCGACTACCTGGAGCTCATGGCCGTGCGCATGGGCCCGCGCCTGGCCTACACGCTGGAACTGCCCGAGGCCCTGCGCGAGGTGCCCGTGCCCCCGCTGCTGCTGCAGCCGCTGGTGGAAAACGCCATCCGCCACGGGCTGGAGCCCCAGGTGGAAGGCGGCCACATCACCGTGCAGGCGCGCACGCAGGCCGGCCCTGCGGGCAGGACACTGCTGGTGCTGGAGGTGCGCGACACCGGCGCGGGGTTGGGCACCCTCCCACCCGCCGCCGCCACGGCACCGGGCACCAGCTTCGGGCTGACCCAGGTGCGCGAGCGCCTGGCCACGCTGCATGGCGCGGCCGGCCACTTCGTGCTGGCGGCGAACACGCCCAAGGGCACGCGTGCCACCATCACCTACCCCCTGAGCACCCCCGCATGAACACCACCGCAGCGCCACGCGCCCTGATCGCCGAAGACGAACCCCTGCTGGCGGCAGCGCTGCAGCAGGAGCTGGCACGCGCCTGGCCGGAACTGCAGGTCGCCGCCACCGTGGGCGATGGCCTCTCGGCCGTGCGCCAGGCACTGGCGCTGCAGCCCGAAGTGCTGTTCTTCGACATCCGCATGCCAGGCCAGAGCGGTCTCGACGCCGCCGTGGAGCTGGCCGACGCCTGGCCCGGGGACAAACCTTTCCCGGCCCTGGTGTTCGTGACGGCCTACGACCAGTACGCCGTGCAGGCCTTCGAGGCCCAGGCCGTGGACTACCTGCTCAAGCCCGTGCAGGCCGCGCGGCTGCAGAAAACCGTGCAGAAGCTGCAGCAGGCCCTGGCCGCCCAGGCCCCCACGGCCAATGCCCTCGAAGCCACCATGGCCCAGTTGCGCCACCTGCTGGCGGCGCCCGGCGTCGCGGCCGCAGCACCGGCCAGCGGCCCTGCGGCCGCCGGGCCGCTCACGCTGATCCAGGCCAGCAGCGGCAGCCAGATCCACATGGTGCCGGTGGCCGAGGTGTTGTACTTCGAGGCCGCCGACAAGTACGTGCGCGTGCTCACCGCCGGGCGCGAGTTCCTGATCCGCACGCCGCTCAAGGAGCTCACGGAGCAGCTCGATACCAGCGTGTTCTGGCAGATCCACCGCAGCACCCTGGTACGCGCCAGCGCCATCACCACCGTGACGCGCGACGAGGCCGGCAAGCTGCACCTGGCCCTCTCGGGCCGCCCCGAGAAGCTGGCCGTGAGCCGCTTGTACGCGCACCTGTTCAAGGCGATGTGAGCCCGGGCGCGCCCGTCTGGTAAAATCAAGGCTGGGTGTACGCGCTACAGGGGCGCGGCAGGTTCAGCGTCGGTCGGGCCGCCACGCGGCTTTGTTGCGACTGGAACCTTTTCGCCATGCATACCCATGCCATCCAATGGACAGCGGCCGCCATCTTCGGCCTGGCCCTGCTCCATACCTTTGCCGCCCCGCTGTTCGAGCGGCTGTCCCACCACCACCCGCGCCATGCCGGCCTGTTCCACCTGTTGGGCGAGGTCGAAGTCGTCTTCGGCTTCTGGGCCATCGTGCTGGTGCTGGCCATGGCCGCCGTCTCGGGCGGCGGCGAAGCGCTGCGCTACGCCGAATCGCGCAACTACACCGAGCCCTTGTTCGTCTTCGTGGTGATGGTCATCGCCGCTTCCAGCCCGGTGCTGCGCACAGTCGCCGCCGTGGTGGATGCCACGGCCCGGCGCATGCCCCTGCCCACGCCGCTGGCCAGCGCCTGGCTGGGGCTGGCCGCCGTGCCGCTGCTCGGTTCGCTGGTCACCGAGCCGGCGGCCATGACCATTGCCGCGCTGATGCTGGCGCCGCAGATCTTCCGCCCGGCGGTGCCCGAGCGCGTGAAGTACTTCGCATTGGGAACGCTGTTCGTCAACGTGTCCATCGGCGGCACGCTCACCTCGTATGCCGCACCACCGGTGCTGATGGTGGCCGGCACCTGGCAGTGGGACAGCGCCTTCATGTTCGCCACCTTCGGCTGGAAAGCCGCGCTGGCCGTGCTGCTCAACGCCACCGTCTGCGCCGCCGTGCTGCGCCGCCACCTGCTGGCGGACCCACCGGCCACCGCGCGCTCGCTGCCCCCCGTGCCCCTGGCCGTGGTGGCCGTGCACCTGGCGCTGCTGGCGGGCGTGGTGCTGTCGGCCCACCACCCGGTGGTGTTCCTGGCGCTGTTCCTGATGTTCCTGGGTTACACCCAGGCCTACGCGCGGCACCAGAGCCCGCTGATCCTCAAGGAGGCGCTGCTCGTGGGCTTCTTCCTCGCGGGCCTGGTGGTGCTGGGCGGCATGCAGCAGTGGTGGTTGCAGCCCATCGTCTCGGGCCTGCAGCCGCTGGCGCTGTTCGCCGGGGCCCTGGGCCTCACGGCGGTGACCGACAACGCCGCGCTGACCTACCTGGGCTCGCTGATCGAAGGCATCTCGGACCCGGCCAAGTACATGCTGGTCGCAGGCGCGGTGGCCGGCGGCGGGCTCACGGTGATCGCCAACGCACCCAACCCGGCCGGCATCGCCCTCGTCAAGGGCGGTTTTGCCGACGGCACGGTGGGCATGGGCGCATTGCTGCTGGGTGCGCTGCTGCCGACGGCAGTGGCGGCCGCAGCGTTCCTGCTGCTCTAGTCAGTCGGCCTTCAATTGCATGGACGGGCGCGCCTGCACCCGCGCCAGCCACGCCTGCACATGCGGGTGCGAGGCCACGGGCGCACCGATGTAGGCGCTGTAGCCAATGACCGCGCCCACGATCAGGTCCACCAGCGAGTAGTCGGCACCCATCATCCAGGGCTGGGCGGCCAGGCGTGCATCGAGCAGGGCCAGCAACTGGTCCAGGCCGCTGCGCGCCGACTCCGCCCAGACTTCGCTGCGCAGCGCCGCGTCGCCCTGCGTGGACAGTTGCAGGCGCACCAGCACGGCGCCATAGGTCACGTAGGCCCAAGTGGCCCAGGACATGGCCTGCAGGCGTTCGGGCGTGTCCTCCTTGGGCCACAGGCCGCGCTCCACACCGTACTTGCCGGCCAGCCAGAAGTGGATGGCCAGGGTCTCGAACATGGGGTTGCCGTCCACCACCACGGTGGGCACCTTGCCATTGGGATTGAGGGCCAGGAACTCGGGGCGGCGCTGGTCGCCGGCCTGCAGGTCCAGCGTGACGCGTTCGTGCGGCAAGCCGAGCTCGACGAGGGCGTTGGCAATGGGGGTGGCGCTGGACATGGGGTGCCAGTAGAGGACGATGGACATGGAAGGCTCCTTGAAGGGGTTGTTGAGGGGGTCGATCCGTTGCGGCACTGCGCCGTGAACGTGGATGCAATGTAGGATGCATTGCGGACAGATTCAGCCCTCGATTCGACGTACATTCATTTCCATGCTGTCCTCGTCCTCCCGCCTCCTGCGCGTGCTCTCCCTGCTGCAGACCCGCAGCCACTGGACCGGCCCCGAACTGGCCGAGCGCCTGGAAATCCACCCGCGCACCCTGCGCCGCGACATCGACCGGCTGCGCGAGCTGGGCTACCCCATCCACGCCAGCAGCGGCGTGGCCGGCGGCTATGCCTTTCGCGCCGGGCAGGCGCTGCCGCCGCTGCTGCTCGACGACGAGGAGGCCCTGGCCGTGGCCATTGCCCTGCGCATGGCCACGGCCGGCACCGTGGGCGGGGTGGAGGAAAGCTCGCTGCGCGCCCTGGTCAAGCTTGAGCAGGTGATGCCCACGCGCCTGCGCAAGCGCATCGACGCGCTGCGCTCGGCCATCCTGCCCACCGAGCACATGGGCCCCACGGTGCAGGCCGCCGCGCTCGCGGTGCTGGCCGCGGCCTGCCGCGACCAGTTGCGGGTGGCCTTCGCCTACCTGGACGCGAAAGGCCAGGCCAGCCAGCGCACGGTGGAGCCCCAGGGTCTGGTGCACACCGGCCACCGCTGGTACTTGGTGGCCTGGGACCCGGCGCGCAGCGACTGGCGCAGCTTTCGCATCGACCGCATGGTGGGCGAGGCCGTGGCCGGCGCCCACTTCGCACCGCGCCCCGGGCCGGACGGAGGCGACCTCAGGGGGTATGTCTCACGCTCGGTGGCACTGTCGCAGTTTCCGCAACAGGCCCGCGTGGTGCTGCACCAGCCCCTGGCCACCATGGCGCGGCGCATTCCGGCCTCGGCCGGCGTGCTGCAGGCCCTGGACGCCGAGCGCTGCGTGCTGGCCTGCGGCGCGCACCAGCAGGGCACCCTGGTGTACTGGCTGCTGGCCCTGCAGGTGGAGTTCGAGGTGCTGGAGCCGCCCAGCCTGCGCGAGTACCTGCGGGAAGCCACGGAGCGCGTGGCGCGCGGCCTGGCGCGCGGGTCTGGCAATATGGCGCCCTTGCCATGAACACCATGCCCTACCCCGACCTGTTCCAGCTGCTGGGCCGCCCGCTCCGACCCACGGACGCGGTGGACCCGCAGGCCATCGCCAAGGCCGAACAGTCCCTGGACACCGCCGCACCGCAGGCGCTGCGCGACTTCTACCTGCTGGCCGGCAATGCGCGCGACTTCACCACGGTGTACGACCAGTTTTTGCCGCTCGCCGACTGGAGCCTGCAGGAGGGCAAGCTCGTCTTTCTCGAAGAGAACCAGGACGTGGTGCGCTATGGCGTGGACTGCGGCCCTGCAGCGGGCGACGACCCGCCCGTGTGGATCACCACCACCGGCGATGCCACCGAGTGGCACCTGGTGTGCGACAGCTGCTCGGAATTCATCGCCACCATGCTGGTCTGGCAATGCAGCTTTGGCGAGGCCCTGCCGCATGGCGCATCGGGCCTGGCGGGGCCCGGCACCGAGGCGGCGCTGAAGGCCGGCTGGCACTTTGTGGGAACGGTCAATGAAATGCGCGCCTATGTGCAGCCCGGGCAGGTGGCCTGCCTGGTGGAATGGAGCGACGGCCTGCGCGTCTTCGTGGGCGCACTCAGTGACGACGCACTCTGGGCGCTGGAGGGTGCGCTGGACGTGGCGCTGGAATCCGAAGATTGAGCGGCTACGCGAGCAAACAGGCCAGCACCTTGGCCAGCAGGTCGTGCACATCGGCAGCCGGCACGGCCCCGGGCAACTGCACGCCGCCGTAAAGCTCGAACACCGGCTTGCCCCACTTGAGGCCCAGGGCCATCTCGGACAGGGTGCCCAGGTTGCTGCCAATGGCCACCAGGCACACGCCGCTGCGCGCGACGATGGCATTGCGCATTTCGCCCATGCCGGTGGGCACGGCCACACTCAGCCACTCGTTGGCGTTGGCATCGTCGTCTTCGGGCAGGATGCCCACGGCCATGCCGCCGGCCTCGGTGGCGCCGCGCGATGCGGCGGCCATGACACCGCCGCGCCCGCCGCAGATGACCACCATGCCGGCGCCGGCCAGCGCATGCGCCACGGCATGGGCGGCGGCGCACTCGGCCTCGCCCGCATCGCCAGGGCCGATCACGGCCACGGGCTGGCGGTGGCGCCCGGGCCCTTTCTGCCGTTCGGCCAGGCGCCGCAGCGCCTGCACCACCGGCTCCGACCAGGTTTCAATGGCCTGCACGGCGTTCGCGTTGTCGCGTAAAGACATCACCCACTCCCATCACCACCACACACACCACCATCAGCACCAGCGACAGGGCCGCCGCCACCGCGAAATCCGACCCGCCATCACTGACCTGTGCCAGCAGCATCAGCGGCAGGATGTTGAGCTGCGTGCCCACCAGCGCCAGCGCCGTGCCATAGGTGCCCATGGCAATGGCAGCCACCATGCAGGCGTTGGACAGCACCGAGGGCACCACCTCGGGCACCACCGTGTCCCAGAAGGCCCGCGCGCGCGATGCGCCCAGCGTGCGCGCCGCCTGCGCGGGGCGCAGGTCCAGGTTGGTGAACACCGGGTACAGCGACAGCGCCACGCGCGGGATCAGGTAGTAGGCATACGCCACGCCCAGGCCCGAGACGCTGTAGATCCAGCTGCCGATCACCGCCGGGTCACCACCCAGGCCCGCCAGCAGTTGCGTGACAAAGCCCGCACGCCCAAAGGCCAGGATGAAGCCGTAGGCGATCACCAGGCCCGAAAAGGCCAGCGGCAGGCCCAGCAGGGCCATCATCCACTGGCGCCGCGCCGCGGGCTGGCGCGCCAGTTCGATGGCGATGCAGGTACCCACCAGCGCCGACACGGCCCCCGCCGCCAGCCCCAAGGCCAGCGTGTTGCGCAGCGCGCCCATGAACAGCGGGTTGCCGAACAGCCGCCCGAAGGCGCTGGCACCATCGCCAAAGGCCTCGGGCAGCAGCGCGGCCAGCGGCACCGCAAAGAAGAGCGCCATGAAAGCCCACGCGGGCCAGGCGCCGAAACGTCGCATAAGGCTTGATCTGCCTACGACTTGTTGCCCAGCGCGGCCTGCGCCCACAGGCGGTCCACATCGGCCTTGCGCTCGGACGCCTTGACCACGTCGAGCGGGCGGATCTGCGGCGCGGCCGGCATCTTGGCGGCCACGTCGGCGGCCAACGGCGTGCCGGGCACGGCGGGGCGCACGAAGCCCTGGGCAAACAGCGACTGGCCGGCCTCGCTCATGATGAAGTTGAGCCAGAGCTTGCCCGCATTGGGGTTGGGGCCGTTCTTGACCAGGCTGATCGCATAGGGTGCCGCCACGCTGGCCTCTTTGGGGATGACGACTTCCACCGCATCGCCCATGCCATCCACGTGCTTGGCCTTGAGGCCGTCGTTCTCGTAGCTGATCCACACGGGGATCTCGCCCTTGAGGAACTTGGCGTAGGGCGTGGTGCCTTCCACGCGCAGCACATTGCCTGCGGCATGCAGCTTGCCCAGGTAGTCGGTGCCGGGCTGCACGTTGTCCACGCTGCCGCCGTTGGCATACGCCGCGGCAAAGGCCAGCACCTGGCCGATGCCGGTGGAGCGCGGGTCCAGGTAGACCACGGTGTTCTTGAACTCGGGCTTGAGCAGGTCGGCCCAGCCGGTGGGCACGTTCTTCACCAGCTTCTTGTTGACCAGGAAGGCGATGTTCAGCGTGTGGATGGTGAACCAGCGGCCCTCGGCCTCGCGGAACACGGGCGGCAGCTTGTCGAAGTTGACGGGCTTGAACGGTGCGACCACGTCCTTCTTCGCGGCGTCCACGGCCGATGCGGCGAAGTAGTAGGCCGTGTCGGCCTGCGGGCGGCGCTTGGTCTTTTCGAGCGCGACCACGGTGGCGGCCGAGCCGATGTCGTTGTAGGTCAGCTCGATCTCGGGGTAGCGCTTCTTGAAATCGCGGAACAGCGACTTCCAGTTGGCCCATTCGGGGCCGGTGTCGAAGGAGACGCACAGGCCTTCCTTCTGCGCCTCGGCGTACAAGGCCTTTTCGCCCGCATAGAGCTCGGGGCCGTCGAAGGCAAAGGCGGTGCGGGCGGCGAGCGTCGCCAGGGGCAGTGCGCCGGCGGCCTGGATCAGTTGTCTGCGTTGCATGGTGTGGCTCCTCGGTTTCGGGTTGGGAGAGGTAAGGGAGAAATCAGTGGTCCAAAAGGCGGATGTGCTCGGGGGCGATGGCAATCGCCTCGGCGGCCGGCAGGGCCGACTCGGCGAGGAATGGCTTGCCCGCACCGGGCACTTCAAAGTCGTAACGCGTAAGCGCGCCCAGGTAGCGCTGGGCACCGGTGCGCCCTTCCAATCGGTTCACGCTGCCGGGCGCCGGGTCGGCGCGCACATGCTCGGGGCGCACCATCGCGTGCAGCGTCGTGCCCACGGCCCGGCCGCCGGTGTGGGCGTGGATTTCGGCAAAACCCAGGTCCACCCGGCCCGGCGCGCTGACCTTGCCCGGCAGGATGGTGGACAGGCCCACGAATTCGGCGACCGCACGGCTCGCGGGTTGCTCGTAGAGTTCGCGGGGTGTGGCGATCTGCAGGAGGCGTCCGTCCTTGAGCATGGCCACGCGGTCGGCCATGACCAGGGCCTCCTCCTGGTCGTGCGTGACCAGCAAGGTGGTGGCGCCAAAGCGCTGCTGGATGGCGCGGATCTCGTCGCGCAGGTGGCCGCGCACGCTGGCATCCAGGGCCGAGAGCGGTTCGTCGAGCAGCAGGGCCTGCGGGTCGATGGCCAGGGCCCGCGCCAGCGCCACGCGCTGCTGCTGCCCGCCCGAGAGCTGGCCAATGCCACGCTGCGCATACCCTGCCAGGCCCACGATGCCAAGCAGTTCCTGCGCGCGCCGGTGGCGCTCGGCCACACCCACTTTGCGCAGCTTGAGGCCGTAAGCCACGTTGTCGAGCACGCTGAGGTGCGGGAACAGCGCATAGTTCTGGAACACCATGCCCATGCGGCGCTGGTGCACGGGCATGGCCGACATGTCCTGCCCGCCGAAGACGATGCTGCCCGTGTGGCCGGTTTCCAACCCGGACACCAGCTTGAGCAAGGTGGACTTGCCCGAGCCGCTGGGCCCGATCACGGCCACCAGCTCGCCGGCACGCACGTCCAGGGAGACTTCGTGCAGGCCGTGCGTGCTGCCGGGGTACTGGTAGCTGACGTTGTCGAGGACGAGGCTCATGGCTGGACTTTGCGGGCTTGGACGAGGGAGGACGACAGCAGGGCCGATGCGCCTGCCAGCACCAGCAGGACCACCGTGGCGGCGCAGGCAAAGCCCGTGGCGCCGTAGAAGGCCTGCAGCAGCACGACAGGGTAGGTGCGGTTCTGGAAGCTGGTGAGCAGGTTGGAGACACCGAACTCGCCCACCGAGATCGCCGCCACCATCACCAGGCCGCTGAGCAGGCTCTGGCGCAGGCTGGGCAGCACGATGCCCGTGAACTGCTGCCAGCCCGAGGCGCCCAGCGTGGCCGCGGCCTGCTCCAGCCGGTGCAGGTCCAGGTGGCGCAGGTCGGCCAGCAAGGTGTTGGTGAGGTAGGGCAGCGTGAGGATGGCGTGCGCTGCGATGAGCAGCGGCATGGAGCCCAGCCAGGGCGCCAGGTCGGTGTTGAACACCACCATGTAGCCGAAGGCCAGGGTGATGGCCGGCACGGCTACCGGCATGGCGCTCACGATGCGCGCCGCCAGGCCTCCGCCGCGCCGTGCGCCGTGGTACAGCGCATAGGCCAGCGGCAGCGCCAGCACGGTGTTGATGGCACAGGCCGCCAGCGCCACCACCAGGCTGCTCACGAAGGCCTTGCGGAACGAGCTGTCCAGCCACAGGTCCTGGTACCACTGGCCGGTGATGCCGCTGGGCAGGAGCGTATTCGTCCAGCTGCCGCCCACGCTGCCCACCAGCAGCAGTGCGATGGGCAGCAGCAGGTACAGGCCGTAGACCAGTGAAATTCCGCGGATCACCTTGTTGTCTCCCATGTCCTAATTGCCGGCATACTTTCCAGATGCACAACTGTCAGGCCATGCCCGCTGCTGCGATGGCCAAATTTTATGAAACACAGCGGCTTTCATGGGTGAATCATGGAACACAACACTTGAGCCATTGGAAAATGTTTTTCGCCAACACGTCATCAAGCTGCGCTAGCGTGGACGGGCTGCGCAAGGGGCTCCGGGCATGAAGCGCGACTGCCCCACCATCCAGGAGCTGCTGGCCTTCGACGCCGTGGCGCGCCACCAGAGCATCACCCTGGCTTCGGGTGCGCTGTGCATCACGGCCAGCGCGGTCAGCAAGCAGGTGGCGGGGCTCGAAGCCTTTCTGGGCCGCCAGCTGCTGCAGAAGAACGGGCGCGGCGTGGAGCTCACGCCCCAGGGCCGGGTGTACTGGCAGAAGATCTCGGGCGGACTGCGCGCCATCGAGGCGGCGACCTTCGAGGCGCGCTCGGGCGATGCCGGGGCAGGCCTGCTCACGCTGGCCAGCGTGCCCACCTTTCTCACCAAGTGGCTGATCCCGCGGCTACCGGCCTTCAGCCAGCAAAGCCGCCATGTGATGCTGAGCTTCAGCCGCCACCTGGAGCCCAGCGACGGCATCCCCGCCGGGGTGGACGCCGCCATCCGCTATGGCCCCGACGGCTGGCCGGGCGTGGTGTCGGAGTACATCGCGGGGCGCGAGTTCGTGCTCATCGTGGCGCGCAGCCTGGTCGAGGGGCGCCACCGCATCACCCAGCCCACGGACATCCTGGGCCACACCCTGCTGCACCATGAGGGCGCACCCACCGCCTGGCGCCAATGGGCCGCCCAGCACAGCGTGCCCGAGGTGCAGACGCTGGCGGGCCCGCGCTTCGCCCAGTACTCGGCCCTGATCCAGGCCGCACTCAACGGCCTGGGCATCGGCCTGGTGCCTGCCCTGCTGGTGCAAAAGGAAGTGGCCGAGGGCGCATTGCTCAGCCCCTGCGGCAGCCCGGTGCGTGTGGACCAGGGCCACTACCTGTGCTACCGGCCCGACCGGCTGGACCTGCCGGCGTTTGCGGCCTTCCGCACATGGTTGCTTGATGAAGGCGCGCAGTCGCGCGGAGGCAGCACGGAATGACCGCACCGAACATCCACTGGACACCCTTGCTGCGCACCCTGTGCGAAGAACTGACCCGGGATGGCAGCAACCACACCTTGTTGCTCTACGGGTCACGGGCCGCTGGCACCGCGGACAAGGACAGCGACTACGACATCGCCGCCTTCGGCGCGCGCGACAGCACAGGCCGTGACACGCGCATCATCGACGGCGCCTTTCTCGACGTATTCCTGTACCCGGAGTCAACGCTGGTGCAGCGTGGCCCTGAGTGGCTCAAGCTGCGCGGCAGCGTGGTGCTGCTGCAGCGGGGACAGGAGGCGGATCGATTCCTGCAGGGGCTGGATTCCGTCTTCACGCAAGGCCCTCCCCCGCTGCTCGCCGACGAGATCAGCGCGCGCACCACCTGGGCCTGGAAGATGGCAGTACGCATGGAGCGCGGCGATGCCGAGGGCCACTACCGCCGCGCCTGGCTGCTGACGGCCTTGCTGGAGGACTACTTCGCCCTGCGCAAGCAGTGGTTCGAAGGGCCCAAGAAGGCCTTGCAATGGCTCCAGGCACACGATCCCGAGACGGCGCAGGCACTGCAGACCGCCTTGCGCCCGGATGCCTCGCATGCCAGCATCCGCCAAGCGGTGGCCCGGGTGGCAGGCCCCGCACCCAATGCAGGAGGAGATCCATGCCCGTGAGCCCTGACATGACCGGCGAGATCCGATCTTTCTTCGATGCCTTCGTGGCGGCCTTCGCCGAATTCGACGGCCCCCTCGTGGCCCGGCGCTATGCCGTGCCCTGCATCGCCGTGGACGCACATGGGGCGGTACGGGCCTTCCATACAGCGCAGGAAGTTGGCGACTACTTCCAGGCGGTGCTCACCACCTACCATGGCCAGGGCTGCCGCTCGTGCCGCTTCGGCGATCTGCAAGTCGTACCCATGGGCACGCTCAGCGCGCTGGCCAGTGTTTCCTGGGAGTTGCTGCGCGCCGATGGCAGCGTGGCCAGCGGCTGGCGCGAGTCCTACCACCTGCTGCGCACCGGCCAGGGTTGGCGGGTGGTGGCCTCCACCGACCACGCGGACTGAGCCGCTCGCACCGCTTCACCTGGCAAGCGGCTCCCAGTTCCCCGCGACGTTCTTGAGCAGGATGTTCACGGCCGCGAGACGGCGGTTCTTCACGTCGATCAGGCTGCGCTGCGAGGACAGCACCGAGGCCTGGGCCGTGATCACGTTGAGAAAGCCCACGGTACCCGCACGGTACTGGTTGTTCACCACGTCCAGCGCGCGCTGGGAGGCGGCCAGGGCCTCGGCCTGCAGCTGCTGCTCCTGCGCCAGGGCGGTAGCGGCCGTGAGGTTGTCCTCCACCTCCTGCAGCGCCGTGAGCACGGTCTGGCGATAGGCGGCCGCGGCCTGTTCGTTGCTGGCGCGGGCCGACTCCACCGCGGCATTGCGCGCGCCGCCATCGAACAGCGAAACCGCGAGCGCCGGGCCCAGCGACCAGAACAGGTTGGGCGCGCTCAGCAGGTTGGAGAGCTCCGAGCCCCGGTAGCCGGCCGAGCCCGACAGCGTGAGCGCCGGGAAGAAGGCCGCGCGCGCCACGCCGATCTGTGCGTTGGCTGCGGCCACGCGGCGCTCGGCCGCGGCGATGTCGGGGCGGCGCTCCAGCAACTGCGAGGGCAGTTGCGCCGGCACGGGTGGCGGGGCCGGCAGCTCGGCCGTGGCCGGCAGGCTGAAGGCCGCGGGCGCCTGGCCCACCAGGGCGGCCAGCGCATGTTCGAGCTGGCTGCGGTTGGTCTCGGATTCGAGCAGCTGCACCTGGGTGCCCTTGTACTGCGCCTCGGCCTGGGCCACGTCGGCCAGCGAGGCCACGCCCGCCGCCTGGCGGTTGCGCGTGAGCTCCCAGCTGCGCGCATAGGCATCCAGCGTCTCGCGCAGCAGCCGGGCCTGGGCCTCGGCCGCGCGCAAAGAGAAATAGGTCTGCGCCACCGTAGCCTGCACCGACAGGCGCATGGCGGCCAGGTCATCGGCGCTGGCCTGGGCGCTGGCGCGCGCAGCGTCCACCGTGCCCGAGATGCGGCCCCACAGGTCCAGCTCCCAGCTCGCATTCAAGCCCAGCGAATGGCTGGTGCTGATGCGCGCATTGCTGCTGCCATCGGCCTGCAGCGTGCTGCCGCTGCGCGCGCGCGAACTGCTGGCGCTGGCGCCCAGGTTGGGCAGCAGGCTGGCGCTGCTGCTGGCCACGGCCGCCTGCGCGGCGCGCAGGCGCGCCAAGCTCTGCGCGATGTTCTGGTTGCCGGCGGCAGCCTGCTTTTGCAACGCATCGAGCGTCGCGTCGCCATACAGCGACCACCATGCTGCCGGCACGGCCTCGCCGCCGCCGGGCTGGGCCGGCTGCCACAGGCCTTGGGCCGCAGCGCCGCTCTCCTTGAACGCCGGTGGGATGTCCATGGCCGGGCGCTCGTAGGCCTGCTGGTTGGCGCAGGCGCCGAGCAGGGCGAGCACGGCCAGCGACAGCGCCAGGCGTGCGGGGGAAGGGAAGAAAAGTGTCGAAGGCATCAATCGTTTCCTTGGAACGCCGCTGCGGCACCGGCGGATGGCGCCGGGTGGCTGCGGCGCCAGCGGCGCGCCATGCGGTGGGCGCCCATGCGCAGGCGGTCCAGCGCCACGTAGACCACGGGCGTGGTGTAGAGCGTCAGCACCTGGCTGAACAGCAGTCCGCCCACGATGGCAATGCCCAGGGGCTGGCGCAGCTCGGCGCCGTCGGCCCGGCCCAGGGCCAGCGGCAGCGCGCCGAAGATGGCCGCCATGGTGGTCATGAGGATGGGGCGCAGGCGCAGGTTGCAGGCGCGGTAGATGGCTTGGGCGGCGCTCACATGCCCGCCACGCTGGCGCACCAGTGCGAAGTCGATCATCATGATCGCATTCTTCTTGACGATGCCGATGAGCAATATCACCCCGATCAGCGCGATCAGCGAGAACTCGGTCTTGAACAGCATCAGCGCCAGCAACGCCCCCACGCCGGCCGAGGGCAGCGTGGACAAGATGGTGAGCGGGTGCACCAGGTTCTCGTACAGGATGCCCAGCACCAGGTAGATGGTGATGATGGCCGCCAGGATCAGCAGGGGCTGCCCCGCCAGCGCATCCTGGAAGGCCCCCGCCGTGCCGCCGAAGGTGCCGCGGATGCCCACGGGCACGCCCAGTTCGGACACCGCGTTGTGCACCGCATCGGTGGCTTGCGAGAGCGAGACGCCGGGCGCCAGGCTGAAGCTCACCGTGCTGGCCGGCGTGCCCCGGTCGTGGCTGACCGACAGCGGCGTGTTGGTCTGCGTGATGCGCGCAAACGCCGTGAGCGGGATCTGCTGGCCCTGGTTGTTCACGAAGAAGAAGCTGCGCAGGGTCTCGGGGTCCTGCAGGTACTGGGGCGCGGCCTCCATCACCACGCGGTACTGGTTGAGCGGGTTGTAGATCACGCCCACCTGGCGCTGGCCGAAGGCGTCGTTCAGGGTCGCGTCGATGGTCGACACCGTGAGCCCCAGGCGCGACGCCGCGTCGCGGTCGATCACCAGCGTGGTCTGCAGGCCGTAGTCCTGCACGTCGCTGTTCACGTCTTCCAGTTCGGGCAGCTGCGACAGGGCCTGGCGGATGCGCGGCTCCCAGGTGCGCAGCTCGGCGATATCGTCGGCCTGCAGCGTGTAGTCGAACGAGGCACTGCTCTGCCGCCCGCCGATGCGGATGTCGCGCTGGGGTGTCATGAACAAACGCGCGCCGGGCTCGTTCTTGAGCTGCTCGCGCAGGCGGTTGATCACCACCTCGGAGCTTTCCTGCCCCGGCCCGCGCTTGAGCGACATGAACATCATGGCCGCATTGCGCTGCCAGCCGCCCGTGAAGCCGGTGACATGCTCCACGGCCGGGTCGGCCTGCACGATGGCCAGAAAGCGCTGCAGCCGCTGCTCCATGGCCTGGAACGAGGTGGCCTGGTCGGCCCGGATGAAGCCCGAGATGCGGCCCGTGTCCTGCTCGGGCATGAAGCCCTTGTCGATGGCGGTGTACAGGTACACATTGCTGGCCACCACGCCGGCCAGCACCAGCAGCACCACGGGCTGGTGGCGCAGGCACCAGGCCAGGCTGCGGCGGTAAGCGCGCAGGGCGCGGTCCTGCAGCCGATCGACCCAGCGCGAAAAACGCGCCCAGCGGGACGGGCTCTGCACCTTGGGGGCCCGGTGCTGCTTGAGCAGGGCTGCGCACATCATGGGCGTGGTGGTCAGCGAGACCAGGAGCGACACCAGGATGGCGGCCGACATGACGATGGCGAACTCGCGGAAGAACCGCCCTACGATGCCGCCCATGAACAAAATGGGCACGAACACCGCGATCAGTGAAATGCTCATGGACACCACGGTGAAGCCAATCTCGCGCGCCCCGTCGAGCGAGGCCTGCAGCGCCGTCTTGCCGCGCTCCATGTGGCGCATGATGTTCTCGAGCACCACGATGGCATCGTCCACCACGAAACCGGTGGCCACGGTGAGCGCCATGAGCGAGAGGTTGTCGAGCGTGTAGCCCGCCAGGTACATGATGCCAAAGGTACCGGCCAGCGACACCGGCACCGCCACGCTGGGGATGAGCGTGGCGCGCGCATTGCGCAGGAACAAAAACACCACCAGGATCACCAGCGCCACGGCGATGGCCAGGGCGCGCTCCACCTCCTTGACCGAGGCGCGCAGCGTGGGCGTTCGGTCCGAGACGATCTCGATGTCGATGGCGGCCGGGATGGAGGCCTTGAGCGCCGGCAGCAGCGCGCGCACGCGCTCCACCGCTTCGAGGATGTTGGCGCCCGGCTGCTTGTACACCTGCAGCAGGATGGCCGGCTTGCCGTTGGCCACGCCGAAGTTGCGCACGTCCTGCACCGAGTCGGTGACCTGGGCCACATCGGCCAGGCGGATGGCGTTGCCGTCCTTCCAGCGCAGCACCAGCGGCGCATAGTCGGCCGCCACGCGGGCCTGGTCGTTGGCGGTCACCTGCCAGTAGTGGTCCTCGCGCTCCACCGAGCCGAGCGGGCGGTTGGCATTGGTGCTGGTGATGGCCGCACGCACCTGCTCCAGCGAGACGCCGTTGGCCGCCAGGCGCAGCGGGTCGAGCTGCACGCGCACGGCCGGCAGCGCGCCGCCGCTGATGGAGGCCTGGCCCACGCCCTCGACCTGCGAGAGTTTTTGCGCCATGACGGTGGAGGCCGCGTCGTACATCTGCCCGCGCGTGAGCGAATCCGACGTGAGCGCCAGGATCATGATGGGCGAATCGGCCGGGTTCACCTTGCGGTAGGTCGGGTTGCTCGGCATGCCCGTGGGCAGCAGCGTGCGCGAGGCGTTGATGGCCGCCTGCACGTCGCGCGCGGCGCTGTCCACCGTGCGGCTCAGGTCGAATTGCAGCGTGATGGAGGTGCTGCCCAGCGTGGAGCGGGAGGTGATCTCGTTGACGCCCGCGATCGCGCCCAGCGCCCGCTCCAGCGGCGTGGCCACGGTGGCGGCAATGGTGTCAGGGCTGGCCCCGGGCAGGCTGGCCGAGACCGAAATGGTCGGGTAGTCCACCTGCGGCAGCGGCGCCACGGGCAAAAGGAAGTACGACACCGCCCCCGCCAGCGCCAGGCCGATGGTCAGCAGCATGGTGGCGATGGGCCGGTGGATGAAGGGGGTGGAGATGCTCACAGCACCCCCTCGCCCTGGCGGGCCAGGCTACGCATGGCTGGCCCCTTCGGCCTGTGCTGCCTTGGCCGCGCGGCGCGCACGCCAGCGCTCGGCCGCGTTCTCGAAGGTCAGGTAGATCACCGGCGTGGTGAACAGGGTCAGCAACTGGCTCACGATGAGCCCCCCCACCATGGTCACGCCCAGTGGATGGCGCAGCTCGCTGCCCACGCCCGTGCCCAGCATCAGCGGCAGCGCACCCAGCAGCGCCGCCAGCGTGGTCATCAGGATGGGGCGAAAGCGCAGCAGGCAGGCCTGGTAGATGGCTTCGCGCGCGGGCAGGCCTTGGTCGCGCTGGGCCTCCAGCGCGAAGTCGATCATCATGATCGCGTTCTTCTTGACGATGCCGATGAGCAGCACGATGCCGATGATGGCGATGATGTCCACGTCGAGCCCCGTGACCAGCAGCGCCAGTAGCGCGCCCACGCCAGCCGAGGGCAGGGTGGAGAGGATGGTGACCGGATGGATGGTGCTCTCGTACAGCACGCCGAGCACGATGTACATGGTGACCACCGCCGCCAAGATGAGCAGCAGCGTGTTCGACAGCGAAGCCTGGAAGGCCAGCGCCGCGCCCTGGAAGCTGGTCTCCACCGACAGCGGCAACAGGCCCGCCTCCTTGGCGCCGGCCTGCTCGGCCTGGATGGCCTTGACCGCGTCGCCCAACGCCACGCCCGGCGCGGTGTTGAAGGAGATGGTGGCCGCGGGCAACTGGCCCACGTGGTTCACGCCCAGGGCCATGGGCCGCTCCTCGATGCGCGCCACGGTGGACAGCGCCACCGGCTTGCCGGCCGTGGAGGTGACGTAGATGTTGTTCAGCGCCTCGGGCCCCACCTTGAACTGCGGCGCCACCTCCAGCACCACGCGGTACTGGTTGGACTGGGTGAAGATGGTGGAGATGAGCCGCTGCCCGAAGGCGTTGTACAGCGCCGTGTCGATGCCCGAGACCGTCACGCCAAGGCGGCTGGCCTGGGCCCGATCGATCTGCACGAAAGCCTGCAGGCCCTGGCTCTGCAGGTCGCTGGCCACGTCGGCCAGTTGCGGCAGGCCGCGCATGCGGCGCACCAGGTCGGCGGTGCTGGCCTGCAGTTGCGCGGAATCGGGCGAGGAGATCAGCAACTGGTACTGCGTGCGCGCCACGCGGTCTTCGATGGTCAGGTCCTGCACCGGCTGGGCGTACAGGCGGATGCCCGGCAGGTCGGCCGTGTCGTCGGCCAGGCGGCGCACCACGGTGGACGCCTTGTCGCGCTCGCCATGGGGTTTCAGGTCGATCAGCAGGCGCCCGGTATTGAGCGTGGTGTTGGCGCCGTCCACGCCGATGAAGGACGAGACGCTTTTCACCGCAGGGTCACGCAGGATGCGCTCGGCCAGCTGCTGCTGGCGCTCGGCCATGGCTGCGAACGAGATCGACTGGTCAGCCTCGGTGGTCGCCTGCAGCGTGCCCGTGTCCTGCACGGGGAAGAAGCCCTTGGGCACCACCATGTACAGCAGCACCGTGAGCGCCAGCGTGGCGATGAACACCACCCAGGTCAGCAGCTGGTGGCCCAGCACCCAGTTCAGCGCGCGGCCGTACTGGGCGATGGTGCGGTCGAAGAAGCGGCCCGTGGCCTGGTACAGGCGGCCATGGCTTTCCTCGGGCGTGTGGCGCAACAGGCGCGCGCACAGCATGGGCGTGAGCGTGAGCGAGACCACGGCCGAGATCAGGATGGCCACGGCCATGGTGATCGCGAACTCATGGAACAGCCGGCCCACCACGTCGCCCATGAAGAGCAGCGGGATCAGCACCGCGATCAGCGAAATGGTCAGCGAGATGATGGTGAATCCGATCTGCTTGGCGCCCTTGAGCGCGGCCTGCAGCGGGTGCTCGCCGTCTTCCACGTAGCGCGCGATGTTCTCGATCATCACGATGGCATCGTCCACCACGAAGCCGGTGGAGATGGTGAGCGCCATCAGCGTGAGGTTGTTGATGGAGAACCCCGCCAGGTACATGATGCCGAAGGTACCCACCAGCGACAGCGGCACCGCCACGCTGGGGATCAGCGTGGCCGAGGCGCTGCGCAGGAAGACGAAGATCACGGCCACCACCAGGCCGATGGCCAGGGCCAGCTCGACCTGCATGTCCTTGACCGAGGAGCGGATGGTCACCGTGCGGTCGGTCAGGATCTGCACGTCCAGCGAGGCCGGCAGTGTGCTCTGCAGCTGGGGCAGCAAGGCCTTGATGCGGTCCACCGTCTCGATCACGTTGGCGCCGGGCTGGCGCCGGATGTTGAGGATCACCCCGGCGCGCGCCCCCGTCTCGGGCGTGCCGGCCCAGGCGGCCAGGCGGGCGTTCTCGGCGTCGTCCACCGTGGTGGCCACGTCGCGCAGGCGCACGGGTGTGCCGTTGCGCAGCGCGATCACCAGATTCTGGTACTCGGCGGCGGACTGCAGCTGGTCGTTGGCATCGATGGTCGATGCGCGCGCCGGCCCGTCGAAGCCGCCCTTGGCCTGCTTGGTGTTGGAGGCCGCGATCACGCCGCGCACGTCCTCCAGCGTCATGCCCACGGCGGCCAGCGCCACCGGGTTGACCTGGATGCGCACGGCCGGCCGGCGCCCGCCCGCAATGGCCACCAGGCCCACGCCCTTGACCTGCGAGAGCTTGGGCGCCAGGCGGTTTTCCACCAGGTCGTTGACGCGGATCACCGGCAGCGAGGGCGAGGTGATGGCCAGCGTGAGGATGGGTGCGTCCGCCGGGTTCACCTTGCTGTAGATGGGCGGCATGGGCAAATCATTGGGCAGCAGGTTGCTGCCGGCATTGATAGCCGCCTGCACCTGCTGCTCGGCCACGTCCATGGCCATGTCCAGCGCAAAGCGCAGGGTGATGACCGAGGCCCCGCCCGAGCTGGTGGAGGACATCTGCTCCAGCCCCGGCATCTGGCCGAACTGGCGCTCCAGCGGCGCGGTGACGTTGGAGGTCATCACGTCGGGGCTGGCGCCCGGGTACAGCGTGGTGACCTGGATGGTGGGGTAATCCACCTCGGGCAGGGCCGAAATGGGCAGCAGCCGATAGGCCAAAAGGCCTGCGATCAGCAGCGCCACCATCAGCAGCGAGGTGGCGATGGGGCGCAGGATGAAGATGCGCGAAAGGTTCATGGCGGCGGTGCCCGCTTCAGAGGAGTCGGGACGGCATCAGCGCGAGGCTGCGGCGCCAGGGGCCGCGACACCGGCGGCCTGCATCTTGCCGCGGATGTAGGCGCGGCGCTCGTCGGGCGCCATGGCCTGCAGCTTCTGACGCTCCTCGGGGCTCATCTTTTCGAGCAGGGCCCGCACCTCGGGCGACATGCCGGGGCGGCGCTCACCATCGGGGGCACCGCCTTCGGCACGCGGGCCGCCGTCAGCGCGCGGGCCGGGCGTTTCACGCGGCGCACCGTCCTGCGCGCCCCGGGGGCCTTCGGCGCTGCGGCCACTGGCAGGGCGCGACGCACCCGGCGCAGGGGCCGAGGCACCGGCCGCAGGCGCAGCCGCCTCACCGCCCACCGTGCCACTGGCTGCGCCCGCAGGCCCGGCGGCACCGGGCTGGTTGCGCTTGCTGCGGAAGAAGGCGCGGCGTTCCTCCTGCGTCATCTTGGCGAGCTTGTCGCGCTCTTCCTGCGTCAGGTTGCGCATCATCGCGGCGCGCCGCGCGCCGGCGTCCTGCGCGGCTTCGTCGGCGCGGGCGGCGGCGCCCGAATCGATCACGGCCACCTTGGCGCCTTCGCGCAGGCGGTCAATGCCGTCTACCACCACTTGGTCGCCGTCCTTGAGCTCGCCCTCGACCGCCACGCGGTCGCCGTCGGCCACGCCCACGCGGATGCGCCGCTGCGTCACCGTGCCATCGGGCTGCACCAGGTAGACGTAGTTGTTCTGGATGGCCGTGCCCGGCACGGTGACCGCGTCCTGCAGCAGGTTGACCTGCAGGCGCACGTTGACGAACTGGTTGGGGAACAGGGTGCCGTCTTCGTTGCCGAAGGTGGCCTTGACCTTGATGGTGCCGGTGGTGGCGTCGATGGCGTTGTCCAGCGCACCCACCTTGCCGCGGCCCAGGCGGCGCTTTTGCTCGCGGTCCCACAGTTCCACGGGCAGCTCGGCGCCCTCGCCCAGGCGCTGGTTGATCTGCGCCAGGTGCGCTTCGGGCACGGAGAACACCGCGTCGATGGGGCGCACCAGGTTGATGGTGACGATACCGTTGGCGTCCGAAGGGCCGACCACGTTGCCCCGGTCGGCCTGGCGCAGGCCCAGGCGCCCGGCAATGGGCGCGGTGATGCGGGTGTAGCTCAGCTGCAGTTTGGCGGCATCCACCTGGGCCTGGTCGGCGGCCACCGTGCCTTCGAGCTGGCGCACCTGGGCGGCCTGGGTGTCCACCTGCTGGCTGGCGATGGAATCCTTGGCCAGCAGGTCCTGGTAGCGCTTGAGGTCGAGCTGGGCATTCTTGAGCAGGGCCTGGTCGCGCGCGAGGTTGCCCTGCACCTGGCTCAGCGATGCCTGGTAGCTGCGGGGGTCGATTTCGGCCAGTAACTGGCCGGCCTTGACCTCCTCACCCTCCTTGAAGCGCAGGCTGGTCAGCTCGCCGCTGACCTTGGCGCGCACCACAGCCGTGGCGCGTGCGCTCATGGTGCCGATGGCATTGACCTGCACACGCACGTCCTGGCGCCGCACCACGCCGACCGACACCGGCTGCGTCTGCCCGCCTGCACTGAAGCGTGCTGGCCCCCGGCCACCGGGACCGCCCGGGCCGCCGCGCCCTGCAGGCGCATCGGCCTGCGCCGGCGCCGCCTGGCGCTGCTTCCACCACAGCCCCCCACCCACGGCGGCCGCAATGAGCACCAGCAGCAGCACCCACCACAGGGCGCGCCCTTGCTGGTGCAGGAAGGGCCGCGCGGGCCGAAGCGAAGAACGAAGGGACAGCATCGTGGGCGTAACAAATGGATTCGTGGCTATGGTAGCCACCCGCCGCGACACTCCGGAGCCCATGCGCCGGGATTTACCCTGCCTTTACCCCCGCTTTACGGCGTTTTCAAGGCAGAAACCCAGCGCAGTGTGGCTCAGCGGTTGGTGGCCAGCAGCAGGCCGCCCGCGCCCATGAAGAAGCCGCCCGTGGCCTTGTTCAGGCGCACCACGCCGCGCGAGGTGCGGATGAAGCGGCGGATCTGCCGCCCGCCGGCCGCATACACCGCCGTGGCCACGAACTCGGCCGCCAGGTACACGCTGCCCAGCACCAGGAACTGGTGCGCCGCCGGCTGGGTGGGGTCGATGAACTGCGGAAAGATGGCCGCGAACAGAATGATGGCCTTGGGGTTGGTGATGCCCAGGAGGAATTCCTGCGTGATCAGTGACCACAGGCGCACCGGCGCCGCGCTCGCAGCCACCTCAGCCCCATCCACAACCTCCAGGCCATTGAACTCGCGGCTGCGCCAGGCACGCCAGCCCAGCCAGAACAGGTAGCAGGCCCCCACCCACTTCACGGCGGTGAAGGCCGCCTCGGACGCCAGCAGCATGGCCCCCAGTCCCACGGCCGACACGGTGAGAAAGATCGCAAACGCCGCCGCCCGCCCGATGGTACCCACCAGGGCCGCACCCACGCCGGCACGGATGCCGTTGTTGAGACCACAGAAGTTGTTGGGGCCGGGCGTCAGCGCGATGGCCACGGCGACGGGGGCGAAAAGCAGGGCGTCCATGGGAAGGCATATCCAGAGAAAACGGCCGCCGGTGCGGCCCAGCCCACCAGTTTAGGGCTTTGCATGCGGTGCTGCAGGGCGCTGGTATTTGCCAGAAGGGTTTGCCGAGCAGCTTTCTGCATTGTGGAATGAACCACGCGTTTGCGGGACCGAAACGATCGTGGACGGACGAGGCGCTGCGGCAGGGCAGCCGGGCCGGCGAGCGGGGGTGGCCATGGCGTGTACGATCTTGCCGCGGTCTTTTCGGGGCCGCCCCTGGTTGCGCGCAGCGCCCGGCGCGACCCTGCCAGCCAGCCATCCTTGCCCTGCCCTGCCCACCGACAAGCCATGCCATTTCCCGAGCCAACGCTTCGCACCGCCGCCCCCACCTGGCTGGCGCCCGTTTTGTTCTGCTGCGCCATCGGCCTTCTGCACGCCCCGGCTTTTGCCCAGGGCGGCGGCGCCAGCAACGCAGCGAAATGCGACCAGGCCGCCCCGGCCATCGAAAAGGCGATCGTCCGCATCCTCAAGATCCCGAAGGCCCGCCTGCAACCCGGCCTGCGCCTGGTGGAAGACCTGGGCGCCAGCGACCAGCGCCTGCCCGGCCTCACCATGCATCTCGAAGACGAGTTCCTGGTCGTGCTGCCGGACGAGCTGGCAGACGGCAGCGGCACGACGATGAAGGCCTATGTGGATGCGCTCCACAAGGCACTGGGCTGCGCTGCACGACGGCAGTAGTGCGCGCCGCCACGCGGGCGGGCGGCCCTGGCCGGGCACGGCCATGGCATGCCCGTGTCAGCGCCCAGGCTTCACCGGTCGGGCAGTGCGATGGTGCTTTGCCAGGGCACGCCCGCCAGCGCGTCGTAGTGCGCGACCACGATGGCCCGGTCCGGCTGCTCCGCCAGGGCGGCCAGGGCCTGCTGCAGGTACTGGATGGAGGGCTTGTCCAGCCCTGCCACGGGCTCGTCGATCAGCGTGAGCGCGGCACCCGAGGCCAGGGCTCCAGCCGTCCACACCTTGCGCCGGGTGCCGGTGGACAGCATCAGGAAGCGCTTGGCCAGGTGCTCCTGCAGGTCGAAGCACTCGATGTGCCGGGCCAGCGCGGCCGCATCGAAGCGCGGGTAGCGGGCGGGCAGCGCGGCCAGCCAGTCCTGCACGCCCTGCTCGTCCAGCGCCCCGGAGCGCGGGTCGCCCCAGAAGACCAGGGCGCGGTAGGCGGCCGGCGCCGCCTGCAGGGAAACGCCTTGCAGCACCAGTTCGCCCGCACCAGCGGCCAGCTCCCCGGCCAGCAGGCGCATGAGCGTGGTCTTGCCGCTGCTGTCGGCCCCCAGCACCAGGGTGGCACCAGGCGGTACCTGGGCAGACAGGCCGTCGAACAGCGGGACTTCGGGGTAGGCAAAGCGCAGGCGGTCGATCTGCAGCAGGGGGGTGGGCATGGATTCGGGTTCCGGGCAAGGCAAGGAAAACGCCGATTCTAGGAATTCGCGCGCCCCGCTGAGACAATGCACGCCCTTTCCCGCCCTGCCCCACTGCCGCCATGCCCCTGAACTACCTGGATTTCGACTACAGCGAAGACTACGAAGGCACGGGCACCTTCGATGCGATGGCAGCCGCCAGCCCGGCGCAGCTGCCGGCCGTGCAGGCCGAGGTCGCGCAGGTGCTGGCATGGGCGCATGTACAGTTCCCCGGCACGCAGGGCCCGGCGGACGAGGGCGGTGAATGGGACTACGACCTCTCTGCCGTGCAGGAAGTGGCAACGCCGCTGGCGCTGGCATTCGACAGCGCCAGCGGCACCATTGCGGTGCATGCGGGCACACCGGCCCCAGCGCGCACCACCGTCACCCTGTCCATCAGCGGTGGCAGCGCCTTTTGCGGCGCCCTGCGCGAGGCCTTCGGGGTGGACTGATCGCCTGTTGCCCACCGCGCGTAAGCGCCGGTTGCAGGGGTGACAGGCGGTCTGCCTACATACAAACCCCTGGCAGGCGCCTACTCTGACAGTGGTGCTGCGGTATGCCGGTGTGGCAGGCCGCGAGCCCTTCCAGAGAGACCCCACCATGCTCGCGCAAGCGTCCTCCATCGCAACCCCTTTCAATCCCCTGGCAGCCCGCCTGCCGTTCGTTGCCGCCAATGGCGAAGCCGGCAACCCGCCTCAGCAGCCACAGCCGGGCGTCTCCCTGCACCCGGCATCAGCCGCCCCCCTGCCTGCCACGGCCGCCCCGTTCATGGCCCATACCAAGGTGCGGCTGGAGCTGGAGATCGAGCTGAACTACGAGATCGACCAGTACGGCGCCGACTTCGTGTTCAACATCCACGCGGCCCATACACCGAGCCAGGCGATCAGCAACGAGCGCCTGGTCATCAACCAGGACGTGCCGCAGCAGATCCATACCGACCCCGCCACCGGCAACCGCTACCTGCGCCTGCACGGCGAGCCCGGGCCGCTGAGCGTGGCCTACTCGGCCACGGTGGACATCAGCCACCACTGCACCGATCCCTCGCAACTGGCCGAAGTGCCGGTTCGGCGCCTGCCGCAGGAGGTCATGGGCTACATCTACCCCAGCCGCTATTGCCAGTCCGACCGCTTGCTGCGCCTGGCGCTCAGCGAGTTCGGTGCCCTGTGGCAGGGTCACAGCCGGGTGCAGGCCATCCGCGACTGGGTGCAAAAGCACGTGGCCTTCACGTCCAACACCTCCAACTCCAACACCTCGGCCGTCGACACCCTGGTGGAGAAGGTCGGCGTGTGCCGCGACTTCGCCCACCTGATGATCTCGCTGTGCCGTGCAGTGAACATCCCGGCGCGCTTTACCACCGGCACGGACTACGGCGCCGACCCGAACCTGGGGCCGCCCGATTTCCACGCCTACGTGGAGGCCTACCTGGGCGACCGCTGGTACCTGTTCGACCCCTCGGGCACCGCCATCCCCATGGGGCTGATCCGCTTTGGCACCGGGCGCGACGCGGCCGACGTGGCGTTTGCCACCATTTTTGGCGGCGTGCGGGCCCAACCGCCCGTGATACGCACCAGGGCGGTGGAGGATGCAGGCCGCGGCTTCGTGCTGCCGCACCACTGCCGCGAGGCCCTGTCCACCGACCACGGGGCGGCTTTTGCCACCCGGTTTGCCGGCAAATAAGGCCTGCAACCACCCTGGTGCGGGCCCGGAAAAACCGCAGTTCTGGGCTTTTGTGCCGACCTATGGCCTAATACGCGTTTTTCCACCAATCTTTTTCCAGAGAATTTCCATGGGCAACAAGATCGTTACCGAAGCAGACCGCAAGCGCACCCCCCGCCCCACGCCCGTGGCTGGCTACACACTGCCCACCGGCGGCCGCGGCCAACGCGTGAGCCTGGAGCGCGGCGTTGCCACGCGCAGCAAGAAGAACCCTGGCAAGCGCTCCAAGAAGGGCGGCTGATCGCCAGATCGCCACGGGTCGGCTGCGGCCGGCACCTTGCAAAAAAGCCCTCTCGCGAGGGCTTTTTGCTTTCCGGGCCGGCTTGCGACACACCCTGGACCCCCGTCACGCAGGCATGGCCGCAATGTCCTGCCGTGCCATCTCCAGCAGCCACTGGCGAAAGACCGGCAGGCTGGCTGCCGGGCGGTGCCCGGGCAGGCGGCACAGGAAGTAGCCGCGCTGCAGGCTGATGGGCAGGTCGAACGGCGTGACCAGGCGCCCTGCATCGAGTTCGGCCCGCACCAGGCAGCGCTGCACCAGCGCAACCCCCATGTCGGCCATGGCCGCCTGGACCAGGATGGACACCTGGTCGAACACCGTCGACAGCTCGGGCTCGGCCCCGGTGGCGCCTGCGGCCCGCAACCACTGCGCCCAGTTGCCGGGCGAGGTGGAATGGGCCAGCAGCGGCTCGGCCGCCAAGTCCGCCGGGTGCTGCCAGCGCTGCCTCGCGGCGCGCGCGGGGTGGCACACCGGCACCACCTCACGGCCAATGACGTAGTCGCACTCCCATCCCGGCCACTGCGCCGGACCGAGGCCCGTAAGGATGGCGGCATGCGGCGTGGGACCCGAAAAATCCTCGTCCTTGCGGTAGGGGACGAAGCGCACGCGCACCTCCGGGTGCCGGGCCTGGAAGTCCGGCAGGCGCGGCACCAGCCACACGCTGGCCAGCGTGGGCACCACGGACAGCACCAGGTCGGTGGTGCGTGAGGGCCCCACGCGCAGCGCCTCGCTGGCCGCCTCGATCGCGGCCAGCGGCTCGCGCACGGCCGCCAGCAATTGCTCGCCCGACTCGGTCAGCTGCATCTGCTGCGCGCTGCGCTTGAGCAGCACCTTGCCATAGTGGCCCTCGAGCCGCGCCACGGCCCGGCTGATGGCGCCCTGGGTCACGCACAGCTCGTCAGCGGCGCGCGAAAAGCTGCCCGTGCGCACCACGGTGACGAAGGCGTGCAGCTCGGACATCGACGGCGAATGCAGGCGCATGGTGCAACCAGGTGGGGAGTTGTATGACCAATGGTAATACAGGAATGCCGGAGTGTCGTTTGCCGCGGGCGGCTGTTCGCCAGAGACTTGCCGGCACCCTTTGGTCACCGAGAGAAACCCCACCATGGCAAGCATCCGCCCCCCTTCTTCCCTCCACCGCAGGGCTGCGTTGCTGGCCCTCGCCCTGACACCGCTGGCTGGCGCGGTGCATGCGCAAGCTGCTTTCCCGGACCGCCCGATCAAACTGATCGTGCCTTTTGCACCCAGCGGCTCCACCGACCTGGCGGCGCGGCTGATCGCCGAATTCGCCGGGCGCGAGCTCGGCCAGCCCATCGTGGTGGAGAACAAGGCCGGCGCCGGCGGTTCGCTGGGCATGGAGCAGGTGGCCAAGGCCCGTGCCGACGGCTACACCCTGGGCATGGCCACCATGAGCACGCACGGCTCCAACGCAGCGGCCTACGGCAGCCGCATGAAATACGACCCGGTGAAGGATTTCACCCCGGTCTCCAACGTGGCCACGGTGCCCAGCGTGTTCGCGGTGAATGCCAATTTCCCCGCCAGGACGATGCAGGAGTTCATCGCGCTGGCCCGTGCCAACCCGGGCAAGTACAACTTCGCGTCCCCGGGCACGGGCTCGCTCGGGCATGCCAACGTGGAGCATTTCTCCAGCCTGGCCAAGATCCAGCTGCTGCACATCCCCTACAAGGGCGCGGGTATGGCGCTCAATGACGCGGTGGCGGGCCAGGTCGATGGCATCACCGACAACCTGCCGTCGGCGCTGCCGCACATCAAGGCCGGGCGCCTGCGGGCGCTGGCCGTGCTCTCGGACACCCGCTCGCCCCTGCTGCCCGACGTGCCGACCTACGGCGACCTGGGCTTCAAGGAAATGGGGGCCGGTGGCTGGTTCGGCGTGGTGGCGCCCGCGGGGACGCCCACGCCCGTGGTCAACCGGCTCAACCAGGCGATCCACGCGGCCATGAAGCACCCCGACTTCATCAAGAAGATGGACGAGGCCGGCGCCACGCTGATCCCCGGCACGCCCGCACAGTTCGGTACGCAGATCCGCCAGGCGCTGGACCGCTATGCCCGCGTGGCCAAGGTCGCCAAACTGACTGCGGAATGATGCACATGGACCTGCACAGCGACGCCCCCACCTTCACCTTGCATGCACCAGTGACGCCGGCCATTCCCCTAGTCTGCGACTCGCCGCACAGCGGCACCACCTATCCCACGGACTTCGGCCACGCGGTGCCGCGCGCCCTGCTGCGCGCGGCCGAGGACACGCACGTGGAGGCACTCTGGCAGGCCGCACCCGAGGTCGGCGCCACCCTGCTGGAAGCACACTTCCCGCGCAGCTACATCGATGCCAACCGCACGCTCGACGACCTGGACCCGGCCTTGCTGGACGCGCCATGGCCCACGCCGCTGGCGCCCGGCGAAAAGACCCGCCTGGGCTATGGGCTGATCTGGCGCAACGTGAACGCCGCCACGCCCATCTACGACCGCAGGCTGTCGGTTGCCGAGGTGCAGGCCCGCATAGCGCGCTGCTACCAGCCCTACCATGCGGCGCTGGCGGCCGCCATCGCGCGGGCGCATGCGCGCTTCGGTGCCGTCTGGCACCTGAACCTGCACTCCATGCCCAACAACGCCTACGAGCGCCTGCAGATCCAGAGCGTGCACCCGCTGGCCGACTTCGTGCTGGGCGACCGCGACGGCACCACCTGTGAACCGGCGTTCGTGGAGCTGGTCGAAAAGGAGCTGAAATCCCGCGGCTACACCGTGGCGCGCAACGACCCCTACAAGGGCGTGCAGCTCATCGCCCGCATCGGCCAGCCCGCGCAGCAGCGGCACAGCATGCAGGTGGAGATCCGCAGGCCGGTCTACATGGACGAGGCCAGCCGCGAGCGCAACGCCCACTTCGAGACGGTGCAGCGCGACCTGGCCGGCGTGCTCCAGGCCATCGCCCGTTACCTGCGCGAGCATGTGGACGTTCGGCAACACGCCCACTGAGTGCAGCGGCGGCTGTTTGGCCGCAGCATCGTGCAGGCGACACTGCCGGCATCGAAAAGACAGGGGACAGGCCCTAAGATCCGGCCATGATCACCGTCCACCACCTTGAAACCTCGCGCTCGCAGCGCGTCCTCTGGCTGCTCGAAGAACTGGGCCTGCCCTACGAGCTCAAGATCTACCAGCGCGACAAGGCCACCAAACTGGCCCCGCCCGAGCTCAAGAAGATCCACCCGCTGGGCAAGTCGCCCGTGATCACGGATGGCGACGAGGTGATCGCCGAGTCGGCCGCCATCATCGAATACCTGGTGGAAACCTATGGCGCGCAGGCCACGGGCGAGCTGGCCCACCTGCAGCCCGCACGCGGCACGCCCGAGTACCGCCAGTGCCGCTTCTGGATGCACTACGCCGAGGGCTCGCTGATGAACTGGCTGGTGATGAAGCTGGTGTTCATGACCATCCCGCGCCAGCCCATGCCCTTCTTCGTCAAGCCCATTGCCAAGGCCCTGTGCGGCAAGGTGCTCGACAAGGTGGTGGACCCGAACGTGAACACCGCCATGGACTTCATGGAGGCCCACCTGGGCAAGAACACCTGGTTCGCTGGCGAGCACCTGACGATGGCCGATTTCCAGATGAGCTTTGCGGTCGAGGCCGCCCTGTCGCGCTCCGAAAAGGCCGGCAATTGCCCGAACCTGCAGGCCTACAAGAAGCGCATGGAGGCCCGCCCGGCCTACCAGCGCGGCATCCAGAAGGGCGGCCCGGTCGTCATGGGCTGACGGCTATTCCAGAATGCGGCCGGGGTTCAGGATGCCGGAAGGGTCGAGCAGCGCCTTGAGGCTGTGCATGAGCTCGATCTCCACCGGCGAGCGGCTGTGGGCGAGGAATTCCTTCTTCACCACGCCGATGCCGTGCTCAGCCGAAATGGAGCCGCCCACACGGCCGGTGGCGGCATAGACCACCTCTTCCACGTCGTGCAGGCTGTCCGACGACGCGTGCGGGCCCGAGAGCACGTGCAGGTTGCCATCGCCAATGTGGCCGAAGAACAGGTGCCGCTGCGCCGGAAAGCGGCGCTCGAGTTCCGCCCCCACCGATTCCACGAAGGCGTCCATGGCCGCCATGGGGATGCCCACATCGAAGGCGGCAAACGGCTTGAGCTGGCCCAGCAGCTCGCCGATGGATTCGCGATAGGCCCAGAGCTTCTTGCCGTCTTCCACCGACTGGGCCACCACCACGTCGGAAATCAGGCCCTGTTCCAGGGCCTCGCCCAGTTCGCGTTCCAGCGCCTCGCGGTCGCGCTCGTCGTTGGCACCCAGGGTCTCGACCAGTACATAGACCGGGTGGAGTGCATCGAAGGGCTGGCGCAGCCGGGTCACCTCCATGGCCGCCTCCAGGTAGTCGGCCCACATCACCTCGAAGGCCGACAGCGCGGGCAGCGCGCGGCGCAGGTCGCGCACCAGGCGCGTGGCCGCATCGAACGAGGGCAGCGCGCACAGCGCCGTATTGGCCGCCGTGGCCCGGGGCGAGAGCTTGAGCACCAAGCGCGTGATCACGCCCAGCGTGCCCTCTGCTCCGATGAACAGGTGCTTGAGGTCCACGCCCGTGGTGTTCTTGGTCACGCGGTTGAGCATGGTCATCAGCCGGCCGTCGGGCAGCGCCACCTCCAGCCCCAGCACCAAGTCGCGCATGGTGCCGAAGCGGATCACCCGGTTGCCGCCGGCATTGGTGGCTGCATTGCCGCCCACCTGGCACGAGCCGCGCGCCCCCAGGTCGAGCGGGAAGGACCAGCCCTCTGCTTCCACCCGCTGCTGCAGTTCCTCCAGCACCACGCCGGCCTGCACCACGGCCGTGCCGCCCACGGTGTCGATGTCCTCGATGGCGTTGAGCCTGGCCAGCGATAGGGCCACCTCGACGCCTGCAGGGGTGGCCCCGCCGGCCAGCCCCGTCAGCCCGCCCTGGATGGCCACGGGCTGGCCCAAGCGGCTGCACGCAGCGAGCACACCGGCCACCTCCTGCGGGGTGCGGGGGAACAGCACCACGGCCGGCACGCGGCGCGGCGCCTCGCTCCAGTCGCCCGCATGGCTGGCAGCCACGCCGGGGTCCAGCACGATCTGGGCGGTTGAAAGAATGCCCGACAGGGCATCCACCAAAGCTTGTACCGGCACATCCTGCCGCGATATCGTCTGCATTGCACTTGTCTCCGTTGAAGTCATTGCACTGTACGGAAAGACAAGCACGCGGAGAAATACGCCTTGCACCCACGCACCATCAGATAAACCTCATGGCAGGGCACGGCCCACCAGTTGGCCCTCGCGCACCATCTGGCCGATGAGTTCCAGCATCGCATCGCGCACCAGGTGGCCGGCTGGCGTCAGCGGCTGCTCCATGGACCAGACCACCGACTGGGTACGGCTCAGGACCGGCTCCACGATGCGCCGGGCCACGATGCCGCGCGCCTCGAACGCCGGGAAGGAATTGCGCGGCATGACCGCGAAGGCCAGCCCGCCGCAGACCATGCTGCGCAGCAGGTCGGAGCTGTTCACCTCGTAGCGCACGTTGAGCGGGCGATCGAGCGCCACAGCCGTGCGCTCGATGAGCTTGCGCAGGTCGTGCTCGCGGTCGGGCTCCACCAGCGGGCGGTCGCCAATCTCGCAGAAGGCGATGTCGCCCGTGGCATCGCCCATCTGCTCCCGGGTGCCAAACAGGCAGAAATCCTCCTCGTAGGCGGGCCGGGATTCGAGTTTGGCCATCTCGGACGCCGTGGGCAGCAGGGCCAGGTCCACGCGCCGCGCCTCCACCAGGGTCTGGGCCTCGCGCGACATGGCGGTGGTCAGGTGCAGCTGCACCTCGGGCGCGCGCTCCTCGATCAGCCGGTACAGAGGCACCACCAGCACGGGCGCCACCGACCCGACGATGCAGGCGCGCACCACGCCGCGGAACTCGGAGGCGGCGTCGCGCACGTCCTCGCGCAGGCGCTCCATCTGCCGCAGGATGGAGGCCGCCCGGTCAAACAGGCGCTGCCCCTCCATGGTGAGGCGCACGCCCCGCGCATGGCGCTGCAGCAGCACCACGCCCAGCTCTTCCTCCATCGCCGCGATGTGGTGGCTCAGCGCCGGCTGGGCGATGTGCAGAGTGGCAGCGGCCGTGGTGATGCTGCCGGACCGCGCGATCTCGACGAAGTACTTGAGCTGGCGGGGGGTCATACCCAGACTCTAATGCAGCAGGTGCCAGGCGACACCCGCCGCCCCCGTGGTGCAGGCCAGCAGCACCAACGCAGCCACCCAGACCAGGCCGGCCGGGTGGGGCACCCGGCCCTCGCAGGCCAGCAGCACGCGGCCGCGGTGCACGCCGTAGCCGTACAGCGCGCAGGCCGCCAGCGCCAGCACGGCGCCAGTGGCCAGCAGCATGGCCGACCCGTCGATCCAGGCGCCGCGCAGCGCCACCAGGGCGTTCAGCAGCACGGCCAGGGCCGTGCGCGTCCAGGCCAGGCTGGTGCGCTCGGGCTGCAGGCCCGGATCGCGCGCAGTCCCTAGCGCGAAAGCCACAGCACCAGGCCCAGCAGCAGCACCGCCACCAGGAACAGGCCGGCCGCCAGCACGGCCAGCGCCGCCGTGGCGGGCAGCGCGCCCTTGCGACGCATGGCAATCTCGTTGGCGCGCCAGCGCCGGTAGGCCAGCACACACAGGGCGGCCGCCAGCGCGCACATCAGCAATGCAACCGCCGACACCAGCAGGCGCGGCTGCAGGTGGGTGGCGAACTGCTCGAACAGCACGCCACCCGCCAGCACTGCGAGGGCGGTACGGATCCACGCCAGGAAGGTGCGCTCATTGGCCAGGGTGAAGCGGTAGTCGGGCTCCTCGCCCTCATGCCGCCAGGCAGGCCCCTTCATCGGGCCTCGGCAGCGGCCAGCGCCTCCTGCGGTACGGGTGTGGCGCCCCCCGCCCCCATGCGCGAGGCCACCTGCACGCCGCCCAGGCGCTCGATCATGCGCAACTGGTCGGCCTTGGCGAGCGCGTCCACGGCCTCGGGGTCGCAGATGGCGCGCAATTCGGCCTCCATGGCCCGCAGCACATCGGCATGGGCGGGATCGCCCGCCAGGTCGGCAAGTTCTTCGGGGTCGGCCTGCAGGTCGAACAGCTCTGGCCGGTGGCGCACGTAGTAGTGGAACTTGTAGCGCCCCTTGCGCACCATGAAGCCGGCCGTGTTGCTGCCGGCGGCGTGGTATTCGCTGAAGACCACGCGCTCGGGCTCGGCGGGGCCTTGCGCCAGGTCCAGCAGCGAGCGGCCGGGCCGGTCCTGCATCTCGGGCGCCGGGTCGATGCCCACGCCCTGCAGGATGGTGGGGAACAGGTCGAGCAGGTCGACCGGCGTCTCGCACACCCCGGGCTGCACGCCCGGGCCCGCCACGAGCATGGGCACACGCACACTCTCCTGGTACAGGGTGGACTTGCCCCACAGCCCGCGCGTGCCCAGGTTGTCGCCATGGTCCGAGGTGTAGACCAGGGTGGTGTCGCCCTCCAGCCCCGCGTCGCGCAGGGCCTCGGTGATGCGGCCCACGTTGTGGTCCAAAAAGCTGCACAGCGCGTAGTAGGCGACGAAGGCCTGGCGCCGCTCCTCGGGGCTCTTGAACTCGCCCTCGTTGTCCATGAAGTCCGCATACGCCTGCACCCAGGGGTGGCGCTGGTAGCCGCTGGCGGGCTGCAGCTTGGGTTCGGGCATCACTTCGCTGGAGTACAGCGCGAAGAACTCCTCGGGCGCGACCAGCGGGAAGTGCGGCGCCACCAGGCCCACGTAGAGCACGAAAGGCTCGTCGGGGCGGGTGCCGGCGTCGCGGATCCATTCGACCGCGCGGCCGGTGACCTCACGGTCGTAGGCCGTGTAGTGCGACTCGCCGGCGCCGATGTGCTCGCCCAGCATGCGCTTGCCGCTGGGGCTGGAAATATAGGGGTCGCGGATGGACGCCCACACCATGCCATGGCCGCCCACCACGTGCATGGGGATGTGCTCCTTGTCGAAGCCGGCGGGGTCTTCCTCGGCCCGGTAGTGCAGCTTGCCGATGCTCTCCACGCGCACGCCCTGGCGCTGCAGCACATGGCCCCAGCCGCGCGGGTCGCCCACGTAGGGCATGGCGTTGTCCCAGTGGCGCGTCTGGTGCACGCGCAGCCCGGTGGCAAAGGCCGCGCGCGCGGGCACACAGATGGGGCTGGGGGTGTAGGCGTCGGTGAAGCGCACACCGCGCGCGGCCAGCGCGTCCAGGTGCGGCGTCTTCACGAAGGCATGGCCGGCACAGCCCATGATGCGGGGATCATGTTCGTCGGACATGATCACGATGACGTTGCGGCGTGGCATGGGTTCGTTGTCTCTCTTCAGGTCACGAGTCTTCAGGTGTGTAGCCGGATGCCTTCACGATCTGGCCCCAGCGTGCATGGTCTTCGCGCAGCTGCCGGTCCAGGGCTTCGGTGGTGGCGGTCTGGGGCTGGTATTCAAGCTTGTGCAGAAGCGAGGCGATCTTTTCGGATTGAATGGCCTCCGTGACGCTCTTGTTGAGCTGCGCGACCAGGGGCGCGGGCGTGCCGGCCCGCGCGAACAGGGCGAAGGTCTCGGTGATCGCCAGGTCGCCGTAGCCCAGCGACTTGAAGGTGGGCACGCCGGGTAGCGCGGCCAGCGGCGCCTCGTCGGAGATCGCCAGGATGCGCAGCTTGCCCGACTTGTGCATGGGCAGCAGGTTGGGCAGCGTGGTGACCACGCAGGGCAAAACCCCGCCGATGGCGTCGGTCACCGCGGCAGAGCCCCCACGGTACGCCACGTGCGCCAGCGGCACCTTGGCGGCCTTGCCCAGCAGTTGGCCGATGAAGTGCATGGCCGTACCCGCACCGGGCGTGCCGTAGGCGGCCAGGGCATTGTCCTTGCGCGCAAGGTCCAGGAACTCCTTGAGCGTCTTCGCCGGGCTGTTGGCGCCCACCGCCAGTGCAAAGCTCATGCTGCAGGCCTTGCCCACGCCGACGAACTGCTTGAGCGGGTCGTACGACAGGGACTTGAAGACGTGGGGGTACAGGGTCAGGTTGCCCATGGGCGTCATGAGCAGGGTGGCGCCGTCGGACGGGGCCGCCACCAGGGCCTCGGTGGCCAGCCGGCCACCGGCACCGCCCTTGTTGTCCACCAGCATGTTGAAGCCATGGCCGCGCACGCCTTCGGCCACGGCACGGGCCACGGTGTCGGCAGCGCCGCCCGCGGCGTAGCCCACGAGCACGCGAATGGTCCTGTCCTGCGCGAAGGCAAAGGGGCTGTGGGCGGCCAGGGCCGAGGCGCCCAGCTGGCCCGCGAACTGGCGGCGGGTGGTGTTCATCGCTTGTCTCCTGTTATGGGGCTTGAGTATGGTCAAGGGATGCGGGCGTGAGAAATACCGTTTCAGCGCGCGAGGCATGCAGAAAATCTGATGCATCACACCTGGGCATGCGCCCGCATGCCTGCACTGCCAGGGTGGCTTTGTGTGTTGGCTCAACAGCGCCCCAAAGTGCAGCAAGCCTGCACAATTCGAGTACTTTTAGCCTTTCAAATGCACTGGATTTGGTTTTTCGCACGAATCAAGCGCGCAATGGCTTCTGGCATGTCGAAATTGCAAGATAACTGCGCCCTGAAATCCCTACAGTCTCCCTATCCCCCGGCCTGAGAGCCGCCCACCGATGATGGAGACGATGTATGAGCGATCTGTTTGACAACCCCATGGGCCTGTGCGGCTTCGAGTTCGTGGAATTCTCCTCGCCCAAGCCCGGCCTGCTGGAGCCGATGTTCGAGAAGATGGGCTTTTCGCTGGTGGCCAAGCACCGCTCCAAGAACGTGCTGCTGTACCGCCAGGGCGGCATCAACTTCATCGTCAACAACGAGCCGGGCAACGCGGCCTACTTCGCTGGCGAGCATGGCGCCGCTGCCTGCGGCCTGGCCTTCCGGGTGCGCGATGCACACAAGGCCTACAACCGCGCCCTGGAGCTGGGCGCCCAGCCGGTCGAGATCCCGACTGGCCCGATGGAGCTGCGCCTGCCTGCGATCAAGGGCATCGGCGGCGCGCCGCTGTACCTGATCGACCGCTTCGAAGACGGCAAGTCCATCTACGACATCGACTTCGAGTTCCTGCCCGGCGTGGACCTGCACCCCAAGGGCCACGGCTTCCAGGTGGTGGACCACCTCACGCACAACGTCTACCGTGGCCGCATGGCCTACTGGGCCGACTTCTATACCAAGCTGTTCAACTTCCGCGAGATCCGCTACTTCGACATCTCGGGCGAGTACACCGGCCTGACCTCCAAGGCCATGACGGCGCCGGACGGCCTGATCCGCATCCCGCTGAACGAGGAGTCGCGCCAGGGCGGCGGCCAGATCGAAGAGTTTTTGATGCAGTTCAACGGCGAGGGCATCCAGCACATCGCCTTGCTCACCGACAACCTGCTCGAATCCATCGACCAGTTGCAGATGGCCGGCATCCCGCTGTTGACCGCACCCAACGAGGTCTACTACGAGAACCTGGAAAAGCGCCTGCCCGGCCACGGCCAGCCCGTGGGCGAGCTGCAGGCCCGCGGCATCCTGCTGGACGGCACGACCGAAGGCGGCCAGCCGCGCCTGCTGCTGCAGATCTTCTCCCAGCCCATGCTGGGCCCGGTGTTCTTCGAGTTCATCGAACGCAAGGGCAACTACCGCGAGGGCTTCGGCGAAGGCAACTTCAAGGCGCTGTTCGAGTCGCTGGAGCGCGACCAGATCAACCGCGGCGTGCTGGACGTGGGCGACAAGGCCGTGGCCAAGGAAACGGCATGAAGCTCACGCCCGAGCAGCTGGCGGCGCAGTTGCCCGCCCTGGCCGGCTGGACGCACGGCGCCGAGCGCGGAGGCGTGCTCACCCGCGCATTCCAGTTTGCCGACTTCGTGCAGGCCTTCGGCTTCATGGCCCAGGTGGCCCTGCACGCAGAGCGCATGAACCACCACCCCGAGTGGTCCAACGTCTACCACCGCGTGTCGGTCACGCTGACCACGCACGACGTGGACGGCATCTCGGCCAAGGACATCGAGATGGCCACGCTGATGAACCGCATCGCCGCAGCCTTCACGGCATAGACGGCCCAGGAGACACACATGCTGCAGCAGCTCAAGGAAACCGCCAAGCACGGCCTGGCGGCCGGGGACGCGCACGCCCCCGAACGGCCCGACTGGACCATCGACCAGGGCTGGGCGAATTACACGCAAGAGGAACACGGCGTGTGGCGCACCCTGTTCGAGCGGCAGTCCAAGCTGCTGCCCGGCCGCGCCTGCGACGAGTTCATCCTCGGCATGCAGGACCTGCCGATCGGGCCCGAGCAGATCCCCGACTTCGAGCAGATGTCCAAGGTGCTCAAGAAGCGCACGGGCTGGGAAGTGGTGGCCGTGCCTGGGCTGGTGCCCGACGACGTGTTCTTCGGCCACCTGGCCAACCGGCGCTTTCCGGCCGGCCAGTTCATCCGCAAGCCGCATGAGCTCGACTACCTGGAAGAGCCCGACGTCTTCCACGACGTGTTCGGCCATGTGCCCATGCTCATGAACCCGGTGATCGCCGACTACATCCAGGCCTATGGCGAAGGCGGCCTGCGCGCCAGCCGCCTGGGCGTGCTGGAGAAGCTGGCACGCGTGTACTGGTACACGGTGGAGTTCGGCCTGGTGCAGCAGAGCGACGGCCTGCGCATCTACGGCGCGGGCATCGCCTCGTCGGCCAGCGAGACGCGCTTTTCGGTCGAGAGCGACTCGCCCAACCGCGTGCGCTTCGAACTGGAACGCGTGATGCAGACGAACTACCGCATCGATGATTTCCAGGAAACCTACTTCGTGCTGGGCCACCTGGACGAACTGCTGGAACTGGCCAAGATCGACTTCGCGCCGCTCTACGATCGCTTGAAGGGCGCGCCCGAGCACGAGGCCGGTGCCGTGCTGGCCGGTGACCGCGTGGTGACGCGCGGCACCCTGGCCTACCACGACGCCAAGCGCGAGAAGGTGCACGCCTGATTGCCGTCATGCGACACTCCTGAACGGCCCCCACGGGGCCGTTCTGCATTGAGGGCACACATGGCACCAACAACACCCGGCTATTCGGTCCTTTTTCTCTGCATGGGCAACATCTGCCGCAGCCCCACGGCGCATGGCGTGTTCCGCCACCGCGTGCAGGCGGCGGGCCTGACTGACCGGGTGCGCGTGGACTCGGCCGGCACGCACAACTACCACCCGGGTGAGCCACCGGACCACCGCTCGCAAAAGCACGCCACCCGGCGCGGCTACGACCTGTCGGACCTGAAGGCGCGGCAGATGCTGCTGGCCGACTTCGAAACGCACGACCTGGTTCTCGCCATGGACTGGGACAACCTGGCCATGGCGCAGGACCTGTGCCCGCCCCAGCATGCCCACAAGCTCCGGCGCCTCACGGAGTTCTGCCTGCGCATGGACAGTCCCGTGGTACCCGATCCGTACTACGGCGGCGCCACCGGCTTCGATGACGTGCTGGACCTGGTGGAGGATGCCTGCGAGGGGTTGCTGAAGCATGTGCAGCGGGAGCTGCAGACCCGCAGCCGCTGAAACAACGGTCAGCGGTTCACCGCACAGACCAGCGGCCCGGGATCGTTGTGCGCCACGTCGCGGTCGTTCTTGGCCTGGGCCACTTCCATCACGCGCGGCAGGGCCACGCCGTTCTTCACGGCCAGGATCTCGGCCATCACGCTCACGGCGATCTCGGGCGGTGTCTTGCTGCCAATGTAGATGCCGATGGGCCCGCGCAGACGCGCCAGGCTGGCCTCGGTCTGCTCGAAGTGCTCGATCATGCGCGCACGCCGTGCCTCGTTGTTGCGCCGCGAACCGATGCCGCCGACGTAGAAGGCCTCGCTGGACAGGGCCTCCAGCAGCGCCAGGTCGTCGAGCTTGGGGTCGTGCGTGAGCGCCACCACGCAGCTGCGCCGGTCGGGCTTGAAATCCACCACCACGTCGTCGGGCATGGCGCTCACCAGGGTGGCGCCGGGCACCTTCCAACCGTGGCGGTACTCCTCGCGCGGGTCGCACACGGTCACGGCAAAGCCGTTGAACAAGGCCATGGTTGCCAGGTACTCGGCCATCTGGCCCGCACCGATGATGAGCATGCGGTATTCGGGGCCGAAGGTGTTGGTCAGCTCCTGCCCGTCCACGGCCAGTTCGGCAGGCTCCGTGGCCATGGCCAGGGACACCGCGCCATCGGCCAGGCGCACCGAGCGGCGCACCAGGCGCCCGGCTTCGAGCGCGGCGATCAGCTCGGCCAGGCGCGCGGGGTCGGGGTCGTATTCGAGCAGCAGCTCCAGCGTGCCGCCGCAGGGCAGGCCGAAGCGGTGTGCCTCGTCGGCCGTGATGCCGTACTTGACGAAGGACGGCGGGCCCTGGGGAATGCGGTGTTCGTGCCCCGTGGCCCCGGCGCGCTCCTGCGCGTAGGCGCGGGTGTGGCGGTCGATCAGGTCGTCCTCGATGCAACCGCCCGAGACCGAGCCCACCACCGCACCGTCGTCGCACAGCGCCATGATCGAGCCCACGGGCCGGGGCGAAGACCCCCAGGTGCGCACCACCGTGGCCAGCAGCGCACGCCGCCCTGCCGCACGCCAGCCGTGCAGGGAGCGCAGCACCATCACATCGAGGTTTTCCATCGTCATCGTGCGTAGATTGTGCCCAAGGCCCGGCGGTTCCGTGCGCCGAGGGATACCGCTAGTTCAGCCACCAGGCCAGCGCGACCAGGGCCACGGCGCCGGCGACCCAGACCCAGACGGGGATGCCGCCGCCCTGGGACTCGGGGCCGCCTGCAGGCTGCAGGCCCGCCCGCTGGCTCGGAACAAAGCCGCTTGCAGGCCCGGCGTCCTCGCCCGGCTGGGTGGGGATTTCGGTGGGCACGGTGTCGGGGGGGTCGGCATCGCTCTCCCCCGCGGCAGGCGGATGGCGGCGCTGCATCTCGTTGTCGAAGCGCTTGAAGAAATCCTCGGCCATCCCCTTGGCGGCGCCGTCGATCAGGCGTTGGCCCAGCTGGGCGATCTTGCCGCCCACGGTGGCGTGTACGGTGTAGTGCAGTTCGCAGCGCTCCTGCGCGCCCTCGGGCGGCAGCGCCTCGAGCCGCACCTGGGCGCTGCCCTTGCCAAAGCCGGCCACGCCGCCCGAGCCGTCGAAGGCGATGGTGTAGCTCTCGGGCGGCACGATGTCCGAGAGCGTGATCTTGCCCGCGAACTTGGCCGAGACCGGCCCGATCTTGAGCGCCATGGCCACGCTGAACTGGTTCTCGCCCGTGGGCTCGATCTTCTCGCAGCCGGGGATGCACAGCTTGAGCACCTCGGGGTCGTTGAGCGCTGCCCAGGCCTGGCTCTGGCTGGCGGCAAGGGTGCGGCTGGCTTGCATTTCCATGGTGATTGATTCCTCGGTGATTCAGTCAGGTCGTTGGCGTCACTGCCGCAGCACGGCCGCCAGGCTGCCGGCCAGGTCCTGCAGGCGGCTCAGGTCGTGCACGGCCAGCATGCCGTGCGCCTCGCGGTGCAGCACCGATGCGCCGCGCGCCGTGGGCGCATAGCCGCCAAAGCGCAGCAGCGGGTTGAGCCACAGCAGGCGCGCGCAGTGGCGGCGCAGCCAGGCCAGCTCCTGCGCCAGCAGCTCGGACTCGCCGGTGTCCAGGCCGTCGGTGATGAGCAGCACCAGGGTGCGCCGCCCCACGAGCCGGCGCGCGTGCTGCAGGCGCAGGGCGCGCAGGCTCTCGCCCATGCGCGTGCCGCCGGCAAAGTCGGCGATGGCGTGGCTGGCAGCCTCCAGCATGGCATCGGTGTCGGCCAGGCGAAAGGCCGGGGTGAGGTCGGTCAACCCCGTGCCGAAGGCGAACACGTCGCGCCGCAGCGCCCCCGCCCTGCGCGGCGCGGTGGCGGCGTGCAAAAAGGCCAGCAGCAGGCGCGCATAGCGCTCCATGGAGCCCGACACATCCACCAGCACCAGCAGCGGCAAGGGCTGGCGGCGGCGCTGCAGCAGCGGCACCTGCAAGAATTCGCCGCCCGTGCGCGCTGCCTGGTGCATGGCACCGGGCCAGTGCGGGCGGTTGCCGCGCGCACCGGGGCGGGTGCGGCGCGCGGCAAAGTCGGGCAGCGGCAGCGGAATGTCGCGCGCCAGTTGCTCCACCAACCGGTATTCGCTGGCGGACAGCTGGTTGAAATCCGCATGGCGCAGGCGCCTGAGGTCGCTGGCGGTCATCGCGGCATCGAAGTCGACCTTGTCCTCCTCGCGCGGCGGGGCCTTGCGCGCGGCGCGCACGGGCGCCAGCGCCTCGCTCACGCGCGGGCGGCGCTTCACGGGCTCGGCCTTCGATTCCGCGCTGGGCAGCATCTGGGCCAGCAGCTTCTGCGCCACGTTGGGGTTCTTGAAGTAGGCGTCGAACAGCTCGCGGAACACCAGGCGGTCCTGCTCGCGGCTCACCAGCACGGCCTCCAGCGCGGCGCTGAAGTCCTGGCGCTGCAGGCCGACCAGCAGCACCGCCTGCTGGGCCAGGGCCATGCGCGCGGCGTCCACGCGCACACCGGCGCGGCGCAGGGTGCGGCCAAAACCCGTGAGGTTGTCGGCCAGCTTGCCGGTGCGCGCATCGCCGAGCTGGGAGGCCGTTGCGGCGGAAGGGGTGGCGGCCATGTCAGCCCGCTTCTTCCACCGGCTTGAGGAGTTCGGCCGCCATGTCCCGCGTCAGCGCGGCCACATCCTCGCGCTGCTTGAACAGGATGCCGGCGGTGTCGGAGACGATCTCGGGGTCCACCACCAGGGTGTCGAGCGCCACCAGCGCCTTGGCCCATTCCACGCTCTCGGCGATGCCGGGCGCGCGCTGGAAGGCATTGGCAAAGGGCTGGCTGCGCAGCCGGTGCACGAAGTCGGCCACCTGGGCAGCCAGGGCCTCGCTGGCGCCGGGCACCTGGGCGCGCACGATGGCCAGCTCGCGCTCACGCTCGGGGTAGTCGAGCCAGTGGTACAGGCAGCGGCGCTTGACGGCGTCGTGCAGGTCGCGCGTGCGGTTGCTGGTGAGCAGGGTGACCGGCGTGGCCGTGGCGCGCACCGTGCCGATCTCGGGAATGCTGACCTGGTACTCGCCCAGGTATTCGAGCAGAAAGGCCTCGAAGGGCTCGTCGGCGCGGTCCACCTCGTCCACCAGCAGCACGGCGCCGGGGGCGGGTGCCTGCAGCGCCTGCAGCAGGGGGCGGCGGATCAGGTAGCGCTCCTGGTAGACCTCGGCCTCGATGTCTCTTGCGCCCCCTGGCTCCAGTTCGGCGGCACGCATGTGCAGCAGCTGGGCCGCGTAATTCCACTCGTACAGCGCCTCGCGCTGCTCCAGCCCGTCGTAGCACTGCAGGCGGATCAGGCTGCGCGCCAGCACCCCGGACAGCGCCTTGGCCAGCGCCGTCTTGCCCACGCCGGGCTCGCCTTCAAGCAGCAGCGGGCGCTGCAACTTGAGCGCCAGGAACACGGCGGTCGCCAGGCGCCGGTCGGCAAAATAGCCCACGCGCTGCAGGGCCTGCACCAGGTCGTCGATGGAGGCCAGCTCGGGTGGCAAGGCGTCAACCCAGCATCTGGGCCACGGCCCGCTGCGTCTGCACGCTGATCAGGTTGGCACGGTAGATGGCGCTGGCGTGGATGTCGGTGTTCAGGTCGCTCGCGTCTACCTTCACCGCGGCGGCCGAAGCCACCGAGAAGTCCTGGTTCAACGCCGCCTCCAGCGCCTGCTGGCGGAAGACGCTGCTGGCGGCACCGGTCACGGCCACGCGCACGCCGGCATCGGTCTGCGCCACGAACACGCCCACCAGCGAGAAGCGCGAGGCCGCCTGCTTGAACTTGAGGTAGGCCGCGCGCTTGGGGATCGGGAAGCGGATCGCGGTGATCAGCTCGCCCTCCTGCAGCGCCGTGGTGTACATGCCCACGAAGAAGTCGTCCGCTGCGATCTCGCGCTGGTCGGTGATGACGGTGGCGTTCAGCCCCAGCACGGCGCTGGGGTAGCAGGCCGCGGGGTCGTTGTTGGCCACCGAGCCGCCCAGCGTGCCGCGGGCACGCACCTGGCGGTCGCCGATGTGCGCGGCCAGGTCGGCCAGGGCCGGGATGGCGGCCTTGACCTCCGCGCTCGCGGCCACGTCCATATGCCGGGTCATCGCGCCGATCACCAGGGCATTGCCTTCGCGGCGGATGCCGGCCAGCTCGGGGATGCCATTGAGGTCCACCACCTGGCCGGGGTTGGCCAGGCGCAGGCGCATCGAGGGCAGCAGGCTCTGGCCGCCCGCGATGGGCTTGCCGCCAGCAGCCGCCAGGCGCGCCGCATCGGCCACGCTGGCCGGGGTTTCGTAGGTGAATGCATACATGGTGTGCTCTCCTCATGCCTTGGCGGATTGGATGGCTTCCCACACGCGGTGGGGCGATGCGGGCATGTCGAATTCCTTCACGCCCAGCGGGCGCAGGGCGTCGAGCAAGGCATTGATCACCGCGGGCGGCGAGCCGATGGCGCCGGCCTCGCCGCAGCCCTTGGTACCGAGCGGGTTGTGCGTGCAGGGCGTGCAGACATGGCCCAGCTTGAACTCGGGGAAATCATCGGCACGCGGCATGGCGTAGTCCATGAAGCTGCCGGTGAGCAGCTGGCCGGTTTCGCGGTCGTACACGCAGTTCTCCATCAACGCCTGGCCGATGCCCTGCACCAGCCCGCCATGCACCTGGCCCTCGACGATCATGGGGTTGATGATGGTGCCGAAGTCGTCCACCGCAGTGAAGCGGTCCACCCGGGTGGAGCCGGTCATCGGGTCCACCTCCACCTCGCAGATGTAGGTGCCGGCCGGGAAGGTGAAGTTGGTCGGGTCGTAGAAGGCCGTTTCGTTGAGCCCCGGTTCGAGCTTGTCAAGCGGGTAGTTGTGCGGCACGTAGGCCGTGAGCGCCACCTGGCCGAAGGGGATTTTCTTGTCCGTGCCGCGCACGCTGAACTCGCCGCCGCTGAAGTCGATGTCGGCGTCGCTGGCTTCCATCAGGTGGGCCGCGATCTTCTTGGCCTTGGCCTCGATCTTGTCCAGTGCCTTCATGATGGCCGCCCCGCCCACGCTGATGGAGCGCGAGCCGTAGGTGCCCATGCCGAAGGGCACGCGGCCGGTGTCGCCGTGCACGATGTCCACGTTCTCCACCGGAATGCCCAGGCGCGCCGCCACCACCTGGGCAAAGGTGGTCTCGTGCCCCTGGCCGTGGCTGTGCGAGCCGGTGAACACCGTCACGCTGCCCGTGGGGTGCACGCGCACCTCGCCGCATTCGAACAGGCCGGCACGCGCGCCCAGGGCGCCGGCGATGTTCGACGGCGCGATGCCGCAGGCCTCGATGTAGCTGCTGTAGCCCACGCCGCGCAGCAGGCCCTTGGCGGCGCTGGCGCTCTTGCGCGCCTCGAAGCCGGCCACGTCGGCCAGCTCCTGGGCCTGGGTCATGCAGGCGTGGTAGTCGCCCACGTCGTACTGCAGCGCCACCGGCGTCTGGTAGGGAAAGGTGGTGATGAAGTTGCGCTTGCGGATCTCGTCCTGCGACAGGCCCAGGTCCCAGGCGCAGCGCGTGACCAGGCGTTCGAGCAGGTAGGTGGCCTCGGGCCGGCCCGCACCGCGGTAGGCATCGACCGGCGCGGTGTTGGTGAACCAGGCGTCCACCTCCACATAGACCTGGGGCGTGGTGTACTGCCCGGCCAGCAAGGTGGCGTAGAGGATGGTGGGCACGGCCGTGGCGAAGGTCGACAGGTAGGCACCCAGGTTGGCGTCGGTGTGCACGCGCATGGCCAGGAACTTGCCGTCCTTGTCCATGGCCATCTCGGCATGGCTCACGTGGTCGCGGCCATGGGCATCCGAGAGGAAGGCCTCGCTGCGGTCGGCCACCCACTTGATGTTGCGGTTGAGCTTCTTGGCGGCCCAGGTCAGGCACACGTCCTCGGCGTACAGGAAGATCTTGGAGCCGAAGCCACCGCCCACGTCGGGCGCGATCACGCGCACCTTGTGCTCGGGCAGGCCCATCACGAAGGCGGTCATCAACAGGCGCTCGACGTGCGGGTTCTGGTTGCTCACGTAGAGCGTGTATTCGTCGTTGGCCCGGCTGTAGGAGCCGATGGCCGTGCGCGGCTCCATCGCGTTGGGAATCAGGCGGTTGTTGACCAGGTCGAGTTTCGTCACGTGCGCGGCGCTGGCGAACACCGAGTCCACCGCCCCCTTGTCGCCGATGGCCCATTTGTAGCAATGGTTGTCGTCGGCGATGTCATGCAGGCCGGCACCAGCCACCTTGCCGGCGGCGGCATCGGCCACATGGACCACGGCGGGCAGCACGTCGTAGTCCACCTCCACCAGCTCGGCCGCATCGCGCGCCTGCTGCTGCGTGAGCGCCACGACCATGGCCACGTGGTCGCCCACGTAGCGCACCTTGCCCTGCGCCAGGATGGGGTGCGGCGGCTCCTTCATGGGCTGGCCGTCGGTGCTGGTGATGAGCCAGCCACAGGGCAGGCCGTTGATGCTGTCGGCCGCCACGTCGGTGCCCACGAACACGCCCAGCACGCCGGGTGCGGCCTTCGCGGCGTCGGTGTTGATGCTGTTGATGCGCGCATGCGCATGCGGCGATCGCACGAACACGGCGTGGCTCTGCGCGGCCAGCACCACGTCGTCGGTGTACTGGCCCGCGCCAGTGAGGAATCGGTAGTCTTCCTTGCGGCGAAGCGATTCACCGATGTGCGGCAGCTTGGAAAAGTCGGAAGCACCCATGGTCTTGTCTCCTGGTGTGTGAGTTCTGGACGGGGGCTCAGGCCGACGCCATGGCCTTCTGGCCGTGCTGGACGGCACGCACGATGTTCTGGTAGCCGGTGCAGCGGCAGATGTTGCCCTCCAGCAACTCGCGGATCTCGCCCTCGTCCGCCTTGGGGTGGTGGGTGCACAGGTCCACCGCGCTCATCACCATGCCCGGGGTGCAGAAGCCGCACTGCAGGCCATGGCATTCCTTGAAGGCCGCCTGCATGGGATGCATGGTGCCGTCGGCCGCGGCCAGGCCCTCGATGGTCTGCACCTCGGCGCCCTGGGCCTGCACGGCCAGCATGGCGCAGGATTTCACCGCGCGGCCGTTGACGTGCACGGTGCACGCGCCGCACTGGCTGGTGTCGCAGCCCACGTGCGTGCCGGTGAGCATCAGGTGCTCTCGCAGCGCGTGGACCAGCAGGGTGTTGGGGGGGACATCAACGCTGGCCGCACGGCCGTTGACGGTGAACTGGACTTGCATCTGGCTGTCTCCTCGGGAGGGTGTTGGCTGGATCTGCAAGCCGCATCTTGGGCCGGGCGCGGGGCCGGATTCCTAGGGTCAACCCTAGCTTGGCGGCGCGCGGCGGCGGATATTCTCAAAATGAAACATGTTGCAGTGCACCGCCCGCGCATCATGCGCACTGCACACCGAAGCACCCCGCAGTGGGTGCACCGGCCCGCCACCCCACGGGAGTCCGCCATGCTGTCCGCCGCTGCTGCCGTCACGCCACCGCCCGACGAGCGCCAGGCCCTGATCGCCCGCGCCCGCACCGCCCTGTTCAGCCAGGGCCAGGTGCCGGCCGCGCTGGGCATCGAGCCCTGGATCGTGCGCTCGTGGCAGCGCTGCCTGGCTCAGGGCCAGTCGCCGCGCCAGCGCGTGGCCTTCGACCAGGTGAGCGCCGCCATGCTGCGCGGCGTGGCCGAACAGCACCGCCACCTGCTGCAGGCCGCACGCCCGGTGCTCGGCCACCTTACGCGCGCCATTGCCGGCATGCACTACTTCGCGGTGCTCACCGATGCGCGCGGCGTGGTGGTGGACGTGCAGGGCGCCATCGACCACCGCGACGCGCGCGTGCATGCCATCGGCCGCGTGGGCATCGACCTGTCGGAAGCGGCCGTGGGCACCACCGCCATCGGCGCCGCCCTGGCCGAGCTGCAGCCCGTGTGGCTGCACCGGGGCGAGCACTTCTTCGATGACAACACCCATTACAGCTGCGCCGGTGCGCCGCTGTTCGACCCCGAGGGCCGCTGCGCCGGCATGCTGGACCTGACGGGCGTGGACGTGCCCGAGCGGCCCGAACTGCGCCACCTGGTGGACCGCTCGGCCCGCGCCATCGAAGACGCCCTGCTGCTGCAGCGGCCCCATGCACTGCTGCTGCGCCTGAACTGGCCCGGCAGCACGCTGGGCGGCGAAGGCGATGGCCTGATGCTGCTGGACGCCGATGGCTACATACAGGGCAGCAACCGCACGGCGCGCCAGCTGGTGCCCCAGCCGCTGCGCACGCCGGGCACCCGCGCCCATGCCAGCGAGCTGCTGGCCCTGCCCTGGGCCCTGCTGTTCGATGCTGCGCAGCGCCAGAATGCGGGCGCCGCGCCGCTGGACCTGCCACTGTGGTCGGGCCTGCGCCTGCAGGGCCTGGCGCTGGCGCCCCGGCAGGGCAGTATCCTGCGGCCCCTGCTGCCCCCCACGCCGGCGCCTGCCGTGGCGGCGGCACCGCTGCGCGCGGCGGAAACCGCGCTCATCCGCCAGGCGGTGCAGGAGGCGCGCGGCAATGTGGCCGAGGCGGCGCGCGCCCTGGGCATCAGCCGGGCCACGGTGTACCGCAAGTTGGGAGCCCCGAAGGGGCATTGAGTCGCGCTCAGCCCTGGGCCAGCGCGATCACCACAGCGTTGTCTTCCACGACCAGCAGCACCCGGCTGCCGGCACGCAGGCCGCTGTCGGGGGCAGCAAAGCCCACCATCTGGATGCCCCCGTCCAGCTCCGCAGACACTTCATCCCCCGACTCCCCCCGCACCACGCGCACTGCCCTGGCGGGCAGGCGGCAGATGCCGGGTTCGGCCGGCAGCATGTCTTTGCCGGCGCGCTCGACACGCACCGCCGTGGCCTTGCACAGGGCCTGCACCGCCAGGCCGGGCGCAAGGCCCAGCAGTTCGACACTCTCCAGCGTGATGCGGGCGCTGAGGAAGGCCACCTCCTCACCCTCGGCCCGCCCCAGGTGCACGCGCACGATCTGGCCCAGAGGCTCCAACCGCTGCACCGTGCAGGGCCACTGGTTGCGCATGCTGGTGCGCACCGACAGGCGCGCCGCCGCCGGGCCGGCGCGGCCTTCCCAGCGGGCCAGCACGGCGCTGCGCGCTTCGGCCATGGCGTCGGCGGCGGCCAGCAACTGGTGTCCGGCATCGGTCAGTTGGGCACCGCCACCGCCGGCACCGCCCACGGCACGGTCCACCAGGGGCGTGCCGGCCAGGTTGGTGAGGGTGTCGAGCGCCTGCCAGGCGGCCTTGTAGCTCACGCCGACGGCGCGCGCCGCCTGCGAGATCGAGCCGCCCGCGCCGATCTCGCGCAGGATGGCGATGCGCTTGTCGGCCATGTCATGGCTGAGCGCGCCCGCAAAGGAAACGGGAGGGGTACCGGGCATCGGGGCGCGGTGCCTTGCCTAGCGCCGGTTGCCCAGTGCCAGCACCGAAATGCCCGAGGCGATGAAGGTGACGCCCGCGCCGGTATTGAGCCACTTCGTGGCACGCGGGCGGCGCGCCAGCCAGCCCGAGAGCTGCGCCGCGCAACTGCCCAGCACCGAGAAGATGAGCGCCGTGAGCACCGCGAAGATGGCGCCGTACACCAGCATCTGCGTGGCCACGGGGCCGCGCGATGCATCGACGAACTGCGGGATGAAGGCCAGCACGAACAGCCCCGGCTTGGGGTTGAGCACGTTGGAGAACAGGCCCACGCCGAACACCTTGGCCAGTGGCTGGCGCGCGGCCGGCGCGAACGAGATCAGGTTGCCCGAGGTCAGCGCCTTGTACCCCAGGTACAGCAGGTAGGCCGCGCCGGCGATCTTCACGGCCCAGAAGGCCAGCGGCGAGGCCTGCACGATGAGCGTGAGCCCCAGCGTGGCGGCCACTGTGTGCACCATGATGCCCAGGCCCGCACCGATGGAGGACAGCACCGCCGCCAGGCGCCCCTGGCTCAGGCCGCGGCTGATGGCCAGGATGTTGTCCGGCCCCGGCGCAAAGACCACGACCATCACGGCAACAAGGTAGGCGGCAAGGATTTCAGGAGGGAACATCAGCATGGTGGACACAGTGTAGGGGATGCGGCCCGAATACCGCCACGCGCCACAAGGGCTGCCAGCGCGCCACGGCGCCTGCTTTTATACTTTCGCTATTCCATCAATGAACAGCGCTTGCGCGCCCTACCGCCATGCAGATGCCCACCACCCGCCTTCTCTCCGTTCTCAGCCTGGCCCTGGCTGCCGCCGCCACGGCCCATGCCGAGCAGGTGTCGGTGGCCGTGGCCGCCAACTTCACCGCGCCCATGCAGAAGATCGCGGCCGCCTTCGAGGCCGACACCGGCCACAAGGCCGAGCTGTCGTTCGGCGCCACGGGCAAGTTCTATGCGCAGATCACCAACGGCGCGCCGTTCCAGATCCTGCTGTCGGCCGACGACACCACGCCGGCCAAGCTCGAGCGCGAAGGCAAGGTGGTGGCCAACTCGCGCTTCACCTACGCCATCGGCACGCTGGTGCTGTGGAGCGCCAAGGACGGCTATGTGGACGCCAAGGGCGCCGTGCTCAAGACTGGCGACTTCAAGCACCTCGCCATCGCCAACCCCAAGCTGGCCCCTTACGGCCTGGCCGCCACGCAGGTGATGGACAAGCTCGGGCTCACCGCCACGCTGCAGCCGCGCTTCGTGCAGGGCGAGAACATTGCGCAGACCTACCAGTTCGTGGCCACGGGCAATGCGCAACTGGGCTTCGTGGCGCTGTCGCAGGTGATGGTGGACGGCAAGATCGCCCAGGGCTCGGCCTGGCAGGTGCCGGCAGACATGCACGAGCCGATCCGCCAGGATGCGGCGCTGCTGGAGACCGGCAAGGGCAATGCGGCGGCGACGGCGCTGATGCAGTACCTGAAAGGCGGCAAGGCCAAGGGCATCATCAAGTCTTACGGATATAGTTTCTAACTAGTTCCCGCACGCTCCCTCGCTACTGTCCATGCCCTTTTCCAGCGCCGACCTTGCGGCCATCGGCCTCACGCTTCGGCTCGCGGGCACCACCATGGCACTGCTACTGGTGCTGTGCACGCCGCTGGCCTGGTGGCTGGCGCACACGCCCTCGCGCTGGCGCGGGCCGGTGTCGGCCGTGGTGGCGCTGCCGCTGGTGCTGCCGCCCACGGTGATCGGTTTTTACCTGCTGGTCACCATGGGCCCCAACGGGCCCATCGGGCAGTTCACGCAGTGGCTGGGCGTGGGCGCCCTGCCCTTCACCTTCTGGGGGCTGGTGGCGGGCTCGCTGATCTATTCGCTGCCGTTCGCGGTGCAGCCGCTGCAGGCGGCGTTCGAGGCCATCGGCACCCGGCCGCTCGAGGCGGCAGCGACGCTGGGCGCCGGGCCGCTGGACCGGTTCTTCACCGTGGTACTGCCGCTGGCGCGCCCGGGCTTCATCACCGCGGCCATCCTGAGCTTTGCCCACACGGTGGGCGAGTTCGGCGTGGTGCTCATGCTGGGCGGCAACATCCCGGGCGTGACGCGCGTGGTCTCGGTGCAGATCTACGACCATGTGGAAGCCCTCGAATACACCCAGGCCCACTGGCTGGCGGGCGGCATGGTGGCCTTCTCCTTCCTGGTGCTGCTGGGCCTGAACCTCACACGCCGCCGCGCGTCCATGGTGTCCTGATGGCTGCAGACGACCAGATCTCCGCCCGCCTGGTGCTCGCCCGCCCCGGCGGCTTCACGCTCGACGTGGACCTCACGCTGCCCGGGCGCGGCGTCACCGCCCTGTTCGGCCCCTCGGGCTGCGGCAAGACCACCAGCCTGCGTGCCCTCGCGGGGCTGGCGCGGGCCGAGCCGGGCCGCGTGGTGGTCAACGGCGAGGTCTGGCAGGACGATGGCCAGCGCATCTGGCGGCCCACGCACCAGCGCGCGCTGGGCTATGTGTTCCAGGAGGCCAGCCTGTTCGAGCACCTGAGCGTGCGCGGCAACATCGACTACGGCCGCAAGCGCACTCCCCGGGAGCGGCAGCACACCGTGGCGCTGGACCAGGCGGTGGACCTGCTGGGCATCGCCCACCTGATGGACCGCAAGCCCCATGCCCTCTCGGGCGGCGAGCGCCAGCGCGTGGCCATGGCCCGCGCCCTGGCCACGGGCCCGCGCGTGCTGCTGATGGACGAGCCCCTGGCCGCGCTGGACGCCCAGCGCAAGGCCGAGGTGCTGCCCTACCTGGAACGGCTGCACCAGGCGCTGGAGATACCCGTGCTCTACGTGAGCCACGCCATCGACGAGGTGGCGCGCCTGGCCGCGCACATGGTGCTGATGCAGGACGGCCGGGTGCTGGCCAGCGGGCGCACCGAGGACATGCTGGTGCGCCTGGACCTGCCGCTGGCGCACGGCGATGCAGCGGCTTCGGTGGTGGAGGGCACGGTGCTGCGCCATGACGCGCACGACCACATCACCAGCGTGCAGTTCGCCGGCGGCCAGCTGCTGCTGGCCAGCCCCACGGAGCGGCCGGCCGGCACGCCGGTGCGCCTGCGCATCCAGGCGCGCGATGTGAGCCTGACCCTGGCCGAGCAGGTGGACACCAGCATCCTCAACATCCTGGCCGCCACGGTGGTGCAGGTCGACGCCGACAGCCCCGGGCAGTGCATGGTGGCGCTCGATGCCGGCCCCACGCGGCTGCTGGCGCGGGTGACGCAGCGCTCGGCCCAGGCCCTGGCACTGGCGCCGGGCAAGGCCGTCTTCGCCCAGGTCAAGGGCGTCGCCATCGTCAATTGATGCCTCCTGTGGCACCGCGCAGCAGCACTGGCTTGGGCCGTGCCAGTTTCGCGGCTCGGGCATGGCGTGCAGCGCCATGGAGCGCTGAAATGGCGGCCCAGTTCCTGGGTCCAGCCTCCCCGACATGGGCAGGTCGTATGATGACTGCACAAGATTTTGGGGGGAAGGGTCAGGATGTTTTCAATCGGGCATGACGCCACGCAGGTGTTCGCGGTGGGCTTTCCGCCGCTGCTGCACAGCCTGCTGTTCTGGATCTTCGCCTCGCTGGTCGTGCACGTGTGCCAGCGGCTCGTGGAGCACACGGCCTTTGCCATCGACCCGTCGAGCCGGCGCATCAGCGCATCCCATGCCGCCCTGTGCATCGGCTGCGTCGTGTGGGCGCTGGACGTGGTGGGCATGCTCATGTATGCCGAGCTGGCCGGCCACATGCTGGGCCTGGTGCCCGCGCTCACGGGGCTGGTCATCATGGCGCTGAGCGCGCGGCTGACGGTCCCCACGCTGAGCACCAGCACCAGCAAGGCACGCATCCTGCTGGCCGGGACCGGGCTGTCGCTGGGCATGCTGGCCGCACACTTCACCATCTCCGAAGACTACGTATCGAGCTATGCGCGGGTGAACGGTCTGGCCGTCGTGCTGGCCCTGGCCACGGCCATCGGCATCGCCGCCTACACCTCCATACGCCACCGCGCGGCCAAGATGAAGGCCCTGACGCGCATCTACATTCCCCAGAAATGGCAGGACAAGCTCCTGGCCGGCGCCGCCATCCTGGTGCTGCACTGGCTGCTGGTGAACACCTTTCCCCTGGAATGGCCCGACAGCGCCGCGCCCACCGACGGGGTGGCGCTGCTGGTGATCGTGCTGCTGTTCGGCATGGCCATCGCCACCGAGCAGCTGAGCAACATGCGCTTCGACCAGGCGCGCCAGCAGCTGCTGCGCCGCGGCCTGTCGCTGATGCGCACCTCCAGCTACGAAGTGCAGGCGCCCGAGGGAGACATCCAGCTGTCGCTGATCGCGGACCAGCTGCCGCAGCTGCTGCTGCCCGAGCAACTGGTCCTGCACTTCCAGCCGATTGCCGACCTGGACAGCGGCGAGGTGCAGTTCGAGGCGCTGCTGCGGGTGCGCAGCGAGCTCCTGGGGCCCATCCATCCCGAGGCCTTCCTGCTGGTCTGCGAACTGCAGGGCAAGACGCCCCTGGTGGACCGGTTGATCCTGACCAACGCCATGGCCTGGGCCTGCCAATGGCGCAGCGCTGGCATGGCGGCGGCGAAGTTCAGCGTGAACGTGGCACCGGCCACCCTGCTCGAAGAGGATTTCGCGCACTGGCTGCAGGCCGAGCTCGCGCGCCGTGCCCTGCCCGGCAGCGCCCTCAAGCTGGAGCTGACCGAGCACGCACTGATCGCCAGCGGCCCGCGCATGCTCGAATCCATCCGCCGACTGCAGGCCATCGGCGTGGGCGTGCTGATGGACGACTTCGGCGCCGGGTACTCCTCGCTGGGCATGCTGGCCGACCTGCCGATTGCCGGCATCAAGTGCGACCGCCTGTTCATGCGCCAGCTGGCCCAGGACCCTCGGCGCCAGTCGCTGCTGCGGCACGTGGGCGCGCTGGCCAGCGAGTTCGGCCTGTCGGTGGTGGTGGAAGGGGTCGAGACCCCGGCCGAGCTGCAGACCCTGGCGGCCTGTGGCCTGCCCACCATCCAGGGCTATGTCTTTTGCAGGCCCATGCCGGCTGCCGACGTGCCCTGCTGGAACCAGGCCCAGTGGCCCCAGCACCTGGCCACACTGCGGGCCCAGGCGGGCACGACCGACTCCCCGGAATCCCCCGAACCCCACGCCTCCCCTGCGGCGGCTGCCGCCTGGATGCAGCAGCCCCAAGGGGCCCGCCGATGAGCACTGCTGCACTGACCACCCTGGTGCTTGGGGGCTATGGCAACTTCGGCGCCCGCGTCTGCCGCGCACTGGCCGGCGACCCGAGCATCCACCTGCTGGTGGCCGGCCGCAGCGCCGCCCAGGCCCAGGCCCTGGCAGCCACGCTGGGCCCGGGTGCCCAGGGCGTCGCGCTGGACCACAGCGCGCCCGGCCTGGCGCAGACCTTGAAGGCGCTCGGCGTGGGCCTGGTGGTCCACACGGCGGGGCCGTTCCAGGCGCAGGGCTATGCGGTGGCCGAGGCGGCCGCCGAAGCCGGTGCGCACTACATCGACCTGGCCGACGGGCGCCGCTTCGTCTGCGACTTCCCGGCGGCCCTGAACGCCCGGTTCACGGCGGCGGGGCGCACGGCGGTCTGCGGCGCCAGCACGGTGCCGGCCCTGTCCTCGGCGGTGGTGGACCAGCTGTGCGCCGGCTGGCAGCGCATCGACAGCATCGACATCTGCATCGCCCCGGCCCAGCGCGCGCCGCGCGGCCAGGCCACCCTGGCAGCCGTGCTCAGCTACTGCGGCGAGGCCATCCCCGTGTGGGAGGACGGCCGCTGGCAGAACCGGCTCGGCTGGGCGGCGCCCACCCTGGTGCGGTTCCAGCGCCTGCGCCCGCGCCGGGCGGCGGTCTGCGACATCCCCGACCTGGAGCTGCTGCCGGCCCATTACCGCGTCACGCAGCGGGTGGACTTTCGCGCCGCACTCGAAGTGGGTCTGGCCCAGCGCGCCTTCGCTGCCATCGCCGCGCTGCGCGCCTGGGGCGTGCTGCGGCGCCCCGAGCGCCTGGCCGGGCTCATGCACCGCACGGGCGGGGTCTTCGACTTCCTTGGCACGCCGCTGGGCGGCATGGTGGTGCGCGTGGCCGGTGCCGATGCACAGGGCGCACCGCGGCGCCGCGCCTGGCACATCGCCGCCGACAACGACCACGGCCCCGAGATCCCCTGCATGGCCGCCATCCTGCTGGCGCGCCAGCTCGCGCGAGACCATGCCGTCCTTCCGGTCGGCGCCCACACCTGCACCAGCCTGCTGCCGCTGGCGGCCTTTGCGCCCGAGTTCACGAAATGGGGCATGGTGACGGACGTGGTGGAAGAAGAGGCCCCAGCACCATGAGCGACGCCCACCGCCGCCTGCTGCGCTACAGCCTGGTCTTCGTCTGGCTCGCCACGGCGGTCGTCAGCGTCTGGGAGCTCGACGGCCAAAGCCGCCAGCTGCTGGCCACCCTGCCCTTCAACAGCCCACAGGTCGTCACCGCCCTGGTGCTGGCCGGCGCCGCCGCCGACGCCGTGGTGGGCCTGTGGATCGCTCTGTGGCCCGGCCGCGTGGCCTATGCCGCTGCGCTGCTGCTGATGGGGGTGATGACGCTGCTGGCCACCGCCATCGAGCCCGGGTGGTGGCTGCACCCCTTCGGCCCGCTGACCAAGAACCTGCCCATCGCCGCCATCCTGGTGGTGCTGCTGCGCGACGACCCCCGACCATGAGCCTGTACCTGACCCTCAAGTGGATCCACATCGTCTCCAGCGTGCTGCTGGTGGGCACGGGCCTGGGCTCGGCCTACTACATGTTCTTTGCCAACCGCAGCGGCAACCTGCAGGCCCAGGCCGTGGTGGCGCGGCTGGTGGTGCGGGCGGACTGGTGGTTCACCACGCCCACGGTGTTCATCCAGCCCGCCACGGGGCTGGCCATGGCGCACATGGCAGGCCTGCCCCTGTCCACGCCCTGGCTCGCCGTCTCGCTCGCGCTGTACGTGCTGGCCGGCCTGTGCTGGCTGCCCGTGGTGTGGCTGCAGCTGCGCATGCGCGCACTGGCCCAGCAGGCGGCCGACGCCGGCAGCGACGCCCTGCCCCCCACCTACTGGCGCTACGCCCGCTGGTGGGAGGCGCTGGGCTACCCGGCCTTCGTGGCCATGGTGGTGGTGTTCTACCTCATGGTGGCCAAGCCTTCTCTGGAATTCTGAACACCGGTCAGGGCGCCGCAAAGCCCATCCGCTTGAACACCGCCTGGGCGGATTCCGAGAGCAGTGCGCGCACGAATGCATGCGCTGCAGGCGGAGCCCCCGAACGCACCGACACGCCGTAGGCGGCGCCCACCTGCAGCGCGGGCGGCACCTGTACCACCTGCAGGCGCGGCAGCTCCCGCTGGCTGGCAATGGCGTTGGTGCAGTAGGTCAGGAAGACATCGGCCTGCCCCTGCTCCATGACCCAGGCATAGGTGCCGCGCCCGGCGGGTGGCTTGGGCGAGCTGGCACCGCCGGTGAGCTGCAATGCCTTGGCCTCCAGCACCGCGAAGGCCCCCGGTTGCACCGCCTCGGCACGGCGGAACAGCTCCCAGGCATAGTCGCCCGAGGGGTCGGCGAGCGGCGTGGAAGTACCCAGCCGGATATCGGGCCGCAGCAGGGTGGCCAGCAGGGTCGCGGGGGTGGTGCGGACCTGCTCGGCGGCCAGGGCGCACAGGCCGTTGCGCACGAACACCACGGGCGCCTGCCAGCCGCCCCGGGCCGCCAGGCGTGCCGGGTGCTGCGTATCCGCCGACGCGAACACCTGGGCCGGCGCACCCTGCTCGATGCGCTCGCGCAGCAGTCCCGATGCGCCGAAGCTCAGTTCCACCGGCTGGCCCGTGCGCGCCTGGTGCGCGGCGGCCACCTCGGTGAACACCTCGCGCAGGCTGCCGGCAGCATAGACCTGCAGCGCCGCGGGCGCAGCGGCCGGCTCGGCCGGCGGGCTAGCGCAGCCCGCCATGGCCAGCATGGCCCCCGCCGCCAGGGCCCTGGGCATCCAGCGGTGCATGGCGCGGGCCCACCCCTACTTGCCGGCGTTGGGGAAGAACAGCTGCTCGCCGCCGATCTTGTAGGCGGCGATGCTGGCCTGCCCACCGGGCGAGACCACCCAGTCCACGAACTTCTGGGCGTCCTGCACCTTGATCTGCGGGTGCTTGGCCGGGTTGACCACCATCACCCCGTACTGGTTGAACAGGCGCGTGTCGCCCTCGACCAGCACCACCATGTCGGCGCGGTTCTTGAAGTTGAGCCAGGTGCCCCGGTCGGCCAGCACGTAGGCGCCGCTGGAGGCAGCGATGTTCAGCGCCGGGCCCATGCCGCAGCCGCATTCCTTGTAGCCGCCGCCCTTGGCCGCCTCGGCGCCCGCGAGCTTCCAGTAGCGCAGCTCGGCGGCGTGTGTGCCGCTCTTGTCACCACGCGAGATGAACGGGGCGCTGCCGGCCGCCAGCTTCTTCAGGGCCTCGACGATGTCCTTGCCCTGCGTACCCGCCGGGTCGGCCTTGGGGCCCACGAGGATGAAGTCGTTGTACATCACCGGGTAGCGCTTGACGCCCCAGCCATCGGCCACGAACTTCTCCTCGGCCACCTGGTCGTGCACGAAGAGCACGTCGGCATCGCCGCGGCGCGCCATGTCCAGCGCCTGGCCGGTGCCCAGGGCCACCACCTTGATGTCGATGCCACTGGCTTTCTTGAACTCCGGCAGCAGGTGGCCGAACAGGCCCGACTGCTCGGTGGAGGTGGTCGATGCCATGGTGATCGTGGCCTGCGCAAATGCCGCGCCATGCGACAGGGCCAGGGCCAGTGCGACCGCAGAGGGAACCAAGAGCAGGTGGCGGCGGGCCATCGTGGGTTGTCTCATCCTATTTCTCCTTTGACGAACAAACGCGCGGCCTCCGGCAGGGGGCCGTTGAAAAAGTCGTGCACCGGCAGGGCGGCCACGATGCGGCCCTGCTCCAGGTAGACCACGCGGCTGGCCAGGCGCTTGACCTGGCCCAGGTTGTGGCTGCTGAACAGCATGGTCACCGCCTGGGTGCTTCCGTCCGGCTGCACCGCGCTGCCTGCCAGGTCGGCCATCAGGCCCTCGACCTCGCGCTTGGCATGCGGGTCCAGGCTGGCCGTGGGCTCATCGAGCAGCAGCACGCCGGGCCGCAGGCCCCAGGCGCGCGCCAGCGCCACGCGCTGCTGCTGGCCGCCCGACAGGGTGCGCGCGTTCTGCGCGGCAATGGCCTCGAGCCCCACGCGCTGCAGCGCTGCCAGGGCCTGGGCCCGGGCCTCGCGCCAGCGCGTGCCGCGCAGCCACAGCGCCAGCGCCACATTGTTCTGGGCACTGGTGCGCAGCATGTGCGGGCGCTGGAACAGCATGGCCTGGCGCTGCGCCGCGTCGCACCGCACCTGGCCGGCACTGGGCGGCACCAGGCCGTGCAGCACGCGCAACAGGGTGCTCTTGCCGCTGCCGTTGGCCCCCACCAGGGCCACGCGCTCACCCGGGGCAATGCGCAGGTCGATGTCGGCCAGCGCCTGCACACGGCCGTAGCGCACGGCCACGCCCTGCAATTCGATCAGCGGGGACAGGACGGGCGGCATGGCCACGGGCTGGGGCTCGGGATGCCTCATGCCGCCACCCCCGCCAGGACGTCGGAGGCACCGCCATCGACCCGCTCGCGCCAGCGGCGCAGCAGCGCGATCAGCACGTTCAGGGCCAGCACCACGCCCAGCAGCACCAGGCCCAGCGCCAGCGCCAGCGGCAGGTCGCCCTTGCTGGTCTCGAGGGCGATGGCCGTGGTCATGACGCGGGTGAAGCCATCGATGTTGCCGCCCACGACCATCACCGCGCCGACTTCGGAGATGGCGCGGCCGAACGCGGCGATCAGCACCGTGAGCAGCGCATAGCGCTCGTCCCAGGCCAGCAGCAGGCTGCGCAGCAGCGGGCCGGCTCCCAGCGAACGCAGCTGCTCGCCATGGGCGCGCTCGGCGTCTTCCACCACCTGGCGCGTGAGCGCGGTGACCACCGGCAGCACCAGGATGGTCTGGGCCAGCACCATGGCCTTGAAGCTGAACAGCCAGCCCAGCGCACCGAACGGGCCGCTGCGCGACAGCAGCAGGTAGACCACCAGCCCCACCACCACCGAGGGCACGGCGAGCAGGGTGTTGAGCACCGCCAGCACCGCCCCCCGGCCGGCGAACCGGGCCACGCCCAGCCAGGCCCCGAGCACCAGGCCCGCGGCGCAGGCCAGCGCACAGGCCGTGGCGCTGACCGACAGGGAGCGGCCGACGATGGTCCACAGCGCCGGGTCCCCTGACAAGGTCAGTTCGAGGGCGGTGATGGCGCTTTGCGTCAGGGTGGACATGCTTGGGCTATCGTATGGACCTCCTTCTTCTCCAGCGATATGAACGGCCGTGCATAAGGTCCAACTTCACTACACGCTCAGCCGCGATGCGGGCGACACCCAGATCCGCAACCCCCTGCCCGAACTGCTGCAGGCGGTGGCCGAACAGGGCTCCATCTCCGGCGCGGCGCGTGCGCTGAAGCTGTCCTACCGCCATGTCTGGGGCGCCCTCAAGCGCTGGGAGGAGCAGCTGGGCGGTGAATTGATCATCTGGGGCAAGGGGCAGTCCGCGCAGCTCAGCGAGTTCGGCGCCAAGCTGCTGTGGGCCGAACGCCAGGCCCAGGCCCGGCTGGCGCCGCAGATCGCCGCCCTGCATGCCGACCTGGAGCGGGCCTTCGCCGTGGCCTTCGACGACCAGGCGCATGTGCTGACCATGTATGCCAGCCATGACGATGCGCTGGCGGCGCTGCGTGCCTATGCGGCCACGCCGGGCGAAACCGGCGCGCTGCATCTGGACATCCGCTTCACCGGCAGCGTGGACGCGATCCGCGCGCTCAACGAAGGCCGGTGCACGATTGCCGGCTTCCATACGCGGGAGACACCCGCCGCCGATTCGCTGGCCGCCCGCACCTACAAGCCGCTGCTGCGACCGGGGCGCCACAAGATCATCGGGTTTGCCCAGCGCACCCAGGGGCTGATCGTCGCGCGCGGCAACCCACTGGGCCTGCAGACGCTGGCCGACGTGGCCCGCCCGGGCGTGCGCTTCGTGAACCGGCCCCTGGGCACCGGCACGCGCGTGCTGCTGGACGACCTGCTGGCGCAAGCGGGTCTCGGCCCTGGCGACCTGCAGGGCTATGAGCGCCACGAACCCTCGCACACGGCCGTGGCCCAGGCGGTGGCGGCCGGCGCGGCCGACGTGGGCATGGGCATCGAGCTGGCGGCCCACGCCCGGGGCCTGGGCTTCGTGCCCCTGGCGCAGGAGCGCTACCACCTGGCCTGCCTCAAATCCACGCTGGAGCAGCCGGCCACCCAGGCGCTGCGCGACCTGCTGCAGACCACGGCCTGGCAGGCGCAGATGGCGGCCCTGCCCGGCTATGCGCCCATGCACTGCGGCGAGGTGCTGTCCATGAGCGCCGTGCTGCCCTGGTGGCAGTTTGCCCGGCCCAAGCCTGCACGGACCTGACGCCGCAAAGCCGGGCGCCCAGGCGGCAAGGCCCGCGCTGGCACGGGGCCGGTGGGGGGAGCCTGAGGAAAACCCTATCCCCGCGCGTCAGGCTTTCTTCAGCGCCCAGGGGGTACCATCCGCGTTACTTTCAGACACCCGGCAGCGCTTCGGGTGCGTCTGCGCTCTTTTCAAAACCCCAGGAGACACAAGGTGTCAGCACTTCTCAAATTGGCTTTGGGCATGGACTGGATCTCCAGCCAGCTCAGCAAGGTGGCAACATGGACCGTGCTTGCGGCGGCCATGATCTCGGCGGGCAATGCCTTCGTCCGCTACGGCCTGGACTACAGCTCCAACGCCTGGCTGGAGATCCAGTGGTACCTGTTCGCCGCCACGGTGATGATGGGCGCACCCTTCGTGCTGTACATGAACGAGCATGTGCGCGTGGACATCATCTACGGCAAGCTGCGCGGCAACAAGCAGGTCTACGTGGACATCATGGGCCTGGCGCTGTTCCTGCTGCCGGCCATGGGCCTGATCGCCTACCTGAGCTGGCCCTTCTTCCTGCGTGGCTTCGTTTCGGGCGAGATGTCGGGCAACTCGGGCGGCCTGATCCGCTGGCCCGCGCTGCTGCTGCTGCCGGTGGGCTTTGGCCTGATGTTCCTGCAGGGTGTCTCCGAGATCGTCAAGCGGGTGGCCCATCTGCAAGGCATCTACCAGATGAACACCCACTATGAAAAGCCGGTGCAATAACCAGGGCCGATGAACACCCCATCGTGACACAGCAGTCCTCCCTGCGCAGCCCGCCGGCCCGCCCCGCCCGCTAGCGCACCGACTGCGCCCCCATTCCCGGATACTCAGGAACAACAAAATGCATATGGAAAACTTTGCCCCGATCATGTTCGCGGGGCTGGTGCTGGTGATGCTGATCGGCTTCCCCGTCGCCTTCTCCCTGGCCGCCCTCGGGCTGGCCTCGGGCTTCTTCGCCATCGAGATGGGCTGGTTCCCGGCCGTCTTCATGTCCAACCTGCCGATCAACATCTTCGGCATCCTGAGCAACGAGCTGCTGCTCGCCATCCCGTTCTTCACCTTCATGGGCGCCATCCTCGAGAAGTGCGGCCTGGCGGAGGACATGCTCGACTCCATGGGCCAGCTGTTCGGCACCGTGCGCGGCGGCCTGGGCTACTCGGTCATCATCGTGGGCTTCATCCTCGGCGCCATCACCGGCACCGTGGCCGGCCAGGTGATCGCCATGGCCCTGATCTCGCTGCCCGTGATGGTGCGCTATGGCTACAACATGCGCTACGCCACCGGCGTGCTGGCCGCCTCGGGCACCATCACCCAGCTGGTGCCGCCCTCGCTGGTGCTGATCGTCATGGCCGACCAGCTCGGCCGCTCGGTGGGCGACATGTACCGCGGCGCCTGGGGCCCCTCCATCCTGCAGGTGCTGATCTTCGCGGGCTACACCTTCATGTTGGGCGTGTTCAAGCCCCACTACATCCCCGGCATCCCGAAGGAAGCGCGCACCATGTCCGGCGCCAAGCTGTGGCTCAAGTGCCTGCGCGGCATCATTCCCTCGGCGCTGCTGATCTTCGCCGTGCTGGGTTCCATGGGCGGCCTGCCGGGCATCGACACCGCCATCGCCACACCGACCGAAGCCGGCGCCATGGGCGTGGTGGGCGCCATGATCCTGGCCGCCATCCACAAGCGCCTGACCTGGGCCCTGATGTGGGAGGCCATGCAGGGCACCATGCGCCTGACGGCCATGGTGGTGTTCATCCTGATCGGTGCGCGCGTGTTCTCGATGGTGTTCCAGGGCGTGGACGGCGCCAAGTGGGTCGAGCACATGCTGTCGGGCCTGCCCGGCGGGCAGATCGGCTTCCTGATCGCGGTGAACCTGTTCATCTTCTTCCTGGCGTTCTTCCTCGACTTCTTCGAGATCGCCTTCATCATCCTGCCCATGCTCGGCCCGGTGGCCGACAAGCTCGGCATCGACCTGATCTGGTTTGGCGTGCTGCTGTGCGTGAACATGCAGACCAGCTTCATGCACCCGCCCTTCGGCTTCGCGCTGTTCTACCTGCGCGGCATCTCCAACACCCTGTTCAAGGAGGGGCGCATTCCCAAGCCCATCCTGTCGAGCGACATCTACATGGGCGCCATCCCCTGGGTGATCATGCAGCTGCTGCTGGTGACCATCGTGATCTTCGTGCCCCAGACGGTGACCATGTTCCTGCCCAAGGCCGAGGTCATCGACACCGACAAGGTGCAGATCGAGGTGCCCGCCGACGACCTGATGAACTCCGACTCCAACTCCTCGGGCGCGGGTGAGAACCCGTTCGGTGACCCCGCTCCGGCGGCCTCGGATGCCGCACCGGCTGCCGCGGCGCCTGCGGGCTCCGACGCCAAGCAGTGAGAACGCAAGTGGCAGCCCTGTCCATGCTGAACCAGACCCCCATGTCCATGCCGGAGCCCTTTCGCTTCACCCCCGAAGGGGGCGAGGTGGCAGGCTCGGCGTTCTCGCCGACCTTCCGGGCATTGGCCACGGTGATCGTGGGCGGCTGCGCCCTCTGGTTCGCCCAGCTGTGGTCGCGCGGCGCCCTGGGTTCCAGCACGGGGGTGAGCAACGGCGCGGGCTGGTTCATCGCCGGCCTGGTGCTCATGGCCTGGACCTGGTGGAGCATCATGGTCAGCCGCACGCGCATCAGCAAGGACGGCCTGCACCAGCGCTGGGTCTGGGACAAGGCCCTGCCCTTCGACGACCTGGCCTACGCCAAGCTGATCCGCGTGCGCGGCCTGGGCTGGCTGATCGCACCGCGCCTGTACGTGCGCACGCTGGCCGGCAAGTTCACCGTGTTCTACGGCGCCACGCCCGCGCTGATCCAGGAGTTCGAGCGCGTCAGCGCCGAGCTCAAGGCCTTCCGCAGCTTCTGAGCTCCTCCCCCATCCCCTCGAAACCGCGCCCTGGCGCGGTTTTTTCATGGGGCGGTAGGTTTGCGCACCACCGCCTGCCAGGCGCCGAGCACCTGGCCATCGGCGCCGCGCGGCTGCATGGGAGCAAGCTCCTGCCCCGTGGCCCGCTCCAGCAGCTGCGAACGGGCCTCGCCCGGCTGGAAGAGCTGCTGCTCACCCCACTGGCGCAGGGCCACCACCACCGCAAACAGCTGCTCGCCGCGGGGCGTGAGCACGTACTCCTGGTAGGAGGTGCCGTCGGATGCCGGCTGCACGGCCAGGATGCCCTCTTCTACCAATCTGCGCAGGCGTTCGGCCAGGATGCTGCGGGCCACGCCGAGGCCGCGCTGGAAGTCACCGAAACGGCGCGTTCCGTCGAAGGCGTCGCGCACGATCAGCAGGCTCCAGCGGTCGCCGACCAGGTCGACCGAACGCGCCACGGGACAGGTTTCGGCGACGGCATGCTTGCGCTGGGACATGGTGACTCCTCGGTGATGGCACTGCCCGCAGGGGTGTTTTTGCGAGAACAGGTTTCATTTTAAGACTGGTTTGCCTAGAATCAAACTGGTCTTTATTTGAAACTAGATTGCTTGATCCATGCCCCAACCCCTGTCCACAGCGGCCACCATGCCCCGTGTCCTGGTGGCGCTGTTCGCCTGCGCCAGCGGGCTCTGTGTCGCCAATGTCTACTACGCCCAGCCCCTGCTCGATGCGCTGGCGGCCGACTTCGGGATCCGCCCTGCCGCCATCGGCGCGGTGGTGGCGGCCACACAGGCGGGCTGCGCCCTGGCCCTGGTGCTGCTGGTATCCCTTGGTGACCGCATGGACCGGCGGCGCCTGATGCTGTGGCAGTGCGCCGCCCTGGTCGCAGCGCTGTTCGGCACGGCCGCGGCCACCTCTGCCGCAGCCTTGCTGGCGGGCATGCTGTGCCTGGGCCTGTTGGGCACGGCCATGACCCAGGGGCTGATCGCCTTCGCGGCCACCGCCGCGGCGCCGCAGGAGCGGGGCCACGTAGTAGGTGCCGCCCAGGGCGGCGTGGTCATCGGCCTGCTGCTGGCGCGGGTGGCGTCAGGCCTGCTGGCCGACCTGGTGGGCTGGCGCGGGGTCTACACCGCCGCGGCGCTGGCCATGCTGGCCCTCATGGCCCTGCTCTGGCGCGCGCTGCCTCCCGCGCCGTCGTCCGCAGGCGGGCTCGCCTACCCGGCCCTGGTCGGCTCCATGCTGACCCTGCTGCGCACCGACCGGGTGCTGCAGATCCGCGGCACGCTCGCCCTGCTGATGTTCGCGGCCTTCAGCATCTTCTGGAGCGCCATGGTGCTGCCCTTGCGCGGGGCGCCCCATGCGCTGTCGCACACGGCCATCGGCGCCTTCGGCCTGGTGGGGGCCCTCGGGGCGCTGGCCGCCACGCGTGCCGGGCGCTGGGCCGACCGGGGCCTGGCCCAGCGTGCCACCGCAGGCGCGCTGGCGCTGCTGCTCGCGGCCTGGCTGCCGCTGTGGCTCATGCCGCATTCACTGGGGTGGCTGGTGCTGGGCGTGGTGGCACTGGACCTGGGCGGCCAGGCCATCCACGTGACCAACCAGGCCCTCGTCCTGCGCGGCGACGCGGGCCTGCATGGACGGCTGGTGGGCTGCTACATGCTGTTCTATGTCGCGGGCAGCGGGCTCGGTGCCGCAGCCTCCCCCGCCGTCTTTGCAGCCTGGGGCTGGAGCGGGGTGTGCGCGCTGGGCGCGGCCGTCAGCGCGTCGGCAGGCGTCTTCTGGGCGGCCAGCCTGCCGTACATGCCGCATGAAAATGGCGCATAAAAAAACCGCGCCGAGGCGCGGTTTTTGGCAGCAATGACAGGCCGGGACCGTATCAGAGCTTGACGGTCTGCATGTAGCTGTCGAAACGGCTTTCGGCCACGCGGAACCATGCCACCTGGTCGCGCTGGAAGGCGCGGAAGTCGGCAAAGATCTTCTTCCACTCGGGGCTCTTGGCGTCGTTCTCGGCGTACACCTCTTGCGATGCCTTGAACGAGGCGTCGAGCACGTCCTTGGTGAAGGGCAGGAGCTTGATCTTGGCGCCGATCAGCTGCTTCAAGGCCACGGGGTTGCGGGCGTCGTACTTGGCCAGCATGTCGGATGCAGCCTGTGCCGATGCGGCAGCCACGATGGCCTTGTTTTCGGGCGTGAGTGCGTCGAAGGCCTTCTTGTTGATGTAGAAGTCCACTTCAGGACCGCCTTCCCACCAGCCGGGGTAGTAGTAGTGGGGCGCGACCTTGTTGAAGCCCAGCTTCTGGTCGTCGTAAGGACCCACCCACTCGGCGGCGTCGATGGTGCCCTTTTCGAGCGCCTGGTAGATTTCGCCGCCAGGAAGGCTCTGGGGCACCACGCCCATCTTGGTCATCACGTCACCGACCAGACCGCCACCCAGGCGCATCTTCAGGCCCTTGAGGTCGGCGACCGACTTGATTTCCTTGCGGAACCAGCCACCCATCTGGGTGCCCGTGTTGCCACCGGCAAAGCTCAGCATGCCGTAGCCGGCATAGAACTCGTCCATCAGCTTGCGGCCATTGCCGTGCATCATCCAGGCATTCATCTGGCGTGCGTTCATGCCGAAGGGAATGGCCGAGCCGATGGCGAACGCGGGGTTCTTGCCGTAGAAGTAGTAAGGCACGGTGTGGCAGGCTTCCACGGAGCCTTGCTGCACGCCGTCCACCACGCCGAAGGCGGGCATCAGCTCGCCGCCGGCATGCACGGAGATTTCGAACTTGCCGCCGGACATGGCCTTGACCGCGTTGGCAAACACTTCGGCACCGCCGTAGATGGTGTCCAGGGGCTTGGGGAAGCTCGATGCCAGGCGCCAGCGCACGGCAGCCTGCGCATGCACGGCCGGTGCGACACCGGCGGCGAGGACACCGGCAATACCGGCATGCTTGATGATTGAACGACGATCCATGAGTTCTCTCCGAATACTTGTGATTGCACACCCTGGCATGCAGGCGGGTCGCCCGCGGCCAAGGACCTTCTAGCCCGATTGATTGTAGGAACATGCCCCCCCGTGGATTTGCGGGTTTTCCCGTGAAAGCCCGCCCCCTGCGCGAGGGCTTCAGGGTTCTGCAAGCATCCGCTGACGGTGCTGGAAACTGGCGCGCCCAAGCCAGGGCAGCCGAGGAAGGGCCGCCGCGCACCGAGGGCTGCTTCCCCCTTGGGGGCATGGCGCGAAGCGACTCAGGGCGTTTCAGATCTTCTGTGCCGACATGAACGTGTCGTAGCGCGCCTCGGCAAAGCGGAACCAGAGGATCTGGTCACGCTGGAAGTTGCGCATGTCGGCGTAGATCTTCTTCCACTCGGGGCTTCTGGCATCGTTGTGCGCAAAGGCCTCCATCGATGCACGGAACGCGGCGTCCAGGATGACCTGCGAGTACGGCAGCACCTTGGTCTTGGCAGCCACCAGCTGCTTGAGCGCGTTGGGGTTGAGCGCATCGTAGCGGGCCAGCATGTCGGCATGCGCATAGGAGGCCGCGGCTTCGATGATGAAGCGGTAGTCGGGCGTGAGGGCGTCGTAGGCCTTCTTGTTCACGAACAGGTCCACCTCGGGCCCGCCCTCCCACCAGCCAGGGTAATAGTAGAACGGCGCCACCTTGTTGAAGCCCAGCTTCTGGTCGTCGTAGGGCCCGATCCATTCGGCCGCATCGATGCTGCCCTTTTGCAGGGCCTGGTAGATCTCGCCGCCCGGCAGGCTCTGGGGAATGGCACCCAGCCGCTGCATGACCTCGGCCACCAGGCCGCCGCCCACGCGGATCTTGAGGCCCTTGAAGTCCGCCGGGGTCTTGACCTCGCGCAGGAACCAGCCGCCCATCTGCGTGCCGGTGTTGCCGCAGGCAAAGCTCACCATGTTGAAGCCGGCATAGAACTCGTTCATGAGCCGGCGCCCGTTGCCGTGCAGCATCCAGGCACTCATCTGGCGCGCATTGAAGCCGAAGGGCACGGCACAACCGAGCGCAAACGCCGGGTTCTTGCTGTAGAAGTAGTAGGGCACGGCATGGCACATCTCCACCGTGCCGCTCTGCACGCCATCCACCACGTCAAAGGGCGGCATCAGCTCGCCACCGGGGTGCACGGAAATCTCGAACTTGCCATTGGACAGGGTGCGCACCGCCTTGGCAAACACCTGGGCGCCACCAAAGATGTTGTCCGAGGTGCGGGGAAAGCTCGATGCAATGCGCCACCGCAGCGTGGCCTGGGCATGCACGGCCGGCGCGACGCCAGAGGCCAGTACACCCGCCAGGCCGGTGTGCTTGATGAGCGAACGGCGATGCATACGACTTCTCTCCTGTTTCCGCGGGGGGTGGATGCGGCAGCGATGCGTGCTGCGCAGGGGCGCGCGTGCAGATCAATGCAGCGCGCCTGCATTGTAGGAGGAGCCCCGCCAGGGTGCTGTGCGGGTTTTCGACAGCCCCTGCGCGCCGCGAAGCCGCGCCGGAGAAGCCGACTCAGCCGAGGAACCGGGCCCGCACCGCACGCTCGATGCCCGCGGCATCGAGCCCCTGCAGCGACAGCAGCTTGGCCGGGTCGCCATGCTCGATGAACGCGTCGGGCAGGCCCAGCTGCAGCACCGGGCGCACGATGCCGGCCGCGTTCAGCGCCTCGGTCACGGCACTGCCGGCACCGCCCATGGTGGCGCCTTCTTCCACCGTGACCAGCACGTCGTGGCGCTCGGCCACATCGCGCAGCAGTTCCACGTCGACGGGCTTGGCCCAGCGCATGTTGGCCACGGTGGCATCCAGGGCCTCGCCCGCCTCGAGCGCAGGGTACAGCAGGGTGCCGAAGGCCAGGATGGCGATGCGCGGACCGGCCTCGCCAGCAGCGGCCTTGCGCTCGCGGCGGATCTCGCCCTTGCCGAAGGGCAGGCCTTCCAGCCCGGCCAGCGGCGCCACGCCGGCCCCGCTGCCACGCGGGTAGCGCACGGCCACGGGGTGGTCCTGCTCGAAGGCGGTGGACAGCAACTGGCGGCACTCGCGCTCATCGGCCGGGCAGGCCATGCTCATGTTGGGGATGCAGCGCACGAAGGGAATGTCGTAGGCGCCCGCATGCGTGGCGCCATCGGCCCCCACCAGGCCCGCACGGTCGAGCGCGAACACCACGGGCAGGTTCTGCAGCGCCACGTCGTGGATCAGCTGGTCGTAGCCGCGCTGCAGGAAGGTCGAGTAGATCGCCACCACGGGCTTGAGGCCCTCGCAGGCCATGCCGGCCGCGAAGGTGACGGCATGCTGCTCGGCAATGCCCACATCGTAGTAGCGCTCGGGAAAGCGCTTTTCGAACTCCACCATGCCCGAGCCTTCGCGCATGGCCGGGGTGATGCCCACCAGGCGCTGGTCGTGCGCCCCCATGTCGCACAGCCACTGGCCGAAGACCTGGGTGAAGGTCTGCTTGGGGCTGGCCGTGCCCTTGACCAGGCCCACGGCCGGGTCGAACTTGCCGGGGCCGTGGTAGGCCACGGGGTCGGCCTCGGCCAGCTTGTAGCCCTGGCCCTTCTTGGTGACCACGTGCAGGAACTGCGGGCCCTTGAGGCTCTTGATGTTCTCAAGCGTGGGGATCAGCGAGTCGAGGTCGTGCCCGTCAATGGGCCCGATGTAGTTGAAGCCGAATTTCTCGAACAGCGTGGCCGGCACGACCATGCCCTTGGCCTGCTGCTCGAAGCGCTTGGCCAGCTCCAGCAGCGGTGGCACCGGGCGCAGCACGGTCTTGCCCACGTTCTTGGCGGCCGCGTAGAACTGGCCGCTCATGAGCTGGGCCAGGTAGCGGTTGAGCGCACCCACGGGCGGGCTGATGCTCATGTCGTTGTCGTTGAGCACAACCAGCAGGTTGGCATCGGCCACGCCGCCGTTGTTCAGCGCCTCGAAGGCCATGCCGGCCGTCATCGCGCCGTCGCCGATGATGGCCACGGCATGGCGGTTCTCGCCCTTGACCTTGGCGGCCAGCGCCATGCCCAGCGCGGCCGAGATGCTGGTGCTCGAATGCGCCGTGCCGAAGGTGTCGTAGGGGCTCTCGGCGCGCTGCGGAAAGCCCGAGATGCCGCCCATCTGGCGCAGCGTGTTCATGCGGTCGCGCCGGCCGGTCAGGATCTTGTGCGGGTAGGTCTGGTGGCCCACGTCCCACACCAGCCGGTCCTCGGGCGTGTTGAACACATGGTGCAGGGCCACGGTGAGCTCCACCGTGCCCAGGTTGGAGCTCAGGTGCCCGCCCGTCTGCGACACGCTTTCGAGCACGAAGGCGCGCAGCTCGGTGGCCAGGGCCTTGAGGTCGGCCCGCGGCATGGCGCGCAGGTCCGCCGGGTCGTTCACGGTCTGCAGCAGGGGATAGGAGGTCGTGGACATTTGCTATTCTTTTTGGAGTCGATCAGTGCTCACGAGGCAAGCGCCATGCGCCAGCGGGCGCCTGCGTCTTCATGCATCGTACCAATGGGCCGGGAGAGCCTTGCCAGAGCCATCAATGCGTCCTGTCCACCACCATGTCGGCGAGGGCGGCCAGAGCGCGGGTGTCGGCCAGGCCGCTGCGCGCCAGGGCGGCGTGGGCCTGCACCTGCAGCTCGCGGGCATAGGCCTGCGCGGGTGCCAGGCCGAGCAGGGACACATAGGTCGGCTTGTCGCTCGCGGCATCCTTGCCGGCGGTCTTGCCCAGCGTGGCGGAATCGGCCACCACGTCGAGGATGTCGTCCACCACCTGGAAGGCCAGGCCCATCACGGCGCCGTAGTCGGACAGGGCTTCGTGCGCCCGCGCGTCCGCCGGGCCACAGGCCACGCCCATCATCACGCTGCCCTGCAGCAGTGCGCCGGTCTTCAGGCGGTGCATGTGGCGCAACTGGTCCTCGGTCAGGGCCAGGCCCACGCTGGCCAGGTCGATGGCCTGGCCGCCGGCCATGCCGGCCGAGCCGGCCGCGCGCGCCAGCAGACGGCACAGGGTGGCCTGCATCGCGGCGGGCACGCTGCCGTCGTCGGGCGTGAGCAGTTCAAAGGCAAAGGCCTGCAGCGCATCGCCGGCCAGGAGAGCCTGGGCCTCGCCGAACTGCACGTGCACCGTGGGCTTGCCCCGGCGCAGCACGTCGTTGTCCATGCACGGCATGTCGTCGTGCACCAGGGAATAGGCATGGATCAGCTCGACGGCACAGGCGGCGCGCAGCGCCGCCCCATCGGACACGGCATGCGCCGAAGCCGCGATGTCGGCACCGCTGCACACCGCCTCCTCGGCCGCCAGCACCAGCAGCGGGCGCAGGCGCTTGCCGCCGTCGAGCACCGCATAGCGCATGGCCTCACCGAGGCCGGCGGGCGCGCCCTCGCCCACCCAGCGGGACAGGGCTTCCTCGACGCGGGAGAGGTGGCGCTGGCTCCAGGAAGCCAGGTCGATGGGGGAATTCACCACGGGCGCCGCGCTCATTCGGGCGTCCAGGCGTGCAGGCCGCCTTCGTCCAGCACCTTGATCTGGTCCTGCACGGCGTCCAGGCGCTTGCGGCAGAAGGCCAGCAGCGCGGCGCCACGCTGGTAGCCCGCGAGCATCTGGTCCAGGGGCAACTGGCCCGACTCGATCCGGCCCACAAGTTGCTCCAGCTCTTCCAGCGCCGCTTCATAGCTGGCGGGTTCTGCAGGGGGCGCGGCGGTGGCAGGGGCCTTGGGCATGGGTGGAGGCGGTGGACAAGCACCGCGAATGGAAAAACCGCTGATTTTAGGCCCAGCGCATGGCGCCCCTGCCCACAGGTCCCCGGTTTGGCGGGCGCAGCCGGTCCGGACGGCGACCGCCCGGCCGCAACCACCCCGCCAGGGCGCGGGCCGGCCGAACCCCTGCCTGCCCCATCCGGGCGCGGGCCGCAGCCCGCTTGCCAATACACGCAGGGGGGGTGCGGGAATGGGGCGGCGGAATAACCCCATTGGCTATAATCCCATTCTCGTCCAGCCGGCCTATGCGCCGGTTTCTTTTTTTCCTCCAGATGTGCCCCCTGGCACACCTCCCTGTGGGGAGTCTTTAGGTCAGGTCACCCATGTCTGATTTAAGTCTTCAACTGCAGCAGGCCGCAAGCCAACTACCAGTTTCAAGCTACTTTGACCCAGCGCTGTTCCAGCGCGAGCTGGACACCATCTTCCAGCGCGGGCCCCGCTATGTGGGGCACCAATTGGCCGTGCCCCATGCGGGCGACTACCACACCCTGCCCCACGAGGCCGGGGGCCGTGCCCTGGTGCGCAATGCCCAGGGCGGGGTGGAGCTCGTCTCCAACGTCTGCCGCCACCGCCAGGCCGTGATGCTCAAGGGCCGCGGCTCGCTGCACACCCAGCAAAAGGGCAGCGCGGGCGGCAACATCGTGTGCCCGCTGCACCGCTGGACCTACAACGCCAAGGGTGAACTGCTGGGTGCGCCGCACTTTGCCGACGACCCTTGCCTGAACCTCAACAACTACCCCCTGCGCGAGTGGAACGGCCTTTTGTTCGAGGACAACGGCTATGACGTGGCCGCCGATCTCGATGCCATGGGCCCGCGCGCCGACCTCGACTTCGAGGGCTACGTGCTCGACCATGTGGAATTGCACGAGTGCAACTACAACTGGAAGACCTTCATCGAGGTCTACCTCGAGGACTACCACGTCGGCCCCTTCCACCCGGGCCTGGGCAGCTTCGTGACCTGCGACGACCTGCGCTGGGAGTTCGGCAAGAACTACTCGGTGCAGACCGTGGGCGTGGCCAACCGCCTGGGCAAGGCCGGCAGCCCCGTGTACGAGCGCTGGCACGAGGCCCTGCTGGCCTACCGCCAGGGCAAGCCGCCCAAGCACGGCGCCATCTGGCTCACGCTGTACCCGCACATCATGGTGGAGTGGTACCCGCACGTGCTCACCGTGTCCACGCTGCACCCCATCAGCCCGACGAAGACGCTGAACATGGTGGAGTTCTACTACCCCGAGGAGATCGCCGCCTTCGAGCGCGAGTTCGTCGAAGCGCAGAAGGCCGCCTACATGGAGACCTGCATCGAGGACGACGAGATCGGCGAGCGCATGGACGCCGGCCGCAAGGCCCTGCTGGCACGCGGCGACAACGAAGTGGGTCCTTACCAGAGCCCGATGGAAGATGGCATGCAGCATTTCCACGAGTGGTACAGGGCTGCGATGGGCGAGGCTGTACCGAAGCGCTGAACAGCGTCGCAAACCTCCCCGAGTATTCGGGTTCAGCCGGAATGCTCTCATTACAATAGCTGCCAGTGCTTGCGTTCCAAGCACGGCAGCTATTTTCATTTTCGAGTCCTGATTTCCCCATGCAAGCCCTCTGGATGGTGTTGGCCGCGTTCCTCTTTGCGAGCATGGGGGTGTGCGTGAAGATCGCCTCGGCCCATTTCAACGCGGCCGAGCTGGTCTGCTACCGGGGCCTCATCGGCATGGGCATCCTGTGGCTGCTGGCACGCTCGCAGAAGGTCTCGCTGGGCACCGCCTACCCGGGCATGCACGCCTGGCGCAGCTCGGTGGGCGTGGTCTCGCTGGGGGCCTGGTTCTATGCCATCGCCCACCTGCCGCTGGCCACGGCCATGACCCTGAACTACATGAGCAGCGTGTGGATCGCCGCCTTCCTGGTCGGCGGCACGCTGCTGGCCTGGCGCCCCTCGGCCGCCACGCCGCGCCCGGCACTGCAGGGCACGCTGATCGTCACCGTGCTCACCGGCTTCGTCGGCGTGGTGATGATGCTGCGTCCCAGCCTGGACCAGAACCAGGCCTTCGCCGGCATGATCGGGCTGATGTCGGGCCTGTCGGCCGCGTTTGCCTACATGCAGGTGGTGGCCCTGTCGCGCCTGGGCGAGCCCGAGTCGCGCACGGTGTTCTATTTCGCGCTGGGCTCGGCAGTGGCCGGCGGCGTGGCCCTGCTGTTCACCGGCACCTCGGCGTGGCCGGGCTGGCAGGCCCTGTGGCTGCTGCCCATCGGCATCCTGGCCGCCGGCGGCCAGCTGTGCATGACCAAGGCCTATGCCAGCGCCAAGACACAGCGCGGCACCCTGGTGGTGGCCAACCTGCAGTATTCGGGCATCGTCTTCGCCGCCATCTACAGCGTGACGCTGTTCGGCGACGTGCTGCCGCCCATCGCCTGGGCCGGCATGGTGCTCATCGTGGGCAGCGGCATCGCGGCCACCGTGCTGCGCGCCCGCGCCGCCCCTGGAACCCCCGCGGAAGAACATTGACATGAAGCACCCCCTGAGTCGCTTCGCGCCTCCGTGCGTCCGCCAAAGACGGCCGCTCTTCGGGCACGTCCAAGCCTGCGCAAGCAGGCTCGGAGCCGCGGCCCTCAGCCCCTCTCTCGTCTCGCTGCGCGAGTCGGGAGGGGGACGCCCCCGGTGCGGCGGGGCGGCCCTTGCACGGGGGCACTGGCATTGGCCCTGCCAGTTTCACGCGATGTGGGCTGCGCATGGCGCCCCACAGCAATCAAAGGCGTGAACAATTGATACGTTTGTGAACGCCGACCATTGACACAATGCAGGGCTCAGCTCTCAACCGTCCCGCTGCCATGACCTACACCACCCTGATCTCCGCTACCGAACTGCAATCGCTGGCCGCCAGCGGCACCCCCCTGATGGTGTTCGACTGCAGCTTCGACCTGACGCAGTCCACCGCCGGTGCGCAGCAATACGCCCAGGCCCATATCCCCGGCGCGGTGTATGCGGACCTGAACGAGAACCTGAGCGCCAAGCACGGCGTGCCCGGCGCATCGGGCGCCGTGGTCACCGCCCAGGAGGCGGACAAGCCCGCATCGGGCGGCCGCCACCCGCTGCCCAGCCGCGAACGCTTTGCGATCTGGCTGTCCAGCGTGGGCTTTGCCAACGGTATGCAGGCCGTGGTGTACGACCGCCAGGGCGCCAACTACTGTGGCCGCCTGTGGTGGATGCTCAAGTGGGCCGGGCACGACGCCGTGGCCGTGCTCGACGGCGGCCTGCAGGCCTGGCAGGCCGCGGGCGGTGCAGTCGCCAGCGGTGAAGAGCCCGCGCACTTCCAGTCCAACTTCGAACTCAAGGAACCCCTGCGCCGCCTGGCCACGGCCAGCGACGTGCTGGCCCACCTGCAGCAGCCCGGCCAGACGGTGGTGGATGCGCGCGCCGCCCCGCGCTACCGCGGCGAGGTGGAGCCGCTGGACCCGGTGGCCGGCCACATTCCCGGCGCCCTGAACCGCCCCTTCGTGGACAACATCGGCCCTGACGGCAAGTTCAAGCCCGCCGCCGTGCTGCGCGCCGAGTTCGACACCCTGCTGCAGGGGCGCGATCCGGCCAGCGTGGTGCACCAGTGCGGCAGCGGCGTGAGCGCCCTGCCCAATCTGATCGCCATGGAGGTCGCCGGGCTCGGGAAAACCGCGCTTTTTGCCGGCAGCTGGAGCGAATGGGTGAGCGATTCTTCACGCCCGGTGGAACGCGGCTGAGCCGGTTGCTGGCGGCCTGAGCGCCTTGCGGCAGCAGGCCGTGGCGCTCTGTGGGGTAGTACCGGACCTTCGGCGTCTGTAAGGCAAATTCCTACACGGACTACCCCTGAACCAGACACGCTGCACAGAGCAACGCCGACTTAATTTTTGATTGGCCTGGTTTCACAATCCATTTCACCGGATCACGCAAAACATGCAAACAGCATGGCAAGGCGAAGCCCCGGAACTGGAACAAAGGAACCACCGCCATGACCAACGAACAACTGCTCGCCGAGATCCGCGAAGCCAACCTGACCTACCTGATGCTGGCGCAGAACCTGATTCGCCACGACAAGGCAGAAGCAGTGTTCCGCCTGGGCATGAACGAAGACGCTGCCGATATTCTGGCATCGCTGTCGGCCGCCCAAGTGCTGAAACTGGCCTCCAGAAACACGCTTCTTTGCAGCTTCCGCGTGGACGACAACCTGGTCTGGAGCTTGCTGACCAACCACACGGCCAAGAAGGTGGGCAACGAAGCCACCAACACCCTGCACGCCAACATCCTGATGGCCAGCCGCGTGTCGGAAGTGCTCTGAGCACCGCGCCTCCCTGCAGCCCGCCCCGCTTGTTCACCGCCTCCTTCGAAAGCCTGCCATGACCACGACTGCCGCCGCCAAAGCCCCAGCCAAGAGCGTACTCAACGAATCCAAGCAGATCGAACGCGCTGCGATGCTGATCGGCATGGGCGCCCGCATGCAGGTGCTGGAGTCGGAAACCACGCTGTCGTATGAACGCCTGATCCGCCTGTACAAGGAGATCGCCGGCAAGTCGCCATCCAAGGGCCAACTGCCCTTCTCGACCGACTGGTTCCTGACCTGGCAGGAAAACATCCACAGCTCGCTGTTCCTGAACATCTACGAATACCTGTCCAAGGGCGTGGACCTGGACTCGGTGGAACTGCTGACCAAGGCCTACCGCCTGTACAACGAGCAGGTCACCACCGCCGAGATCGAACCCCTGCTGTCCTTCACCCGCGCCTGGCGCCTGGTGAAGTTCGTGGACGCCGGCATGCTCACCCGCACCCAGTGCGCCGACTGCAAGGGCCACTTCGTGACCGAGCTCTACGAAAACCGCCACTACACCTGCGGCCTGTGCAACCCGCCCGCCCGCGCCGGCAAGAGCAAGAACGCTGGCGCCCTGATGTTGCACTGACCCGCTGCCCGGCGATGCCGGGCCGCCCACAAATACCAAAGCCCCGCCGGCCGTGCCGTGCGGGGCTTTTTGCTGGAGGAAGGTTTCCTGGCGCGCGATCTACCGCGCGGCCAGCAGCGAACGCACGTTCTCGTCGACGGGCATCGCATAGTCGTGCGCCGCCACCACGGTGTTGCCCACCGGGTTCACGATCTTGAGGCTGATGAACAGCGTGGTGGTCGAGACGGCGTAGGTGCCCACCACCACGGCCTGCGCATCGTGCGCGCGGCTCACCTCGCGCACCTCGCGCGAGAGCAGCAACTCGCCGGTGCCGCGCTGCATGGCCACGTTCTCGCGCAGCTTGAGCTCGGTCACGCGCAGGCCGCGCTGCACCAGGCGCGAGCCGATTTGCTCGGAAAAAATGCGCCCCAGGCGCGAGGACTCGTTCAGGCGGTCCACATTCACCAGCGTGGCCACCAGCACGGCGTGCTGCGGGTCCAGCGGCGCCTGCAACAGCAGCGCATCGGCTGCGCGGTGGTTGCGCTCGATGGTCGTGGGGGTGATCAGGTCCATGAGCCCGCCACCACTGCCACCGGCCTTGTCGCCGTAGTAGTAGGAGGCGCAGCCCGACAGGGCCAGCACCGGCAGCAGCGCCCCGGCGGCGCGCAACAGGCTGCGCCGCATCATGGCGCCACCACCATCATCGGCGGGCTCACCACCTGCCAGGTCTTGACCGGGGTCGGCGGTGGCGGCGGGGGCGGCGGAGGTGGCGGCTGCTGCACTTGGTAGAGCACGGCGTCGTCCTGTTCGATGTAGTACACGTCGGAGGTGCGCGCCAGGTAGCGGTCGCCGCTTTCCAGCGAGGTCGTGATGAGCACCTCGGTGCGCGTCGGGCCGCCCGCGGCGGGGCCGTCGGTGGTGTACTGCGCGGCATCGGCCAGGGCCCCGATCGCGGTCATCCCGGCGACGATGGAGGTGGCGCTGGGCGCGCGGTGGACCCAGTCGCGCGCCACGCCCACGCCCAGGGCCAGCCGGGTCAGGGGCATGGGCAGGCTGTTGGAGACACGGCCCGGGTGCTGCACCAGTTGGGTCTCGAACGCCAGGGTCACGGCCGAGGGCTGGTTGGTGAGCACCACGCCGCGGTCCAGCAGCCGGGTGATCAGCAGCTTGCGAAAGCCATTGTTGAAGCTGGTGTCGCCCGAGGCGGACACGTAGATCGGGTGCTCTCCCGCCGGCCAGTTGCGGATCTTGTCGGAGATGCGCGTGGCCACGTCGTCAGCCAGCACGTCCCAGTGGTGCACGGCACGTGCCTTCTTCTGGTTCGATGCCGGGTAGTTGTCGGCCCGCGGCACGTCGAGCGACGAGCAGCCCGCGGCCAGCAGCGAGGCCACGGCCAGCAGCGGCACGACCACACGGTGCACGACGGGCCGGGCGCGGGCATTGCCCTGCGTGGGTGCGGCCATGCCGGACTGCCCGGCGGGCAGTCGTCGTTCGGAGGGGCCCTGCGGCTGGCCGCCAGGCAATGGTTCAACTTGCATGCAGCCATGCTAGCGGCCCGGCGTCGCCCCCATCGCGCGAATAGCGAGGCAATTGCGTTGCATTTGCGCGGCAGGCGCCTGCCGGCTGTTGCGTTGGCGCGGGCACCTACACAACATTTGCTCACAGTGCGTGACAATCCCCAGCATGACCGCCGCGCCCGCCCCCGCAAGCCCCCCTGTCCCATCCCCCGACCTGCCGCCGCCGGTGCCAC